>CALEKU010000030.1 GCA_937902745.1 uncultured Armatimonadota bacterium
CGCTCCCGCTCAGAAATACAGGAACTTACGTCTGTTTAAAAATCGTTGGCACATTATTCCCCATGCGAGCCTGTTTGACAAGCACGCAGTAAGGCCGTTACTGCCCCTTCGACCCACTCCCGCTCGTGTGGGGACAGGTGTTCCAGCGCGGCAGCGACTTTAGCGACGCGCGCCTGCCGCCGCTGCTCCATCAGCGTTCGCCCCTGTTCTGTCAGCTCCAGGTAGCGGGCGCGCCGGTCCCCCTCGCCCGGCTCCACCGCCGCGCGCTCCACCATACCCGCCTTCTCCAGTCGGTCCGCGATCTGCGTCACCGCGCTGGCCGAGATGCCGAGCGTGTCGCTGATCTGCGACAGAGTGCGCGGCCCGTTCTGGAAGAGCAAAACGCAGACCTTCATCTGCGCTTGAGGCAGGTCCGCCAGGGGATGCTCCGGGTCGAGCGTGAAGAGCCGGAGGGCGATCTCCGGCAGCATCCGCTCCAGGTGCGCCGCCTGGTAGGGCAGGGCGTCGCCCCCCCGGGGCGGGGGGGCGGACGGGCCGGCGGCCGGCCACTTGCTCATTCCGGGCGCCGCTCCTCTTCTCCCGTACCGGCCGGGACCGTGACGGCGCCACTGCTGCTGCTGCTGCTGCCACCGTCGTTGTCAGCGGGGGCGGGCGGGCCGGGGGGCAGCGTCTCGCGCAGGGGGACGCGCTCGACCGATTCGACCGACGGCTCCACCAGCACGGGCGGGCGCGCAAGGTCGCGGTCATCGCCGCCGCGCAGGCGGCGCGCCAGGTCATCAAAGAGCGTGTAAACGCAGGGAACCACAAACAGGGTCAGCACCGTGGAGGTCGTCAGGCCGCCCACGACCGCGGTCGCCAGCGGGGCCTGCGTCTCCGAGCCCTCGCCCAGACCCATCGCGAGCGGCAGCATCCCGAAGCCCGCCGCCAGGCTGGTCATGAGGATTGGCCGCAGACGGGTCGGGCTCGCCTCCAGCACCGCCTCGTCGCGGGTTCTGCCGCGCTCGCGTAGCTGGTTCGTGTAGTCGATCAGCAGGATGCCGTTCTTGACCACGATGCCCACCAGGAGCAGCAGACCGATGAACGCCGTCAGGCCGAAGGCGCGCCCGGACAGGAATAGCGCCAGGATGACCCCGGTGATGGCGAGGGGCACCGAGAGCAGGATCGTGAACGGGTGGACGAACGACTCGAACTGCGAGGCCAGCAGCATGTAGATCAGCGCGATGGCGAGGAAGACCGCCAGCCCCATACCGGCGAACTCCTGCCCGCGCCGCTTCTGGTTGCTGCCCCAGTCCCAGCGGTACCCGGCGGGCAACTCAATGCCCGACATGCTCTTTTCGATGTCCTTCTGAATCTCGCCCGCGGAGCGCCCCTCGGGCGTGCCCGACACGGCGATGTAGCGCTGGCGGTTCAGGCGGGTGATCTCGCTCGGCCCGGTGGAAAAGACAGGCGTCGCCACCTGCCGCAGCTCAATGGAGCGCGCCGGGCCGCCCGCCGCCACCAGACTCGGGGTGAGCGGCAGCGCCAGCAACTCGTTCACCGACTTACGCTTCGACTCCGGCAACTGGACCTGGATGGGGTACTGGAAGCCGTTCTCCTGGTAGTAGGAGGCGATGTTTCCGCGCGTGGCGGTGCCGATGGTGTCGGCGATGTCCCGGAACGCCAGGCCAAGCTGCGTCGCCTTCTGACGGTCCACCTTCCACTGGAGTTCGGGGGTGGTGTCCTGCCAGTTGACGTCCACGTTCTGGTAGCCGGGCACATCCCGCACCTCTGCAATGGTCTGCTGACCCAGCCGCGAGAGGGTCTCCAGGTTCTCGCCGAAGATGTTTATCTCGACGTTCTGGTTGCCGCCCGTCATAATCTGCGTCACCAGGTCGATCTGGTAGGCGCGGGCGCGGGCGCCGGGCAGCTGCGACAGCTTGCCGCGCAGCTCGTTGATGACCTCGGTGGTGCTCTGGGTCCGGTCGTCCTTCAGCTTCACCAGGGCCGCGCCCTCGTTGGCGGTGAGGCGGGTGGAGACGCCGCGTACGGAGAGGTTCGTCCCCGCCGCCGAGAAGGCGGTGGCGACGTTCGGGTTCTCCAGGAGGATCTTCTCCACCTCTAGCATCGCCTCGTTGGTCCGGGCAAAGCTGGTGCCGACGGGCATCTTCAGGTTGATCTGGAAGTCGCCGCTGTCGCTCTGGGGCATCAGTTCCACCCCGATGTAGGGCACCAGGAGCAGGCTGAGCGCGGTGACGCCGAACGCGCCGCCGATCACGCGCCCGCGGTGCCGCAGCGACCAGCGCAGGGCGTTGCGGTACGACTCGTCCATGGCGTCGAACCGCTCGCCGGACCAGCGGAAGAAGCGGGCGAGGAGGCCCGGGTGGCCCCCCTGCAACTCACCCTCGCCGTGCATATGGTCCTCGGCCTTGATAAAGCGCGAGGCGAGCATTGGGACGACGGTGGCGGCGTCCAGCAGCGACACCGCAATGGAGAAGATCACCACCAGCGCAAGCTGGGTAAACATCTGCCCCGCCTGCCCCTTGATGAGGAGCAGCGGCAGGAACACGATCATGATCGTGATGGTAGAGGCGACGACTGCGGTCAGGATCTCCTGCGTGCCCGACACTGCGGCCTCGGCGGCCCGCTTCTTGTCGCGCTCGATGTGGCGGAAGATATTCTCCAGCACCACGACCGCGTCGTCCACGATCAGGCCGACCGAGAGGGCGAGGCCCGACAGGCTCATAGTGTTGAGCGAGAAGCCGCACAGGTAGATGAGCGCGAACGTGGACACGACCGAGATCGGGATCGACAGGGCGACCACGAGCGTCGAGCGGACATTGCGCAGGAAGAACAGGAGGATTACCACGGCCAGCGCGCCGCCGATCAGGGCGTCCTCCTGGACGCGGTGGACCGCCCCCTCGATAAAGCGGGACTGGTCGTAGGCGAGGCGGAACTCCAGGTTGGGGTACAGCTCCTTCGCCTCTTCGATCTTATCCATCACCGCATGCGCGGTGGCGATGGTGTTCGCGCCGCTCTGACGCTGGATCAGAAGGCCAACGGCCGTTTCGCCGTTCAGGCGGGTGTAGACGCGCGTCTCCGGGGTCGTGTCCTTGACCTCGGCCACCTCGCCCAGGGAGACAAGCTGGCCGTTGTAAGAGCCGACGGGGACGGCGCGGATCTCATCCACGCTGGTGAAGAAGCCGGTGGAGCGGATCGTATACTCGGTCTCGCTCTCCTTGGCGATGCCCGCCGGGAGGTTGAGGTTCTCCTCGGCGATGCGGCGGGATACCTGCGCCAGCGACAGGCCACGCGCCCGCAGCTTCTCCGGGTCGACGTTCACCAGGATGGCGCGCTCCTCGCCACCGGTGACATTCACCGCGGCGACGCCGTCAGCGCTCTCCAGGATCGGCGCGACCTGGTTGTCCAGCAGAGTGCGGAGCTTGACCGGGTCCTTCTCGCCGGAGACGCCATAGACCAGAATCGGGCTCTGCGACGGGTCGAACTTGAAGACGACGGGGTTTTCCAGCGTCGGGTCGACCGGGAACTCGCGCCGGGCGCGCTGCACCTGCTGGAGCACGTCCACCGCCGCCTGACCGATGTCCACACCCCACTGGAACTGGACGCGTACGAACGAGGACCCTTCCGACGAGGTGGACTGCACCTCGTACAGACCGGGCACTGACGATACAGCGCGCTCCAGCGGGCGGGTGACCTGCGCCTCGATCTCTTGCGGCGCGACGTTCGGCCAGGAGGTGCTGACGGCCACGGTGGGGAGGGTGACATTGGGCAGCAGGTCTACGGCGAGGCGGGTGTAGCAGACCGCCCCGAGCAGCACCAGTGCCAGGATGCGCATCGTCACCGCGACGGGGCGCGTGACGGAGAAGCGCGCGATATTCATGGTTACCGGTTACCTCCCGCCGTGGCCGCTGCCCCCGCTGCCCCTGCTCCCTGTGGGGCAGGGGAGGCGGCCTTTTCTCCGCCCTCGCCGCCGCTGCTGCCGCCGGCCATCTTCACTGCCTGGCCGTCCTTGAGGGGGCGACCGGTGATGACGACCACGGGATCGCCCTCCGCAACCTCGCCCTCAATAGCCACGACCCGGCCGTCCGACAGGCCGGTGCGCACGGTGCGGATGCTGGCCTTGTTGTCCGCGCTGACCACGGTCACCGTCGCGGCGCCCTCTCCAGCGGGGTTCACCGCCTCCTGGGGCACAACCAGAACGCCGTTCGCGCGCTGCGTTTCAAAGGTCACCCGGCCGGACATTCCGGGGCGCAGGCGGTTGTCGGCATTGTCGAGGCGCACGCGCACCGTAAACTGACGGCTCTGCGGGTCGGCCGCGGGCAGCACCTGCGCGATCTTGCCCGTGCGCGTCGCGTTCCCCTGAGCGTCCAGAGTCACCCGCGCGCTCTGGCCGGTGTACAGGCGCCGCGACACCTCCTCCGGCACGGCCACGCTCACCCACACCTCCCGGATGGCCTGCACGGCGACCACTGCCTGCTGCGGCGAGGCCAGCGCGCCCTGATCCAGGTACCGCTGCGTCACCACACCGGAGAGGGGGGCGCGCAGCACGGTGTCCGCGAGGCGCGCCCGGGAGGCGCGCAGCTCCGCCTCCGCCGCGCGCACCGCGGCCGCCAGAGCGTCCAGATTCTTGCGGTAGGCGGGGTCGCGGGCGGTGTTGGCGCGGGCGGCCTCCAGCGTTGCCTGTGTCTGCTTCACCGTGGCGTTCGAGGCGGCGACATTGGCACGGGCCAGATTGCGCGCCAGGGTGACCTGGCGCTCAGCGGCCTGCTTCTGGGCCACAGCAGAGTCCCGCGCTGCCACGGCGGCCCGCCGCGACTCGCGCGCCTCGTTCAGCGCCGCCTCCTGCACGCTCTCGACCGTCCGAGCGTTGTCCACGAGTTGCTGGGCGATGGCGCCCTCTTTGAACAGCGCCTCCTGCCGCTCGCGCACCAGGCGGGCGTTCGCCAGGTTGGCCTGCGCCGACGCGATGCTGGCATCCGCCGCGGTGATGTTCGCCTCGGCCGCCTGAATACGCCCCACGGCGTCGGTCACCTGCGCCTCCGCGGTGGCGATCTGGGCCTCGTAGTCCGCCTGGGCCCGCTCCGTCTGGGCGCGAGCGGAGGCGAGCGCCGCCTCCTGGCGCCGGACCTCGGCGGTGAGAGAAACGCTGTTGGGGTTCTGCGCGATCTCCGCCTCAGCGTACCGGGCACGTGCTTGCGCCAGCGCCGCCTCGCGGTTGCGCACCTCGGCTTCGATCTCGGACGGGTCCAACCGCGCGACGATCTGACCGGCGCTCACCCGGCTCCCCTCGCGCACGGCAAGCTGCGTGATGCGGCCGGTGATGCGCGGGGTGATGTCCACGGTGAGAGGCGCCTCCACAGAACCGGGGGCATCGAAGGTCAGTACGATGTCCCGGCGCGTGATGGGGACGGTGTCAACCACCGCAGGGGCGTTCTTGCGGGCGGCGGCGCGCTGCTCCTCGGCGGCCGCGGCGGCGCGCTTCTGCGAAAGACGCCATCCGATTAGCCCGGCCAGCACGAAGAAGGTAAGGATCGCGAGTATCCAGCGCTTCATGCGTGTGAATTCCTTTGCACGGAGAGAAGATTATGCACGGAGAGAAGATTAAAAAAGGATTAAAAACTTAAGGCATATTAAATATTAAGGCGCCTAAAGTATAACCACGCTTTTCCGCCGAGCGCCACTCGCACCGGGGTCCCGAAAAAGAAAATCCTGAAGCCTTGACGGCGGAAGATGACCTGTGCTAAATTCTTAGCACAATGACGGCTAAAAAAATAGCACAAGGCGGCATGGGGGGCTTGAGTCGCCGCGAGCGCGAGATTATGGACGCGCTCTACCGGCTGCGGGGGAGGGCGACAGCGGCGGAGATTCACGCTGCGCTGCTGGACCCACCCTCCTACTCTGCCGTCCGTGCGCACCTTGCCATCCTGGAGGAGAAGGGGCACGTTCGCCACGAGGAGGACGGGCGCCGCTACGTGTACCTGCCCACGCAGCCGCGGCAGGAGGCCGCCCGCAACGCCCTGCGCGGCGTCCTGGGCACCTTCTTCGGCGGGAGCCTGGGGAGTGCCGTGCGCACCCTGCTCAGCGACGACGAGACCGACATCAGCGACGAGGAACTGGACGAACTCGCGCGACTGATAAACGCGGCTCGGGGCGAGACGCCTGCGGCACCACCCGCCGGGGAGGAAGGGGACGCGCGCGATGGAAACGCTCACGGATAGACTGGCGGACCTGACGGCGGAGGCCCCGAACCTGGGCTTCGCGCTGACCCTGGCCGGGCGGAGCCTGCTCCTCTTCGCCCTGGCCGGAGGAGCGCTCTTGCTGCTGCGCCGCGCAGCGGCGGCGCGGCGGCACCTGGTCCTGCTCTTCGCCCTGGCTGGTCTGCTGCTCCTGCTCCTTCTGCCCCGCCTTCTGCCGCCCGCGGCGAAGGTGGCGGATCTGCCCGTCCTGCCCGCGCCCCCGCCGTCCGCGCCCCTGAAGCCCGCCCAAACGGCGCTCCCACCCGCTTCGCCGCCGCACGACCGAGCGGTCACAGAAACCGCGCCGCGGACCAATCCGGCCGCCGCCGCCGTCGCCGCTCCGGTCGCCGAAGCGCCGCCCGCCGTGGCCGCTGCCCCCTCTCTGCTGGCACGGCTCGACCTGCTTGCGGTGTGGCTGTACGCGGCGGGCGTGGCGCTGCTGCTCCTGAGCGAGGCCGCGGGGCGTCGGCGACTCGGGCGGCTGGCCCGCGCCGCCGCGCCCGTGGCGGAAGGGGCCCTGCACGACGCGATGATTGGGGCGGCGCGCGCCCTCGGTGTCCGCCGCCCGGTCCACCTGATGCTCTGCCCGGACGCCCTGCCGCCGCTGACGTTTGGCACCCGCCGCCCGGTTCTGCTGCTGCCGGAGGAGGCCCGCGGGTGGACCCCGGAGCGGCTGCGGGCGGTGCTGCTGCACGAGATGGCGCACATCGCCCGATGCGATGCGCTGTCCCAGGCGTTCGCCCGGCTCGTGTGCGCGCTCTGGTGGTGGCACCCGCTGGCGTGGGGGCTGGCCCGCGCCCTGCGGGCAGAGAGCGAGCGTGCCTGCGATGATCGTGTTCTGCTCAGTGGCGTGACCGGGCCTGAGTACGCCGCGCACCTGGTGGACCTCGTGCGCGCGCTGCGGCCCGGTTCCGCCGCCGCAGCGCCGCGACACGCCGTGGCGATGGCGCAGCAGCACGGCCGGAAGAAACTGGGCGGCCGGGTGCAGGCCATCCTCGATGCCCGCCGTGCCCGCCACGGCTGCACCCGTCGCGGCGCGCTGCTCGGCGGCCTGATCGCCGCCGTGCTCCTCGTGCCCGCCGCCGTCCTGCGGCTGACGCCCCGGGGCGCTCCGCCTTCCGGCCCGGAGAAGAGGGTGCCCGCCGCAGACCCCCTGCCGGATGGTTTCGGGCGCGCCACCCTGCCGAACGGCGCGACGGTGGAAGTGGTTGCCATCGGGTTCCGCGGCAAGGGCGGCTGGGAGCGGTTTGGGCGGCACGGCGACCGCATCGCGCCCCACCGCTCCGGCGACCCGGACCGCTACCGCGGTGACGACTCCGGGCCGACCCACAGCTTCGAGGTCCGCCTGCTGGGGGTAGACCGGGTGCCTCTCGGTGTCGCCTGGCGCTCGAAGTCCCCCGCTATGGAGAGCATCGACCTGAATAGCTTCGGGCACTCGATGACAGGCGATGTGCTGAGCGAGGTCACGGCGCGCGGTGTTGCGCGTATCCCCGGCGGGACGAGCCCCCCGTCCGCCGTAGACATCGAGTACGGCGTCGCGCTGGAGCGGCGCAGGGCGCTGGAACTCCCCGTGCTTCCAAAGCCGGCTAAAGGACGTGCCGCTGCGCCCGGAGGCGATCCGTCCGGTGATCGGGCCGGTCAGTCCGATCGTCCCGGCGCTGCCGGGGCACGCCGTGGCGCTGCCCGACGGCACGACCGTTACCCTGGAGGACGTTACCCAGCTGACGGAAACGCCGCGCGTCCCCGAGTTGCACATCTCCGAGTTCCGTTTCACCTTCCGGGTGAACGGCGGTCGCCACGAGCGCTACCGATGGGTGGGCACGAGCCTGCGCGCCCCGCGGGCACGGTTCTCTGCTGGCCCGTCCGAGCGGCAAGGCGGTAAGACGGGGCGAGCCGAGGGAAGGGGGCCGTTGCTGACCTTCACCGCCGAAGTCTACCCGGACGACCTGCACTCGCCGAGCCCGATGGACGTCACCCCCGTGCGGGTTCGCCTCGGCCTGACCGACGACCGCTGGGAGACCGTGGCCTCCACCCGCGTCCGCATTGCCGGGAATGGGCGTATCCGCTCTCAGGTGGGAGATTTCTCCGTGCGGACCGACCCGAGCAATCCCCAGTGGCTCGACGCGGCCCCGCACAGTGCGGCCTATGGGCGGCAGTACCGCCTGGTTGCGGTGGACGCACGGGGCAGGGAGCACGTGATCCGCGGGGCAGAGGGCGCGGTGTGGCAGGATGCGGTGACCGGCGGGTACGGTACGGTGCTGCCTGCGCGGCACACGATCCGCGAGGTGCGCCTGCAGACCGCGCCCGTCTATTGGGTCGAGTTCCGCGATATCTACCTGCGCTCGGATTACCCCGCGCAGACGGCGGCACGCGGTGGCAGTGAAGGGGAGGCTCCCTGGGACGGCGCGGGCAAACGCCTCGAGCCTTAAGGGACGGTGGCACCACTCCGCCGCCGCCCGGCTGGCATCGGGTGTATTTTTTATGCCTCCAGGAAGCGGCGCAGGAACTCCGTCAGGAGGGGGCGCCCGTCGTCTCCCGGGCGCAGGAGCAGCGCGCCGACGTCCCCGTTGCCGAAGGGATGGTCGGGCGTGGCGGCGGGGTAGGCGATCACGGGGCGGTTCGGCCCGGTGGCCACGCCCGCGTACAGGAGCCACGCCGCGGTGACCGCACCCGCCGGGGCGTCCCCCCGCCGGATGGCATCCCGGTAGGAGTGCATCTGCCGGATGTCCTCGGTCTGCCACTCCTTGCCGGCATAGGTCTTGAACTTGGCATCGAAGATGAGCAGACGCCCGGCGCGCTCCAGTGTGATATCCGGCGTCAGCGCGTGCGAGCGGGAGTGCCAGCGGCGTGCGCCGGCGGCGCCGGTCCCGTCGTCCCCCGCGCGGCCGAAGTGGCGTCGGTAGGTCAGGGTCAGCGTTCCGCTGCCGGGAAGGTTCCCGCGCAGTGTCGCCCCCGGCGCGAGCGAGAACGTCAGCCCGTCCCGGGTGAGGGCGAAGCCGTCCGCGGGCGCCGCGGCGCGCCAGCCCATCTCCCGCAGAGCATCTGTCACCGCGAACAGGCACCAGTACTCATACAGCAGCCAGGTGTCGCGGGCGGGGAGCGAAAAGAGCGGCGCGCTCCAGTCGAAGGCGAACGACTCGCGGTAGCGACGCCACTGGTCGTGCAGGCTCCGGTACGCGCCGTGCCCGCGGAGGGCGGCAGGAAGCGGCGGCACCGCGGGGAGCAGGGGGAGGTCGCGCCAGGGGAGGTCCGGCGCCGTGAGGTGCGCCCGCAGCGACCGGCGCAGCGACAGGGCGCGCGTCGCCACACCCGCCTCGCCCACCGCCTCCGCGCGCTCCGCCACCGCGGCGAGGTCACGCGCCCACTGTGCCACCAGGGTCTTCACGCCCCGGTTGGCAGGGGTGTCGTGGGTTGCCTCGAACGCCGTCTCCGCCACACGCCGGGGCAGGCGCCCGCCCAGACGCGCGGCGAGCGGCGCCGGGGGCGTCGCCGTGTCCTCTGGGGCGCCGGCGGGAGCGAGATCGCCCGAGCGGACGGCCTCCAGCACGGCGCGCGGGGTCACCCGCCGCGCCCGCTCCGAGGCGATTACGCGGGTCATGGGCGTCACGGCGGTTGGCGGGGCGCTCTCGATCAGCTTCAGGGCAGCGTCGGCGCGCGGCCACACCGCTTCCAGAAAGGCCAGCCGTTCGCGCGGGCAGGTGTCGGCGTCGGCATCGCTGCCGGTGCCGCTCACGTCCAGGTCGGTTAGGGCGTGGCGGGGCCACACATCGCGCCCGATGGCCAGGGCGACGCGCGCGATCTCCGCCAGCATCCGGCGGCGATCCTGCTCGGTCAGGAGTTCCTGCCAGCGGCGGGCGGAGCGCAGCTCGTCGCGCAGGCTGGCCAGGGCGTCTGCCTCGTCCGGGAGGAGCGCCCACCGCTGCTCAGTCCTCGTCGCCGTCCTCCTCTTTCGCTTCCGCGCCGTCCTGGTCCAGGGACAGCAGGCCAACCGGGCAGAGGGCAGGCTTCCGCGGATTGACCGCGATGGGAATCCACCCACGCCCCTCCTCCAGAGGGGGCAGCGCCGGCAGGGGGCGCTCGTCCGGGCTCAGGCGCGCGATCGGGGTGAGGCGGAGCAGGAAGTCCGTGTAGCCCGGGCCTTCGTCGTCCCAGTCCGAATCGTCCTCCCACTCATCCTCGTGGCCGGGGTCGGTCTCCGGGTCTTCCCAGCACTCGGCCTGGAGCCACCACGGGAAGGGCTCGCCCGGGCGGGTGCGGCGGCAGTACGTGCCGAGTGGCTCCAGGCCACCCCCAAACGCGTCCGCGTCTTCCGGCACGGCGGCAGAGACGTACCAGCCGTTCACGCCTGGCAGATAGGTGTAGAACTCGGCGCGGTACTCGCCAGGCGGCACCGGGATGTGCTCCGTGTACTCGTCCATCTCCTCGCCGATCAGGTACTCGCTCCCACCAGTGATGGTCAGCATGCCGTCCGGGATCACCAGACGCGCGGCCCAGCGGTCCACCCAGTTGACCTCTTCGTCCTCGGTCAGGGGCTCGTCCACCACGACGCGGACCGCGAACCCGTCGTCCTGTACGAGCTGGACCGGCAGAATCAGGCCGTCCGCCAGCGCCTGCTGCCAGTCGTTGGACGTGCTGCTCAGGTCGTCAAACTCGCCGTACCTGCCCTGCGACGTGATGACAAAGCCGGTGGCCTCGTTGTAGACGCTGACTTCCGTTCGCATCGTTGCGTCCCTCCGCGGTAGGGGTATCTGGTGGGTTATCGTACCATGGGTGCCCACAGACGCCGCCTCCTGCTTCTTGACACTCGTTGTCGCCTTTCGTTATAATCACGCCGTATGGCCCGGAGAAGCGCTCCCGAGTCGGCGCGGGGGGAAAACGAGGACCAACCGCTGCCGTTGCGCGGGAAGGTAGACTGGGTGTGCGACCGGCTCGAAGAGGAGTACGGCGCGATGGAGTGGCGCTCCCACGGCGAGCCTCTGGGCGCCCTGGTGGCGACGATACTCTCGCAGCACACGTCGGACCGGAACAGCGAGCGCGCCTACGATAACCTGCGGCGCCGCTTCCCGACCTGGGACGCGGTGCGAGAGGCGGAGGAGGGCGAGATCGCGGACGCAATCCGCGCAGGTGGGCTGGCGGATGCGAAGGCGCCGCGCATCAAGGCGGTGCTGCAGCAGATCTATGAGCGGCGCGGGGAGACGCGCCTGGATTTCCTGGCGCAGATGCCCACCGACGAGGCGCGGGCGTATCTGCTCGGATTTCATGGGGTGGGGCCGAAGACTACGGCCTGCGTGATGATGTTCTCGCTCTGCCGGCCGGTGCTCCCGGTGGACACGCATGTCTTTCGGGTGTCGCACCGGCTGGGATTGATCCAGAAGCGCATCGGCGAGGCGAAGGCGCACGACGCTCTGGAGCGGCTGGTTCCGCCGGAGCGCGTGTACCCGTTCCACGTCCATATGATCCGGCATGGCCGGCGGGTCTGCCACGCGCAACGCCCCGACTGCGGTCGGTGCGTTCTGAGGGAGCGATGCGACTTCTTTTCCGCGGCGCAGGACGCCGCGGCGGGCGCGGCGACGAACGCCCCGGCGACGGCGGCGGCACGGAAAAGAGCGCCGCAGGAGCGGGAGACGCTGCACGGCCTGCCGCCCGTATAGGAACAGGGAGGTTCCAGACATGAGCGGACCGGAAGACGAGACCACGGCGGAAGAGACGACGGTGGCGGTGTACTCCGCGCCGGACCGGGTAACGGCAGAGATCGTGCGTGGTGCACTGGAGGCGGAAGGGATTCCTGCCGTGCTTGGCGAACAGGTCGCGGATGCCTATGCTGGGCCGCTATCGGTGGGCGAAGGCTACTTCGGCGAAATCCGGGTGGCTGCTGCCGATGCTGAAACGGCGCGGGCGGTCCTGGCGGCGTATGAGGCAGGGCAGGGGCAGATCAGCGACGACGATTCCGACGCTGCTGTCACCACTGCCGCCGCGGACCCGGCCGTCTGAAGGATGTCGCTCGGAATGGACCGACCGAATCTTCGGGACGGGAAAATGAACGGGATGATACGCAGTATTCCGAATATATACTCGGGCCTCGTCGCCGCGACAGTGGCGGCGTCGGCGCTCCTGCTGGCGGGTGGCGGCGCTGCCCCCGCGTCGGCTCAGAAGAAGGCAGCCGCGCCGGCCGCGGTTCCTGGCGTGAGCCGCACGAACCTGGCGGAGTCCGCTTCGTTCGTGGTAACCAGCACGCTCGCCCCCAAGGGCGGTTCGAAGGTGACGCAGGTATATCGGGTCGAAGTAAAAGGAAACAACGCTCGTCTGGACTACAGCGACCCCGCGATCGGCGCGGTGCGCTACGTTGCTAACGGGAAGGGTGTTTTCTTCTACATTCCCGCCAACAACACGGCGGTGAAGCAGTCGTTCAAGGGCGGGGTCG
Organism: uncultured Armatimonadota bacterium; assembly: GCA_937902745.1. Classification (GTDB taxonomy): domain Bacteria; phylum Armatimonadota; class Armatimonadia; order Armatimonadales; family Armatimonadaceae; genus CALEKU01. The sequence goes on from CALEKU010000030.1 coordinate 12,655, forward strand.
AAGGAGCATTACGGGTTGCGTTCGCGCAGGCCAACGAGCAGCTCCGGACGGCCCGAAAGATCGGCTCGGCGGTGGTGTCCGGTCAGCCGACCGACATCTACAAAGATCCGAAATCCGGCGCCATCATCTACCTGGGGAAAAAGCCCGGGTTCCGGCTGCCGGTAAAGACGGTCCTGGCGAACGAGGGCGGCACCCGAACGGTGACCGTCACGGATATTAAGTTGAATGTCGCCCTGTCGGATGCGCGCTTCGCGCTCCCGTCGGGGACGCAGATCATCGACTCCCAGGAGGGGGCGCCGCCCGTCGCGGGCGGGTTGCCGGGCGGGCGCTGAGGCGGACAGCCGAGGCGGATTTCGGGGGGCACGCCGGCCGGCGCTGCCGCCCCGCTCAAGAAAGGGTAACGAGGACCAGAGAATGCAGCAGCCACGATATCATCGCGCGGCTCTGGGTGCCGGTATGCTGGCCGCCGCCATCGGCATCGCTTCCGGGGCGGCGATTATGACCGCCGCCGTGGGCGTGGCGGCGCCGCGGGCGGCGCACGCGCAGGTGCCCTTTGGCGTCAGCCGTCCCGAGGACGGCGCGACCGTTCGGGAGACCGTCGAGTTCCGGATTCCGCGGACGGCGCTGGGCGAGGCGAAGTACGTCACGCTGACGATCGACGGCCGCTTCCGCAACGGGATCGGGGTGCCGGTCGCCACGGCGGACGGTAAGATCGTCCGCAATAAGTACCTGCGCGCCAGCGGCGCGACGGTGGTTCTGCTGTGGGACACCAAAGCGGAGGACCCGACCCCCGGCCTATCGGACGAGCAGCGCGTGGTGAAGGATGGGCCGCACACCGTGGAGATCGCGGCCTTCACCGCCGACGGCAAGCGTGTGGGCTATCAGAAGCTCACCCTGAACGTCAACAACACCGGCGCCCTCCAGGCCCCGGCGGGCGGCGTGCTCCTGAGCTACAAGTTCCCGGTCGGCGCTGAGGAGAAGTACCGCCAGCACACCGAGGTCAGCTACATCGGCGAAGACCCGGGCACGGCCGGCGCGGCCGGCGCTACGGGGCAGTTCACCGGCGGCAACAGTGGCTACCGGTCGCAGGGCGCGGGCCAGGGCGGCTTCCCCGGCGGCGCCAGCGGCTTCCCCGGTCGTGGCGGCTTCCCGGGCCGTGGCGCTCCCCCCGGTGCGGGGGGCGAGGAGGGATTCGGTGCGCCTCCCGGTTTCGGCGGTGCGCCTCCCGGTTTCCCGGGCGCGCCGGGGGGGGGCTTCCCCGGAGGACCGGGCGGCGGCGCACCGCGCCCTGCCGGTCCCTACGAGATTCCTGTCCAGACCGTCACGGTGAACTATGAGCGCAGCGTGGAAGACCGGGTCGGCTCGGGCGAATACTTCGTCCGCGATAAGGTCGTAGATGGCGTCATTGTCGGTGGCAACGGCGCGGCGGCTCGACTGGAGGACGTGTACACGTTCAAGTCCCGCTACCGCACCATCGCCGCGTCGGGCTACGTGTCGAACTACGGCACGGCCAGCCTGGAGCGGCCCGGCGCCTACGTCGCGATGCCGATCATCGACCTGGGCGGCGTGCGCCGCCGGGTCGGCGACAAGTGGCGCTCGCGGGCTCCCATCTACCTGGAGTGGAACACCCTGGACAAGCCCCCGATGGGGACCGTCCAGAACGAACTGGAAGCCCTGGAGTGGCAGGACAAGTACCAGACGGCGCGCATCAAGCAGACCTTCGACGGCAAGCTCGACATGCCCATCTTCGGCGGCGCGGGCACCATGAAGGGCGCCACCGTCAAGATGACGCGCACCATCTGGTTCGGCTACGCCGCGGGGAAGATCATCCGCATGGAGACCAAGGTCGAGGTTAGCGGAGATGCCCCGGCCCAGGTGGTGCAGCAGATGGCGCCGCAGGCGGGCATCCAGAGCGGTAGCTTCGGCGCCGGCCTGCCCGGCGGCCCGGCGGGCCTCGGCTCTTCCGGCGGGATGGGCGCCCTCGGCGCGCCCGGCGGTGCGGCGGGCCTGGCGGGGGGCATCGGTGCGGGCGCCGGCCCCGGCTTCGGCGCGCAGCAGCAGCAGCAGCTCGTGCCGGCCAAGTTCAAGTCGGAGACCACCATCGCCTACGACTCCGGCCGGGTCGCGCTGAACCTGAAGTAGCGGGACACGTCCCCGCACCGTTCAGAGGAAGGAGGGCCGGGCGCCGGCGCTGTCATCGCAGCGTCGGCGCCCGGCCCTCCCGCTATCGCGTCCGAGGCGCCTGGCCTTGGCGGCGCGCGTCGCACCGTAAAGGTATAATGGGTTCGTGAAATTAGGGTCCCTTCGCATCCGGCTGCCGAAGCAGAAGAAGACTGTCAGTCCGGACGGCTCCATGGAACTGGTGGAGCACCTGGCCGAGCTGCGCACGCGCATCTTCCGCTCCCTGTTCTACATCGCTGTCGGGATGGTGCTGACATACAACCTGTTCGGCGCCATTTACGAAGTCCTGCTGGCTCCGCTCGGCCCGATCCTCCAGGCGATGAACGGACAGCTCCCTGTGCGCAACATCGCGGACGCGTTCCTGCTGCGGATGCAGGTCTGCTTCCTGGCTGGGCTGACCGTCGCGTTCCCGCTGGTCACGCTGGAGCTGTGGGGATTTGTGGCGCCCGCCCTCACCCCCGAGGAGCGGCGTCCGGTCACGTTCCTGGCGCCCTTCTCCGTGCTGCTGTTCCTGTCGGGGGCGGGGACCGCATACGCCTGCCTGCCCGCCACCTATAGCTGGATGGCAGGGTTTATCACGGATATCCCCTTCGGCACGCTGTTTCAGGACCCGCAGCAGTACATGCTGCTGACCGTCAAGATCCTGCTGGCCTTCGGCCTGGCGTTCCAGCTTCCCATTGTGCTCCTGTTCCTGGCGCGCATCGGGCTGATTACCGCGGAGATGATGACCAAGTACTGGCGCCACGCCACGGTTATCATCGCGATCGCCGCCGCGCTGCTGACGCCCTCGAACGACCCGTTGACCATGCTGATGATGGGCGTCCCCATGGCGGGCCTGTACCTGCTCTCTATCGGCCTGGTGCGCGCCTTTGAGCCGGGCGAAGACGGCCAGCCGAAGAAGACCATCGGGTCGATGGTCCTGATCTCCCTGGTGCCGGTCGCGCTGCTGATCGCGGTCTCCTTCTGGCTGTGGCGCACCCATGCGTTCCACATTGCCCCGTACCAGAAGACGCTGGCGGCGGCGGAACTGCAGAAGATTCAGGAGGATGCGGAGGCCCAGAAGGCCCGGCAGGAGCAGACGGAGACGACCCAGAAGGACCAGGGGGAGCGGCTCCGCATTCTGGAGGAACAGGTGGAGCAGCAGACCCGCCTCCTGGAGGAGCTGCGTGAGGAGCTACGGCAACTGCGCGAGGCGCGGCAGTCGCCCACGGCGCCCGCGCCGCGGCCCACTCCCACGGAAGGGCCGCTTCTTGAAGGGGGTGGCGGGGCTGCCGCCAGCCGTGGGAGCCTGAACCCGTGAGCGAAGCAGACGGCGGCACAACGCTGATAGTGCGCGGCGCCCGGCGCGTGGTGGCGGCCGATGGGATCGTGGCGCCGGGCAGTCTGGTCTGCGCCGGGGGAAGCATCACCGAAATCACCGACACGGCGCCCCCGGAGCCCGCGGCAGGGCAGAACGGTGACGCCGCGGTGCGCGTGGTGGACGCGACGGGCCTCACGGTGATGCCGGGCTTCCTCGATGTGCACATTCACGGCGGCGGCGGCGGGGATACGATGGACGCCACGCCGGACGCTCTCCAGGCCATCCTGAGGATGCACGCCGCGCACGGCACCACGGGCCTTCTGCTGACCACCATGACCCAGGGGCGGGAGCGCATCCGGGTCGCGTTGGCCTGCGCCGCGTCCGCTACCCGCCGGGGGGCGGAGTTCTGCCCGGAGGGCGCACAGGTTCTGGGCATCCATCTGGAAGGGCCGTACATCTCTCCGCTGCGGCCCGGCGCCCAGCCGAAGGAGTACGTGCGCGACTACGATGCCGAGGAGTTCGCGTCCTGGCTGCGCACCGCGCAGGGCACCCTGCGGCTCATCACGCTCGCGCCGGAGGCCCCGGGCGCCGCGGCGCTGATGGAAGCCTGCCGCCAGGCCGGAATCGTCATCTCGCTGGGACACACGGACGCCACCGCGGAGGGGACCGCAGCGGCGATAAACTCCGGCGCAACGCACGCGACCCACCTGTTTAACGCGATGCCCTCGATCCACCACCGCGAGCCCGGGCCCATTCCCGTGCTGCTCGCGGACCCGCGTGTGCGCTGCGAGTTGATCGCGGACGGGCATCATGTGGCGCCGGAGGTGGTGCGGATGGTCCTGGCGGCGAAGGGGCCGGAGGGGGTTGTGCTCATCACCGATGCGATGTCGGGCGCGGGCATGCCGGACGGAATGTACGACCTCGGGGGGAACCCCGTGACCGTGAAGGAGGGCCGGGCAACCCTGGAGAACGGGGCGCTGGCCGGATCGGTGCTGACGATGGCACAGGCGGCGCGCAACGTGCGGGCGTGGACCGACGCGGACTGGCCGACGCTGGCACGCCTGACCGCTACGAACGCAGCCGATGAACTGGGCCTGACCGCCAAGGGGCGCCTCGCGCCGGGGGCGGACGCCGACTTCGTGCTGGTGGACGAAGAGATGACGGTGCACGCGACCTACGTCGCGGGCCGCTGCGTCTACCGCCGCTGAGCCACGCCCGCGGCTCAGCAGGCTACGGGTCCGCGTCCTTCTTGCCGCCGCGCAGCCAGCCGAGAAGTCCGGTCTTCGGTCGGGGCTCGCCCGCGGGCCTGTCGGCAGGGGCGTCCCCGGAGACCGTGGCGGCGGGGGTAGGCGCCGATTCCGGCGCCAGAACGGGGGAGACCGAGACCTTCTCGGGCATGACATGTGAGCCGCCCGTCGCCCCTGCGCTGGCTATCAACTCCAGCCGGCGCTGGGCGCGGCTGGAGATCTCCGCCAGGATGGGCTCCAGGTCCGTCGCGATCACCTGATACTCCCGGCGCAGGTACTCAATGGAGCGCATCACCTGCCGGGCGTCCTGCAGGATCTCGTTCTGGATATTCTCCGCCACCTCGCCCATGCGGACGCGCCGCTGCGCCTCGGTGCCCTTTTCCAGGTAGCGCACCTGTGCCATCAGTCGTAGCGACGGCCGGAGCAGGTCATCTTTAATTACCTGACGCGCCTCACCGGTCAGGACCACGGTGCGGGCGAAGTTCTGAATCTCGGAGGCGAAGGGCTCCTCGACGCCGTTCAGGCGCAGCGCCACCTGAAGCACCTCGTTCGCCACCCGGAAGTCGCCCTCATCGTAGAGGTCACGGGCGCGCAGGAACATGCGCCGCGCGGCGCGCGTGGCCAGCCGGGCGTCCGTCTGGGGCGTGACCCGCAGCAGGCGCTGGCTGGTGCGCTCCGCCTCCGCTCCGTTGCCCATGTGCAGATACAGCACCAGGAGGCGCAGCAGCGCGTCTACGTCGGCGTAGTCCTCCACGCCGTCGTTCTCAATCGCCTTCTCCAGCGCGTAGACCGCCAGTGCGTACTTGCCCGCCTTCTCGTACATCCGCGAGAGCAGCATATGGGCGTCGTGGTAGCGCGGATTGATCTTGACCGCCTGGACCAGTTCGGCCTCGGCCTCGTCCGCGCGATCCTGGAGCCAGAGGCAGCGGGCCAGCTTGAAGTGCAGGGTCTCGTCGCCCGGCAGCTCCTTGAGAAGCCATCGGTACTGCTTCTCGGCGACCGCGTACTCGTCGATCCGCATCATTACGTGCGCCAGAAGCAGGCGGGGGCGGGGGGAGTCGGGGGCGATCGCGATCGCGGACTTCAGAAGGGTCATCGCCTTCTGAGGGTCCTTGTCAGCAGCGGCAGCGGCCTGGTCCACCAGGACCTGGATACGCTTGCCGGCGCGGCGCATCTGGTCGTACTCGTTGCGGCGGCGCGGGTCGGTCAGGGTGCGACTGGCCGCACTGTAGCGCTGGAACTCTTCGGGGTGTTCGGTGGGGCGGTAGCGGCGGACAAGGCCAAAGTAGGCGGCCTTTATCTCGTCCACGGTGGCGTTTTCCGGGACTCCGAGGATATCGTAGAAGTTGACGCTATCGTCTGCCGAGAGGGTCACGATCTTGCTCTCCCCTTCCCTCATGACAACCTGCTGCTGCAGCATCGTCGCGGCACCCTCTTCGTAGAGCGGCGGGGCAGAAAAAGAGCCGCTGGTGGGGGACTCACACGATTCTTTCATTGTATCACGCGGTCTACGCACCCTTACGTACCCACAAAAGCGAGTTTTTCTGGGGCACCCCGTGTCCCGACCCGGATTGGTTGACTGTGGGGAGTGCAGGCGGCTATAATGGGCCAGATTTTCCCCAGGAAAGAGGCCCGGATGCCCCGGCGCACCAAGATAGTCTGCACCCTCGGGCCCGCGGTGGATGGACCCGGGCAACTCGCGCTTCTGGCCGAAGCCGGGATGGATGTGGCCCGGCTGAACTTCTCACACGGCACGCACGACGACCACCGGATGCGTTTCGCAGCGGTGCGCGCCGCCGCCGGGGCGGTTGGCCGCAGCCTGACCGTGTTGCAGGACCTGTGCGGTCCCAAGATCCGAATCGGAACCGTGGCGACCGGCGTCCGCCTGCGCCAGGACGCCCGGTTCGTGCTCACCGCCGAGCCCATTGCCGGGAACGAAGAGGCAGTTCACCTGCCGGTGCCCGAACTGTTCGCGGCCGTGCGGCCCGGGAACCGACTCCTGCTGGACGATGGTCTGCTGGAGTTGGAGGTGGAGGCGAACACCGGGACTGAGTTGGCGACCCGTGTGATCACGGGCGGGACGCTCGGCTCGAACAAGGGGATCAGCGCCCCAGGCGTCCCGCTCGACATCGAGGCGGTGACCGACAAGGACGAGGCAGACGTCCGTTTCGGCCTCCAGCTAGGCGTGGACTACGTCGCCCTGTCGTTTGTCCGTCGCCCGCAGGACGTGCTGCGCCTGCGCAGCATCATGCAGGCGGAGGGGCGCATCGTCCCCATCATCGTCAAGATCGAGAAGCCCGAGGCGGTGGAGAACTTGGAGGCGATCCTGGACGCGGCCGACGGCGCGATGGTGGCGCGCGGCGACCTGGGCGTGGAGATGCCGGTCGAGGAGATACCCCTGGTGCAGAAGCGCATCATCCGCGCCTGCAACCGGCGGGGCAAGCCCGTCATCACCGCCACGCAGATGCTGGACTCCATGATCCGCAACCCGCGCCCCACCCGCGCCGAGGTAACCGACATCGCCAACGCGGTGCTGGACGGCACCGATGCCCTGATGCTCTCCGGCGAGACGGCGGTCGGCGCCTACCCCTTCGAGGCGGTGCGCACGATGGCGCGCGTTGCGGAGCGCGCCGAGGAGAATATCGATTTCACCGAGGAGTTGCACGTCCGGCAGCGCGAGTACGGCCACGAGTCCGTAATCGATTCCATCGGCGAGGCGGTCGCCACCATCGCGATGGATCAGGACGCACGGGCGATCCTCTGCTCCACCACATCGGGCAGCACCGCCCGCATCGTCAGCAAGTACCGGCCCCGGTGTCCCATCGTCGCGGCCACCACCCGTGAGTCCACGTACTGGCAGATGGCGCTCTATCGGGGCGTACACCCGATGCTGGTACCCTTCCCGGAGAACACCGACGCCATGATCGCGCAGACCGTGGAGGCGGCCACTGCCGCCGGGCACGTGCGCACGGGCGATCTGGTGGTCATCACGGCAGGCACGCCGCTGGGCGTGCCGGGCAGCACGAACCTGATAAAAGTCCACACCATCGGGCAGCCCCTTGTGTCTCCGCCCCGCCTCGCCGAACCCGCGGGTTAAGAAACTGGTGGGAATAACAGCAGGACGGGCGGGGAAGGGCTTGCGCAATCGTCGTCCCCCCGTCAAAATAAACGGAATGCAGACTCCGACGGTCCAACAGAACGAACGCCTTCGCCGCGCGCGGCGAAGGCGGCGGCGCCAGCGCAAGATGCTGGCGTCCTCCCTGGTAGTGCGCTTCGCCCTGATGCTCCTTGGGGGCGTCGGCGCGGCGTATGTCCTCTTCGCCTTCCTCAACAAGGCGACCCAACCGTACCGCATCAGGCACGAGACGGCGCAGCAGGTGCGTGAGGCCCGCGCCGAGCGAGACGCCCAGAGGGCCGCGAACGAAGAGCTGCAGAGGCGTATCGACTACTTGAAGTCAGACGAGGGGGCGGAGAGCGAGGCGCGCCGCCTCGGCTACTACCGCAAGGGCGAGACCGTATATCTCCTGCCCCAGGAGACGGTGGCCCCCGCCAGGACCGACGCCGTGGACGACGCACCTCCCGCGCGTCCGTAGTGAAACGCAGCCGGGCGCGCAGCGGGACCGCGCGCGCTACCGGTGGGCGCCGTCCGCGACCTGCCGGCCCGCCGCGGCCGTACCCGGCGCGGCGGAGGAGCTCGCCTCTGCCGCGAGCAGACGCGCCACCGCGGCGCGCTCCGCCTCACCCCCCGGCACCGCCTCCGCGTTTCCGGATTCCGCGTCGGCCCGCAGGCGCTCCCGCACCTCGGCGATGCGGGCGAGCCGCGCCTGGTCCGCCTTCTCTTCCGCGCGCGCCTGATCGGCGCGCCAGCCCTCCCCGGCGCGCTGAGCGAGCAGCACGGTCGCGTGCGAAAAGTCCCTGCGCATCCGTGTTCCCGCCTCCAGCAGAGCCAGCGAGGCCGGCTCCGCCCCGGCCACCCGCTCGGCCATCCGGCGGCACTCAAAGAGCAGCGCACCTGCCTCCTGACCTGGCAGCATCCGCGCGGCATCCAGGATGTCCTGTCGGAGCGCCATAAGCGGGGCGATCGCTTCCCAAGCGCCCGCCGCCGGCGACTCGCGGGGAACATAGTGCTGGCAGCGGGGCGCGCGGTTGCCTGCCCGTAGCGCCTGCATCACCGCGGCCCAACCGCCCTGGCGGGCGTGCGCTGCCGCCAGCAGGTAGTACCCGAAGGCGTTCTCCGGGTCTGAGTCGATGTAGGTGTCCAGCAGGGGGAGGGCATTCACGCCCAGTGCGCGGATGCTGCGGGCGGCCTCGGCCAACCGCTCCGCGCGCGCCGGGTCCACGCCCGGGCCGCCGCGTGCGCCCTCGCGGGTACCGTACCCCGCAAGGGCGCCAAACAGCAGTAATGCGGCCACCGCGAACACGGCGGAAACACCCGTGACGAAGCCTCTCGTACGCATGGGGGTAGACCTCCTGATCCGTGCGTAGAGGTACCCGTCAGGCGGACGTTTTAATCGAAAGGCGTGTGCGGACGCGGCGCGGCGAGGATCAGATGGCCGCTGACCCCGTTTGCGCGGCCGCTTCGTACACCGCCAGGCAGGCGGCAAGGTTCGCGCGGGCGTCGGCGGGGCCGAAGGGCGCCGCTTCGCCACGCGTCAGAAGGTCGGCCAGCAGGTCGAACCGGAAGTAGCGGGATTCCGGCACCTCGTGGTGGGTCGTCTCCCCGTTCTTCGTCACCGCCCAACCCGCGTTTTCGGGACGGATGGAGCCTTCTGTGCCCAGGATAAGGGCCTGATGCGCGCCGCCGCCCGGTTTGGCCGCCCAGGTGTCCTCGATAATCAGCGACACCGCGGGGGCGTCGGCCTGATTCGGCCTCAGTCGCATCAGTGCTGCGCCGTAGTCTTCCAGACCGAGGTCCGGGTAGACGCGGTTCTCGATCAGACCGGCAGCATACGTGATCTCGCCTCCGAACACGAACCGGGCCAGGTCCACCGCGTAGATGGCATGGTCAAGCCAGGCGCCGCCCGGCACCCTCTCCGGGTCCAGCCACCACGAGGGCGCGCCGGATGCCCCGCCCGGCCACGGCGCGGGCAGCCCCCCGTGGCCGATCTGGTGGTAGGAGACCGGGGTGCCTATGGCCCCGCCCTGCACCAGATCACGCAGAAGCGTGGTGCGCGGGTGCAGACGCTGCATGCCCTCGAACGACCCGAAGAACCGGCCCGCCCGCTCCGCCTCCGCCAGCACCTCATCCAACTCGGCCAGAGTGCGGGCCGGGGGCTTGACCGAGACCACGTGCTTGCCCGCCTGAAGCGCTGCTCGCGCCAGCGCGGGTGCCCGGTCGGTGGACGCGCAGATGGCGACCAGGGCCACATCCTCGCGGGTCAGCAGGGCGTCCAGCCCCTCCGTGACCGTTGCATTCGGGTACTTCGCCGCGACTTCGGCGCGCCGCGCCGGGTCAGGCTCGGCGATCCCGACCAGGGGCGCCTTCTCCGACGCCGTGCAGCCGTCGAGTACGCCAAACGCCGTGTACCAGTGGTCCAGGCCCGCCATCACGATTCCGAAAGGCATGAAATTCTCCGTTGAGCGTGTGAGTGTAAGTGTCAATCGTCTGAGAAGTCATCACCACCGGCGTCACCGCCGCTGGCCTCGTCGTCCATCGCCTCGTCCATGATGGCTTCGAACTCGTCGGCGTCCATGTCATCGCCCATTTCGCTGGCCATGTCCTTCATCAGGCGCCGGACCGCGCGCGGGTCATCCATGTCCATGTTGTCCGCCGCATCTGCCAGAGCGTCGATGGACTCATCCTCGGAGCGGAGGCGAGCGAACCGCGACACGAGCTTGGTCAGGTCCGCGCCACCGCACTTGGGGCACTTCGGGGGCGTCGCGCCCGCGACCACTCCGACCAGCGCGGAGAAGCGCCGCGCGCACGCGTTACAGGTGTACTCGTAAATCGGCATTGTCGTAGTCGTTCACACCGGCCACTCAAGATTCCTCTCCAGGGCTTCGCACGAGGAGTCGCCGTCGCTCAGATTCACCACCATTGGATCGGTAATCGTCTTCCGGAAAGCAAGCAGCTTTGCCACCGCCGCCTTTTGCTTCTCGGTATCCGATCCGGCTTTCTTAAACGCGATGCTCGCCTCGACACACAGCCGAGCGTGCGTCAGCCCGGTCCTGAGAAATGCGACCTTGATTGCCGCGTCTGGGTCTGTCGATGCGGCGCGCGCCGCATCGGAGAGGATCGCTTCGGCGGGCCCGAAGGATTCCAGGGGGAACCGCCTGTCGATGGTCTCCGGGTACCGCGCATACTGCCAGAGACCATCCTTAAATACGTCGATGTGTTCCTGGCCATGCCGCTCCCAGTATTGCCAGTACTCCCTGACCTGCTTTGCGGCCGGCCCGAAACCGGAGCAGTATTCATCCAGAATCTGATCTACCGGGACTCTCGGTTTTACATGCAGCCGACCGATCGTATAAAGCTGCAATCCCATCGTGGACCACATTCCGGTCAGGCTGTCGTAGTCCGTGCCGATCATCCCGTTTTTCTCGAAGAACTGGAACTCCTCGGCAATCTGCCGGGATGAGTTCACCGGCATGCAGTATCCGTTGAGAAGGTAGTTCGGGCGCAGGAAGAGCGAAGCACCCGCACTCCTCCAGCCCGCCCACTGGTCAAGCACCCACTGCTGGCTCTCTGCCGTGCGCGGGAAGAACACGTCGGGCACGTATCCCATAATGACATTCTTGTCGAGCGCAACGCCCTTCGGGTCGAAGACCATGTTGCTGTAGGCATACGCGACCACTTCCGCGTTCGGATCGTGCTCGCGGGCCAGATTGAGCACGGCCATTGCGAAGCGTGCGTACCGCTGAGACACGTTAGGTACGTTGTCGTAGGGAGTGGGACGCGGCCAGGGTGGGGAAGGACCATCCCACGCGCGGCAGTTCGGGCAGGCGCAGGCTCCGGGGCCGTCGTTTTCGCAGACGTTGACGATCGTCCTGAAGCCGGGGTGGGTCTGCTGCTCGGCCCACCAGTTATCCACGATCTGCTTCTGGAAACCCGGATTGGAGACACACATCGACCGTCCCTGGTGACGGACGCCTTTGGCGTCCATCTCGAACCAATCTGGATGCGCGGCACCGTACTTCTCAGCCCAGGCTCCGAACGCGTGCCCGTACTGCATATCGTCCGCGCCATGCATCCGCATCCGGCGCATCCAGAGGCGTTCGGCGGGCCGTGCGGTACGCAGTCCGGAGAATCGGAACCGGGGCAGGACGGTCTCGCTGCGGTTCCGTATCGCGAACGCCGCGCGCCTGGGGACGAACTCACCCGAACTGCCAGGCCACAGCCAGCGTACTCCCATCTCGTCGAGCACGTCGTAAACCGCGAAGAGCGTTCCTGCGGAGGTGCCGAGCCTCAGCGGATCGCCGTCGCCGTCCGATCCCACAAGGAACGAGGTATCACCGGCCGTTCGTATTCGATACGCATTCCCCGGCAGCCGGGCGGGGTCGAGGCCGGCCTCAAGCGCCGCTCTGGTCGCGCCCAGGTAGATGCGTTTGCTCGTCGCGCCGGGCACGCTTCCCTCCGTCACTATGGGCATTCGGACGGAGGTCGCCTTCTCCACGTAGTACTGAAGCTCCCGCGCGGCAAGCTCGACAACGGGACTTGCGGATTCCGGCACGACCACTACTGTCTCGTCCCGGTCCTTGCCCGAAGGCCGGAGCGACGCCAGGCTCGCGCCGGGTGCCGCCATCACCGATGCCACTGCCAAAAAAAAATCAGACCTTGTCACTCGAGAACGCATGGGGTTACGGCGCCGGCGCGGCGGGCTCGCACAGGACTGCCAGGAATCGGTGCGCTGCCTCCTGCACCAGCACCAGCGTCACCTCCGTGCCGTGGCCCGATAGTTTGAGTTCGCGCGCCAGGGCGGCGGGTTCCTGCGGGAATCGCCGTTTTTTTACCACGAGCCGCCCGATTCCGCGATCCCGGAGCGTCCTGCCCAGCCGGCGCGGGGAGTACGGCTCGGCATGCAGGACCCGGTATGCGCTTGCCAACCGTGCCCCATGGGCGCCGGGCGGCGGGGTATCGGCGGTCAGGTAGGCATCCTCCGGGCTCAGCAGAACGGCCCCCGCGCGGTCGCACAGGTCCGCCAGCGCACCCGCGCGGATTATGGCCGGGTCCGGGTCCAGCAAGAAGGCGCCGAGCGGCCCCACCGGGGCCGGGGTCCCGTCGCCCGCTGCCGATACTTCCACCCCCTCGGGCAGCAGCAGGGCGGAGAACGGAGCCGGGCCGGGGGCATCGCCCGGCGCCGCCCACACGAACGCCTCCTTGCACTCGCGCCCTTCGGAAAGGAAGGTGACGCTACCGCCGAGCGCCGCCAGGTCGGCGTCCGGTAGGGCGGGGGAGAGCTTCACCCCCAGCGCCTCGACGTGGCGAAGCAACTCCGGCACGAACGAGAGCGGGGGGGAGTACTGGTCGCCCGCGCGGGAAACGCGCCGCTCCGCCGTGCGCCGCGCCGGGTCCAGAAAGGCAGCGCGGATGGGCGGGCCACCCGCGCCCTCTCGCCACGAGGCGATGTCCGTTACATTGGCCTTCAGGAAGCGGATGCGCTCCGAAACGCCCCGGATGCGCGCGTTCGCCTCCGCGAAGGCGAGGCGCGCGGGGTCGATATCCACCGCCAGGACGTGTGCCGCGCCCGCCGCGGCGAGCGCCAGGGCATCCATACCCACCCCGCAGCACAGATCGGCCACCGCGCCGAAGGGCGCGAGAAGGCGCCCGTGGTAGTCCGCCAGGGCGGGGGAGGTGGCCTGGGCCAGAGACTCAGGAGTGAGGAACAGCCGCTCGGCGTCCGGGTAACGCTGCCGCGCCGCCCGCCGCCGCGCCTCCACCACCTGGACGGCGCCCGCCGCCTGCTCGGGGGGGACGCCCTGCTTGCGTAGCGCGAGGAGGCAGGGGGCGGCATCGCCGCCCGAGGCTGCGATGCCGCGCGCGGCGGCTTCCAGTAGCCCCGCGCCCTCGGGGCCGGTCAGATAACGTGCGGTGGATTCGTCCATGGTGCAGGGGCGCCTATGCGGCGGGCTTGCTGGTTTTGCTTCGTGGGGTGCGTGGCGCGCGGGGAGACGATGTGGACCGGGGGGTGCTGCGGGCGCGCTGCTTGATCGCCTCCGCTCCCTCCCCGGCCGGCGGCAGGGGCGCGGCGGATCGGGCGGTTTCGCCCCCCTTGCGTCCCTGGAGCGCCGCACCCTTGCGGGGGGACGAGGGCGGCGGCAGCGGCTGCGCCCCCAGGCCGGTGAGGAGAATGCGTGGCGCGGGCAGGCGCTTAACGTCCGCCTTCAGAGTGCCCAGCAGCTCTGTAGCGTGCAGCCAGTCCTGCAGCGGGTGGTCTGCGTTCCCGATGCCGGCGACCGAGACGGTGAGCATGGGGAACTTGGTCAGGACGCCGTTGCGGTCGTGGGCCACGAACCCGCCCCGCGCCCGGTCTTCGGGGACGTAGAAGCGGGGGACCACCGCTTCGAAGCGCCGCACCAGATCGCTCGCCAGCGCCGCGGCGGCCTCGGGCCGGGTCACGATCAGAAAGTCATCCCCGCCCAGGTGCCCCACCAGATCGGTGGCGTCCCCCCGCTCGTCCACCGTCTGCAGCAGCGTCTGTCCGAGGGCGCGAATCACCTCGTCACCGTGAGCCACGCCGTAGCGGTCGTTGAAGGGCTTGAAGTTGTCCAGGTCCACGTAGAGCAGCGCCAGGGCGGCGTCCGCTGCCAGGCGGGCGTTGACCTCCTGCTCCACCTGGATGTTGCCGGGCAGGCCCGTGAGGGGGTTCGCATAGCGCGCCTGACTGATCTGAATTCGGGACATCTGCTCCAGGAGGCGACGCGCCGGGACGTACCCCAGGTAAAAACCATCTTCGTCGGTCACCAGGATGTGGTCGTCCAACTTGCCCTGACCGCGGGCGAGGAGCCGCTGCAGCGCCTCCTCCATGGGGACATGGCTCTCCAGCACAAGCGGGTCGGCGTCCATCACCAGCATGACCAGTTTGCGGAGCAGAAGCTCATGTCCATAAGGCATTGCCAGGCGCGCCTGGAGGTTGCGTTTCATCAGCAGGCCCATCGGCCGGCCGTCCATGCCCACGATGGGCATACCATCGCCACTGTCCAGTGGGAAGAAGCGCTCGTGGACCACCTCCACAATCTCGTTAGGGCGCAGCATGTGCGCTGCCGCTCCCGGGATGCGCAACTCACCGATGGTCGGGACGCCGCCACCGGTAAGTGTACGCCGCCGCCGCTGTACGGCGCTAACGATTCGAGTGGAAACGTCGCTCGGAATGCGCTGCTCGGGCACCGGCTCGGGACGGGCCAGATAGAACCCCTGCCCAAATTCGACCCCCAACTCGATCAGGGTCGTCATCTCGGCCATCGTCTCGATGCCCTCGGCGATCAGGCGCGTACCGATCTGCCCGGCGAACTGCGCGACTACCGAGAGTAGCGCCCGCTTATTCGGCGCGGCGTCAATCCCCTGGACCAGCGAGCGGTCCACCTTGATATAGTCCGGGGAGACCTCGGCGATGGCCTGGAGCGACGAATACCCCGCTCCGGCGTCGTCCACGGCCACACGGAAGCCCGCATCCCGATAGGCGCGCAGACCGCTCTCAAAGGCCGCGAAGTCGTGAATCGCCTGGCGCTCGGTCAGTTCGATGACGACCTGGCTGGGCGGGACACCGAACGCCTCGATCGCCTTGACCAGCGGGCTGCCCTGGTAGGCCCGCTCGCGCAGACTGGCCGGGTGAATGTTCAGGAACAGCTTGCCCAGACCGGCCAGCCCCGAGTCGCGCGCCGCTGCCAGGGCGATGCGCTGGCACAGAGTGTCCACCTCAAACAGCAAGCCCATTCGGGTAGCGCATGCGAACAGGGCGTCCGGACGCGCCAGGGGGGAGCCCGGCTTGCCCCGTATGAGCGCCTCGTGGCCGAGTACGGAGCCGTTCTTGAGGGAGACGATGGGCTGGAAGACCGCGCTCAGGCTCTCTTCCGCCAGGATCTGGAGCAGCGCGTCCACCGGATGCTGCCCGTCGCCGGAGAAGGGCTCGTGGCTCTGTCCCCACCAGGTGAAGGCGTCGGTCACCTCCACCATGGCAACGGTGTCGGAGTGAAGCGCCCACCGCGTCAGGACGGCCTGCAGACGGTCGCGCAGTGCGCTCACCTCCACCGAGGCGTAGGTTCCCGTGAAGGAGAGGAAGAAGAGGTTGAAGCCTACGGGAAACAGAAGGGGCTCGCCGCGCGGCGGGCGCGCCTCCTCTATCATTGGCAGGAGGGCCCTCATCAGCGCGGCGGGGTCCAGACGCGCCGCGCCCCGCGGCAGGACGCGCAGAAAACAGACCGCGCCGCTGGGCGCGCGCGGGGAGCGGAGAAGATGCCAGAAGCGCTCCGCCGCCTCGGCCCCACCCTCCAGAAGGAGTAGTTCTGTATCCCCTCCTGCCGGCCGCGCGGCTTCGCCGGGGTGCGTCGGGACGGGGGAAGAGCCGGCGGCTGCAATGAACTCAGGGGGGGGTAACGGCATGAGCGGCTACAACGCGAGAACCGAATGCGGGCGGAGACGGATCACAGCCTTGACCGCCGGCACGACGCGCGACACGGAAATAATACCGTAATTATGCCGCAAGTCGAGCCAGATGCCAACCCAATCGATGTGTGGCAAGCGTCACCCCCCAATCCGAAACCCGCGCACTTTAGACGACATGTCCGTTGATGGCGACTGCGAAGGTACAGTTGAGTTCGGCGGCGGCCTTCCGGCACAGCACCATGCGAGTGATGAAGATCTCGAAGTACTCCATAACGGAGGCGGCTTCGGTGTCGATCTCCAACTCCAGCGTGATGCGCCGGTTTTCCGGGTCCACGCGCAGGAACGACTTCCGCACTGCTCCATTCACCTTGTCGTGGATGTCGTAGGCGGCGGGGTCGGGGTTCTGGACACGCGAGTAGTGAACGTCGGACTTATCCGCAATAATGACCGCGGCCGCTACCGCGGAGATGGGCTCACCGTTCGGCTCCTCATGATTACCGATCGCGCCGACGATGTCCGCGATCTCTACCGGGTCGGTACCCAGGCTTGACAGGATCTGAAACGCGATGATCGCCCCCGCCTCCACATGACCCTTGCGGTTGACCACGCAGCCGATGTCGTGCAGGTACCCGGCGATGGCGGCGATCTCCGCCACGCGGTCGTCGTGCCCGAGCGAGGTCAAAATGGAGCGTGCGATGGTGGACACAATGCCTGCGTGCCGGTGACCGTGCTCCGTGAAGCCGATGGCGGCCATCTGCTCGTTGGCCTTGGTGATGTATGTCCGCACGCGCGGTTCGCGCCGGATCTCACGCAGGGTGATCCGGTCGTCGCCGGGCAGGGCGGGCCGATCCTCGACGCGCGGGGCTTCAGTGACGGCGGCCACCGCCGCAGCCGCACCGGAACCGGTGACGGACGAGGGCATCTTTTCTGAACGCATAGTGCTGAGTGTCTCCAGGGCGCCGCCTGCTTCGGCGGCGCTTCTTTCTAAAGTTTCTGTATTCTTACAATTCCACAAACGGGCGCTCGGCCCGCGAAACGAAAAGGGGCGGAGCGCCGATACCGGCTCCGCCCCCGTCTTGCAAGGAGAGGAACACCGGCGCGGGACCCGCCCGCGCCGGACTGGCCCTGTCTTTATCGTCGCTTGTCGTCGGGATCATCAAGCCCGGAGCGCCGGAAAATCTCTTCCAGACGCTTGCGCTCCTGCCGATCCTTCCACCACCGGGCCAGCGAGAAGCCCCGTCCCGGTTCACGGTCCAGGTTACGGAAACGCTGCGCCGTGGCGAAGTCCCCCTCGCTGCTGCCGAAGCGCCCGCGCCCCGGCTCGGAGCGGTACCCGCGGTACTGGAAGCGGCCGAAGCGGGCATACCAGTAGGCCGCAGCGCACCCTACCACACCAAAGAGCCCCATAAGCGGGTTCACGGCGGAGGTGCTGACATAGAAGAACGCCATCACCGCCCCAATCAGTCCCCAGATTGGCCCCGGGATGGGCAGGAAGAAGAAGCTCACTACCTCGCGGGCGTTCACGATGGACCAGGCCACGACCGCCGGGGCAGCCGCTACCCACAGTCCCGCCACCACGGCCGGGCCAAGCGCGAAACTCGCCAGCCAGACAGCGATTGCGGTGAGTACGTTGGTCAGTACGAAGAACGAGGCGAAGGGACGCGTCCCCCACGCGCGCTCCATGCTGCCCCCGAACAGGTAGAGCCAGCCCAGGGCGAAGATCAGGCTGATTGGATCACCGACACCCGCCAGGGGCCAGGTGAAGAGTGTCCAGAAACTCACCGGGAAGTGCGTTGTGCGGAACGCGATCCACGGCGTGAGGGCCTGGCCGGAGATCAGGTTGCCGAGGAATACGAGCACGTACGCCGCCATGACCCCGAAGGTAAACGGCGTACCACCCGCCCCGAATAACCGCCGCCAATCCGTGCCGCCGCGTCCGTACATTCCTGTCCTCGCTTCAGTAGTCGTGTTCCGATCGATGGTGGCGCGCACGCCGCGGCACGCCGAAAGGCGCGCCGCGCCCGCAGGCGCGGCGTCCTCACCCTCTTATATGATACGCACAATTCCCCGCATTTGCGCCCGACCGCTTTGCAAAGGCATCCTCGGATCGGGCAACGCCGCTCTTATTCTTTCCCACAGCCCCTGCTCGTCACGCACGCGCGCGGCCGCGCGCGTGCGTTGACAGGCGACCCTATCCGGGGGTATCCTTTTTCCACTCCCACCGGGCCTTTGTAAGGAGATTCTTCCTTGATCCTTTCCCGTCGGCGCGCCGGAACGCGGCGCGCTCTGCTCCCAACGCTCCTGTTCGCCGCCGCCGCTCTGCCCCTGTTCGCCGCGGGCTGCCAGACTGCCCCGTCCCCGGGCGCGTCGCCCGGCGCAAGCGGAGGAGGGGATGCCGCGGCCACAGAGGCGTACGCCCCGCCGCCCGCGCCGGAGGGGGCGCTCCGGGTGGGCCTCATCACCCCCGGCAAGGTGAGCGACCAGGGCTGGAACGCCTCCGCCGACCGGGGCGTCAAGCGCATCGCGTCGGAGCTGGGCGCGGAGGCAACGCCGCCGGTCGAGGGCGTCGGGGTCGCCGAGGTGGCGGGCGCCGCGCGCAACCTGGCGCAGGCGGGGAGCCACCTCGTCTTCCTGCACGGCTCTGAGTTCGATGAGGGCGCGGCGTCGGTCGCTCCGGACTTCCAGCAGACGACCTTTGTGGTGGTGGGCGGACGCACGGTCAAGCCGAACCTCACGCCCATCCAGTTCTCCGCGGGCGAGGCGACGTACCTTGCCGGGATGCTGGCGGCGGGGATGAGCAAGTCCGGCAAGATCGCCTGCGTCGGCGCGGCAGAGATTCCGATCGTCAAGGACTCGTTCGCCTCGTTTGAGAAGGGCGCGAAGGCCCTGAAGCCGGACATTCAGGTCCGGATCGCCTTCATCGGCGATGAGAGTGACACTAGCAAGGGCAAGCAGCTTGCGCAGTCCCTCTTTGCCGAGGGTGTGGATGTCATCATGCACAACGCCAACGAGGCCGGTAAGGGCGTGGCGCAGGCCGTGATGGAGAAGGACGGAGCGTACTTCATCGGGGCGAACGCGCCGCAGGACGATCTGGCGACGCCGAAGAACCTCGGGTCGTTCATCGTGGACGCGCCCAACGCCTATGTGGCTGTGGCGAAGGTGGTCAAAGAGGGCAAGGGGGAGGGCAAGCCCTTCCCGAGCGGTCTGAAGGAGGGGGCGGTCGGCTTCCACTACAACCCCAAGTTCGCAGGGAGCATCCCGGCGGACCTGAAGGCGAAGGTCGCGCAGGCGGAAAAGGATATCATCGCGGGGAAGGTGGACGCGAACCCGGAGAACCCGGCGATGGCAGCGGGGGCGACCGCAGGGAACTGAGGGGCAACTGAGCGCGGCGGCAGACAGAACAGCAGCAGCGGCGGCGGCGGCAGCGGTCCTCGAAGCGCGCGGCATCGTCCGCCGCTTCGGGTCGTTCACAGCGCTCGACGGGGTGGACTTCGCCGTGCGCCCGGGCGAGATTCACGCCCTGCTGGGCGAGAATGGTGCGGGCAAGTCCACCCTGATGAACCTCCTGTCGGGGCTACTGCGCCCGACGGCGGGGGAGGTGTGCGTGGACGGAGCGCCCGTGCGCTTCGCCTCGCCCGCGGACGCCGCCGCGCGCGGCATCGGCATGGTGCACCAGCACTTCCTCCTCGTGCCGCCGCTTTCCGTAGCGGAGAACCTGATGCTCGGCGCCTCCCCGGACCAGGGCGGCGCGCTCTCCTATCCGCTCCCCGCCGTGCTGGACGAGGCGAAGGCGGTCGCAGAGCGGCTGGGGTGGCGGCTTCCCTGGGATGAACCCGCCGGGAACCTGCCCGTGGGCACCCAGCAGCGGGTCGAAATTCTCAAGGCCCTGCGTGGGAAGACCCGCGTCCTCATCTTCGACGAGCCCACCGCCGTCCTCACCCCCACCGAAACCCCCGAACTCTTCGCCACCATCCGCCGCCTCGCGTCGGAGGGCCGGGGCATCGTCTTCATCTCGCACAAGCTGGATGAGGTGCTCTCCCTTGCCGGGCGCGTCACCGTCCTGCGCCGCGGGCGCGTTGTGCTGGAGACGATGACCTCGGACACCCGCGCCGAAGCCCTCGCCGAGGCGATGGTGGGCAAGGACTCGGAGGCGGCGGCAAAGCTGCGGGAAGCGGTGCGTCTCCCCGATAAGGCCCCCCTCCCCGGCCCTCGTCCCTCGGGCCATCCCCTCCCCCCATTAATGGGGGG
>CALEKU010000031.1 GCA_937902745.1 uncultured Armatimonadota bacterium
CGCGGCCCTGCGCGCCCTGTTCGACGGCGTGATCGAGGCGGCCGCAGCGGCGGCGCCGCCCCCCCCGGACGCCCTGGCGGTGCTGAACGCTGTGCTGCGCGAAAACCCGTCCTACCCGCAGGTCGTCGCGGCCGCCGCGCCGGAAGGGGGCGGCGGCATGGGCTTCGCGGAGGCGCCCGCGCTGCTGCACCCCGGGGACGCCTGGCTGGCCGCGATCGCGCGGGACGCCGCGGACCTGCTCTG
Organism: uncultured Armatimonadota bacterium; assembly: GCA_937902745.1. Taxonomy (GTDB): domain Bacteria; phylum Armatimonadota; class Armatimonadia; order Armatimonadales; family Armatimonadaceae; genus CALEKU01. Next base: position 244 of record CALEKU010000031.1, read on the forward strand.
CCACGGCGACCGGTCGCGGCTGCGCCGCTGCGGGGCGTACCCGGCGTGTATCCGCCTGTTCTACGACGGCACCCGCAACCAGGGGCGCCGCTGGTGCGTCGAGAAGTGCGGCAGCGCCCCGAAGGCCGCCGCCTACTACCGCCGCAAGAAGGCCCGCCTGGGTGCCGCGGCGGCCGGGGGGGATTGACCGCCAAGACGCCAAAAACGCCGGGCGGCGGACGCGGAATTGGGCCGGGTTCTGTGGAACCTATTCCGGCGGGCGTGCCCGCGAGGAGGAGAAACGGATGCAGCGAAGGTTCCAGGGGACGATGACGAGGGCGGGCCTGATGGCGGCGGCGGCAGCGGCGGCGGCGGCGCTGGGCCTCCTGACCGCCGGGTGCGGCGGCGGAAGCGGCGGCCTCGGAGCGGCCGCGCAGGGGCGCATCCGCGGAACCGTGACGGTGGTCGCGGAGGCGGGAGCGGCGGGGCCGGGGAGCGGACCGGCCGCGGACTACCGGGTCGAGGTCCACGGGCTCGACGTCGTCAACGGCGAGCCGCTGCGCGCCGAAGGGCGCACCAACGACCGGGGCGAGTTCCTCATCTCCGTGCCCGCGGGCCGCTACTCGGTGCGCCCGTCGGACGACATCCTGGCGACCGCGCCGGCGTTCCTGAGCGTGCAGGAGGTGACCGTCCTGCCCGGGCAGACCACCACGTCGGTCCCCCTGTCCATCTCCCTCTCGGCCCCGTAGGGGCGGTGGAAACGGAGCGGCGTTGTTGCAGGGGCAAAGGCCCTTGTCAAAATGCCGCTTGGGTGTTATTTTTACAGTAGATTCTCAATACGCCGCGTCATGGCGGCAAATCCGACGTCGCGCCCTCCTGACACCTCAAGAGGGGGCAATAGGACACCACCCACTGGCAAACGTTCTCAGCCTCTGGGGGTGTCTTTTTGTTTCCGGCGTCGGTGAGGCAGCTGGTCCCTTTCCGGCCCGGAGAAAGAGATCATTGTATGCTGTCTCCGTCGAACATCCGTGATGCCGTACGGGATGTCCTGCTGTCCTCCGCAGGCCGCGTTTCCGCCTACGAGATTCTAGATCGCCTCCCCACGTCGCTCCGGGATCAAATCCTTTCAGAGCGCGGTATGCCGGGTGCCGGTTCGGGGAACTCCTATTCCGCCGCGAGCCTGGTTACCGATGCGGCCGAGATGATCCTGCCTTCTCTCGACCCACCCTACCGCGTGTATCATGACGTTCGCGGTATGACATTCACTGTGGCCGGGCAGTCGATTCTGCCGGGTAACGAAGTGATCGCCTACTACCAACTCGCGTTCCCGCCTGCCACGGGCGGCACGTTATGGGGAGATCCTGGTGTGGCTCAGACGGGCTCCACCAGGGAACCGCAAAGTAACCCAGACGCCAGCAATCTGAGGGCCAGCCGGTACCCAGCACCACGCGTCGCCGGCGGCAGTGGCATGCCCTGGTACAACAAAAGCGGATGGCTATGGTTCTGGCTAATCGCCTTCTGGCCTGTGGCGCTGTACGGCCTGCACAAGTCCACCCGCATTTCGAACAGAACGAAAAATCTAATCGGGGCCGGAGTGCTTGCCCTGATCGGAGTCTCTGCCGTCGCAAGCGGGTGGGAAACGCAATCCGAGGGGACGGACTCCCGTTTCGTTTCGACCCAGGCTGCGCGGGAGGCGAGCGCGCCGCAGATCAGCCCCAAGGAGCAGGTGAGGCGCGCGCTCAATCGCTCTGAGCGATTGACAGCGGACAGACGATATGAGGAGGCGCTGGAGGACCTCCGCGGAGTAAAGGCGCTGGCCCCGGAACAGGTACTTCCGCGAATGGCCCGGATAAAACAGCAGGGGGCATCTTCTCTGACGGGCGAAGCCAAGAAGATTCGCGAGAAGAACCCCGAGTTGGCGCTCGAACTGCTCGAACGGGCGGCAGCCTTCGGAGGCAACGAAGCGGTCCGCCTGGCGCCGCGCGTCCGAAGAGACATAGCCCGGCGTGCGGAGCGGGCGGCCAAGACAAAGGCTGCGATCGTCCGGTACATTCGCACGGCGACCGCCAAAACGGGAGCGATGGGAGAAGGCATCGAAAGGTTCAATGAACTCCTGACCACCATGCGGGCCAACCCTCTGTTGCTGCGAGACACAGAGTGGCGCCTTCAAGTGGCGATTCGCCTGGCGGCGATCAAGATGGCGTGTGACGAGGCGCGGGAGGTGAGGGCCCCTGCGGAGTGTCGGGCGGCCCATGAGAAGCTGGTCACGATGGCCCGGGAGACGGAGCGGTATGCCGACCTGATGGCGCGCGGCATAGATACTCTCGACACATCTACCATCGATGCGGCGGGGCAGCACATACAACAGGCGGGCGCCATGGGGCAGCCCTTCCTCAACGAACTGATCTCGTTGAAGGACCGGTACGACATCGAATAGCCGTACGCTATGCGGAACCCGCCCGCCTTTCGTGGAAACTGTCTGTGTCGGGGTAGCATCGGCGGTGAAGAAGGGGGGCGGGGCGGTATGGACGGCGGCGAAACGGGCGGGGTGGACGTCCCCGGGATCGTGGCGGAGGGGCTGGCGGGGCTCGACCTGCGCGGCAAGCGGGTGCTGGTGATCGTGCCGGACGGCACGCGCACGGCGCCGGTCGGGCCGGTGTTCCGCGCCGCGTGGGCGCGGCTGACCGAGGCGGGCGCGGCGCAGGTGGACGTCATGGTGGCGCTGGGGACGCACCAGCCCATGAGCGAGGACGCCATCCGAAAGCGCGTCGGCATCACCGCCGAGGAGCACGCCACCACCTACCGCGACGTCCGCCTGCTCAACCACGCCTGGGACGACCCCCCGCGCCTGGCGCCGCTGGGCACGATCCCCGCGGCCGAGATCGCGGAGCTGACCGGCGGCCTGTTCGCCGAGGACGTCCCGGTGACGTTCAGCCGCCCGGCGCTCGGCTACGACCGCCTCGTCATCATCGGCCCTGTCTTCCCGCACGAGGTGGTCGGCTTCTCCGGCGGCAACAAGTACCTGTTCCCCGGCATCTCCGGGCCGGAGGTGCTGAACTTCTTCCACTGGCTCGGGGCGGTCCTCACCAGCCCGCGCGTGATGGGGCACAAGTGGACCGCGGTGCGCGCCGTGGTGGACCGCGCCGCCGCGCTGGTGCCGGTGCCCGTGACGGCGTTCTGCCTGGTGGTGCGCCCCCACGGCGACGGGGACCACCACCCGGACGGCACGCTGGCGGGCCTCTTCGCCGGGGAGGTGCGCGACGCCTGGTCGCGGGCGGCGGACCTGTCCTCCACGCTGCACATCGTCACGGTCCCGCGGCCGTTCCGCACGGTGCTGGCCTGCGCACCGGCGATGTACGACGAGATCTGGGTCGGCGCCAAGTGCATGTACAAGCTGGAGCCGGTGGTGGCGGACGGCGGCGAGCTCATCATCT
>CALEKU010000032.1 GCA_937902745.1 uncultured Armatimonadota bacterium
GGCGACGGCAACGGCATGATCACGCAGCGCGGCCTGCAGTACTGGCAGAAGATCCCCGCCTCGTACCACACCGACCGCCTGCGGCGGGCGGAGGACGGCTATCTTTATGATGTGCTCGTGAACGGCAAGGGCGTGATGTACGGCTACGCGTCCCGCATTCAGGACATCAACGACCGCTGGGCGGTCGTGGCATACATCCGCGCGCTGCAGCTTGCCCAGAAGGGGCTGCCGCCCGCTGAGGCGGAGGCGCTGACGGCGCGCTGGAAGGCGACGCAAGAGGCGGCAGGCGCAGAGGCAGGCGAGCACCACGGTGACGCGGACGACCTGAACCGCAAGGAGGAGAACGCCGCGCACGGTACCGGCCAGCCGGAGGGAGAGCTCAGTTCCGGGGGACAGGACGGCGGTCATCCGAACGCAGGTCCGGACCACGGCCGGGGGGGAGAGTAAGCGATGGCGGCGGAAACCACGGATAACAGCGTGGCGTCGGTGACCACCGGGGCGGGCGACGTCCTGGCGATGCTGCGCGGCTACCGGAACATCGGGCGGGTGCTCGGCTTCCTGGGGGCGGCCGGCCTGGTGATGGGGCTGGTAGTGGGCATCGTGCAGGGCGACAAAACGCCCTTCGCTCCGGTGCTGCACTCCTATGTGTTTGGCTATACCTTCTGGCTCTGCCTGTCGCTGGGCTGCCTGGCAGTGCTGTTCCTCCAGAGCGTCGTCAAGTCTGCGTGGGGAATGAGCATCGTGCGCATCATGGAGGCCGGGGCCAAGACCCTGCCGATCATGGCGCTGCTCTTCCTGCCGTTTGCGGCTGCGGTCTGGGCGGGGCACTCCCTGGGCTTCCACCTGTACCACTGGGCGGACCCCGCCACGGTGGCCGCGGACCCGGTGCTCCAGCACAAGTCGAAGTACCTGAACCCGGTCTTCTGGACCATCCGGGCGGTGTTCTTCTTCGGCTTCTGGATCTTCGCCACCAACTTCCTGTCGAAGTCGGGGCTGAAGCAGGACCAGACCAAGGACCAGCGGCTCGCGCAGCAGCGCGTGGACTGGGGCGCTCCGGGCGGCGTGCTCTTCGTGATCACCCTTACCTTCGCCTTCACCGACTGGCTGATGTCGCTGGACCCGCACTGGCTGTCCACGATCTACGGCGTGTGGTGGATGGTGACGTCGATGCTGGCCGCGCTGGCGCTCGGCACGCTCTTTGTGACGTCGCAGTATAAGAAGCGTCCCTACTCCGAGATCATCTCGCCTCTGCTGACCAAGGACCTGGGCAACATGCTCCTGGCCTTTACGATGCTGTGGGCGTACATCTCGCTGTCGCAGTTCCTGATCTACTGGTCGGGCAACCTGCCGGAGTACAACACGTTCTTTGTCCGCCGCTTCGAGGGGCCGCTGGTGTATGTCGGCGCGTTCCTGATCTTCGCGCAGTTCTTCGGGCCGTTCCTGGCGCTGCTTTCGGGCAAGACCAAGCGGACGCCGGAGCTGCTGCGGAGCGTGGCGGCCTGGATTCTGGTCATTCGCTTCGTAGACGTCTTCTGGCAGGTGGTGCCCTTCTTCGGGCGCGGCTTCACGGCCGAGTTCGCGGGCGCCTACCTGCTGGACCTAGCGGCGTGGGCCTTCGTTGGGGGCGTCTGGGTGACGGTCTTTGTGGGTGAACTGCGGCGGCATCCGCTGATTCCCCTGTACGACACCCGGCTGATCGAGAACGCGCGGGAGGCGCATCACTAATGGCTGGCGGACATAGCGGCGCGCACGGCGGCGGGCACGGACATGGCGGGGGCAGCGGGCTCCAGCATGACCTGCTGGCGCGCATGGGCTACGAGACCCGCGACGTCGAGACCCGCTCGATTCTGTCCTGGCTTGCGGTGCTGTTCGTCTTCCTGGTCATGGCAACGGGCGGAACCCTGTTGCTGTACCGCGTGTTCGTTCCCGCGGAGCTGGTCGCCCAGACGCGCGGGCAGGGACAGCGGCCGAGCCGCGTCCCGCTGCAGCCGCAGGTGCAGATGGACCCTAAGCGCGATATGCGCCAGTTCCGGCAGGCGGAGGAGGCGGCACTCGTGGGTGGGGTGACCACGCGCGAGGGGCTGACTACCGTGCCCGTGGATGTGGCTATCGACCGGCTCGCCGAGTCCGGCATCTCCGGCATCAGCGGTACGGCCCTGCCAACCCCGCCCGCCGGCGCCCCGGGCAGCGGTCAGTTCGAGACCACCAGCAGCGCCGCGCGGCGGCAGCAGACGGTGGGGCTGCCGGTGACCGGCGCCACCGCGACGGGGGCCGCCCAACGCGCCTATGAGGTCGAATCGCTTCAGAACATTCCGTCCTCCGGGGAGGCTGCCCCGGCGGCGAACACGAATAACCAGCAGTTTCGCATGATGTACGGAGGGGAACGATGAATCCCGCAATCGCCCGAGGGGCTGGCGGCGGGGCGGCGCGCCCTGTGACCGCCCGCTCGGTCGTGGCGGCGGCGTTGCTTGGCCTGCTCGGCTGCATGACGCCGCTCGTGAGCGTCGGCCCGGCGTCGGCACAGGCGCCACCGCCCGCGGCGCAGGCTCCTGCCGCGGCACCTTCTCCGGCCGCGGCCTCCGCGCCCGGTGCGGGGCCGATCAACGCCGCGACGGATGTCCGGTTCGATCAGCTCCTGGATAACCAGATCACGCTTTCGAACACCTTCCGCGACGAGGACGGCAAGACGGTGCCGCTCAAGTCGTACTTTGGCAAGAAGCCAGTGGTGCTGGTGATGCCCTTCTATCAGTGCCCGGGCACCTGCACCGCAATGCTCGACGGGATGGCGCGCTCATTCGGCGACGAGAAGATTAAGTTCAAGCTCGGCCGCGACTTCGATGCCATCGTCGTCAGCATCAATCCGAAGGAGACTCCGGAGCTCGCCGCCGCCAAGAAGAAGGAGTACCTTAACCTGCTCGGCATCCCGGGCGCGGAAAAGGGCTGGCACTTCCTCACCGGCGACGAGGCGAACATCCGGAAGCTCGCCGACGAGATCGGTTACAAGTACAAGTACAACCCGGATACCGACGACTATGCGCACGCGTCCGGCATCGTGGTCATCACGCCGGATGGGCACATTTCGCGCTACTTCTATGGGGTGGACTATCCGGCGGGGCAGGTGAAGCTGGCGCTGACCGAAGCGGGGCGCGGCAAGATCGGCTCCCCGGTGGACCAGATCATCCTGTACTGCTATCACTACGACCCGCAGACCGGCAAGTATGGCCCGGCAATCTTCCGGATCATGCAGGTGGCTGGCTTAGCCACGGTTCTGCTGCTCGGCTCGTTTATGGTGCTGGCGTTCCGCCGCGAATACCGCGAGGGTTCGGGCGGAATCGGCGGCAGCGGCGGCGGCTCCGGGCAGACCGGGGCGCGGGGAGAGGTCAAGAACTAAATGGGCGATCTACCGTTCCGCGCCCCGGCAGCGTCCAGCTACGCCGAGGACGTCGACCGGCTGTTCTTCGTACTGGTGGGGCTGACCGTCGTCTTCACGACGCTGGTCGGCGGGACCCTGCTCTTCCTGGCGGTGCGCTACCGGCGGGGCAACCGGGTGGACCGCTCCCGGCCGTCCAGCCACAACACCCTTCTGGAACTGGGCTGGACCCTTCCGCCGCTGTTCCTGGCGCTCGGGGTCTTCTTCTGGTCGGCGCATATCTTCACCAAGGCGTACGCCGTGCCGGACAACGCCAAGGAGATCTTCGTCATCGGCAAGCAGTGGATGTGGCACCTGCAGCACAGCAACGGCATCCGTGAGAACAACGAACTGCACATCCCGGTCGGCGAGCCGGTGAAGCTGACGATGATCTCTCAGGACGTCATCCACGCGTTTTACGTGCCGGAGTTCCGCCTGCAGCGGCAGGTGGAGCCGGGGCAGTATTCGTCGTTCTACTTCACGCCGACGAAGGTGGGGCGCTACCACATGTACTGCAACATGTACTGTGGTACGCAGCACGCTCTGATGGGCGGCTGGGTGTACGTCATGAGCAAGGCCGACTACCAGAAGTGGGTGGCCTCCGGTGGCTCGCAGCCGACCGCGACCGGCGGGGCGAAGTCCGAGACGGGCGCTCTGACGCTGGCGCAGCGGGGGGCGGCCCTCTACGAAAAGTATCAGTGCGGCTCCTGCCACTCCGATGAGGCGGTGCAGCGCCGCCGCGGCCCGTCGCTCGTGGGGCTGTACGGGAAGATGCGCCAGCTTGCCGATGGCCGCAAGGTGAAGGCGGACGACGGCTACCTGCGCAACGTGCTGTACTATCCGTCGGAGTACCCGCTGGCGGGCTGGTCGGTCGGTATGCCCTCCTACAAGGGGACCATGAGCGAGGAAGAGGTCCTTGCGGTTAACGCCTACGTGAAGTCGCTGACGCCGGGGGCGGTCCCGGCGGCGCCGGCGGGTTCGACGACCGAACCGCCCGCCGCGAACACCCGCGAGACCGAGGGCGGCAACCAGGACCCGAACGCGCCGGCGGCGAACACGCCGAACCAACAGTGGCGCTACATGTATGGAGGGGAGCAGTAAACGGCAATGAGCGTTTCAGCGTTTGATTCTTCCGGTGAACGCTTGCCGGATCGGGGACGTGCCGGAGGCGCCGGCGCGGATGACGGAGTTGCGGTGACACCGCCGGGTCCGGAGCTGGCTGAGGACGGGATGCCGCGCGCTCACTACCTGAACGCGGACCACAGCATCAAGTCCTGGCTGCTGACGACGGACCACAAGCGGATCGCGATCCTGTACCTGATCTCGCTCTCGGTCATGTTCCTCCTGGGAGGCGTCGCCGCGGCGGTCGTTCGCCTTCAGCTCACGACGCCGCACGGCGTGCTGACGGGCGAGAACTACAACAAGATGTTCTCCGCCCACGGCATCGTGATGGTGTTCCTGTTCCTGGTGCCGTCCATCCCGGCGGCCATGGGCAACTTCCTGGTGCCGCTGATGATCGGGGCGAGGGACCTGGCGTTCCCACGCCTGAACCTGGCATCCTGGTATCTGTACATGATCGGCTCCCTGATGACTCTGGGGGCGCTTACGTTCGGCGGCGTTGAGACGGGGTGGACGTTCTACACGCCCTACTCCAGTATCTACTCGAACTCGAACGTGACGCTGGCGATTCTGGGTATCTTCCTGGCCGGCTTCTCGTCGATCGCTACGGGCATCAACTTCATCGCGACGATCCATAAGATGCGGGCGCCAGGGCTGACCTGGTTCAAGCTGCCGCTGTTCATCTGGTCCACCTACGCCACCAGCGTCATCATCATCCTGGGAACTCCGGTGGTGGCTCTGACGCTGCTGCTGGTGGTGCTGGAGCGGACGTTCGGCATCGGCATCTTCTCGCCGGAACTGGGCGGCGACCCGGTGCTGTTCCAGCATATGTTCTGGTTCTACAGCCACCCCGCCGTCTACATCATGATCCTGCCGTCGCTCGGGGTCATCAACGAGATTATTGCGGCGAACACTAAGAAGCGGATCTTCGGCTACACGTTCGTGGCCTTCTCGTCCATCGCCATCGCGGTGTTCGGGTTCATCGTGTGGGGGCACCACATGTTCGCCACCACACAGTCGATGTACGCCTCGATGGTGTTCTCGGTGATCTCGTTCCTGGTGGCGATTCCGTCCGCCGTCAAGGTCTTTAACTGGACCGCGACGATCTACAAGGGGTCCGTTGAGTTCTCGGCGACGATGCTCTATGCGCTGGGCTTCATCGGGCTGTTCGTAATCGGCGGCCTGACGGGCCTGTTCCTGGCCTCGCTCGCGACCGACATCCACCTGACCGCGACCTACTTCGTGGTGGCGCACTTCCACTACATCATGGTCGGCGGCGCGCTGACGGGCTACCTCGGGGCGCTGCACTTCTGGTGGCCGAAGATGACCGGGCGCCTGTACCCGGAGTTCTGGGCGAAGATCTCGGCGCTGATCCTGTTTGTGGGCTTCAACCTGACGTTCTTCCCGCAGTTCATCGCGGGCTACGTCGGTATGCCGCGGCGTTACGCCTTCTACGCTCCGGAGTACCAGATCTGGCAGGTGCTCTCGTCCGCGGGCGCCAGCGTCCTGGCGGTGGGCATGCTCATCCCGGCGTTCTACTTCCTGTGGTCGCTCAAGTACGGGAAGGTCGCGGGCAGCAACCCGTGGGGCGCGGTGGGCCTGGAGTGGATGACGTCGTCGCCCCCGCCGACCACTAACTTCGAGGAGGTCCCCGTGGTTACCTGGGAGGCTTATGAGTACCACCCGATCCACGATGACGATAAGGACATGACCGTCCCCAGCCCCACGGCCCCGGCCGTGACTGCCGAGGAGCGTAACGCATCATGAGTCTGCGCGCCGTAACTGCCGCCGCCGCTTCGGCCTCCCGGGGCGGCGACCACGCGGGCGGTGACCACGGCGGGGTGATGACCCCGACCCTGTACCACCAGTTCGAGGACGTCGAGCAGCAGAACGAGTCCTACCTCGTGGGCATGTGGACCTGTCTGGTACAGGAGATCATGTTCTTCGGGGCGCTGTTCCTGGCGTACACGGTCTACCGCGCCGCGTACCCGGCGACGTACCTGGACGCCCACAAGTTCCTCAGCATTACGTGGGGCACGGTCAACACGCTGCTCCTGCTGACCAGTTCGTTCACCATGGTCATGGCGGTAAATGCCAACCAGCACCGCAAGACCATGTCCGTCGCTGCCTGGCTGAGCGTCACCATCCTGCTTTCGCTCGGCTTCCTGGGCGTCAAGACCATCGAGTACTCGAACAAGTTCCACGAGGGCCTGTGGGTCGGTAACTTCAACTACGCCCAGGCCAACACGATGTACTTGCAGCACCATGGCGGGAAGGCGCACCACGAGGCGAAGGACGTTTACCCGTACTTCCCGTCGGTGCGCGAGCTGGCGACCGGCTACTCGCTGAACTCCGTGCAGCCGGGGGCCACCTCCACGCCAGGGGTGGAGATGACCCCGGCGGGGCCGTTCACCTCCTACCAGGGACCGCCTGGTGACGTGGAGTACTGGTCGAAGCGGGCGAAGCTGTTCTTCAGCCTGTACTTCGCCATGACGGGCCTGCACGCGGTGCACATCATCATCGGCATCCTGATGATGAGCGTGCTGATTGGCCTGGCGGTGCGCAAGCACCCGTACGTGACGCAGGACTACATGCCCACGGAAATGGTGGGGCTGTACTGGCACTTCGTGGACATCGTGTGGATCTTCCTGTTCCCGCTGATGTACCTGATCTCTTAGCAGAGGAACCCACTCCCTGCCCCGCCGGGTACGCTGCGGCGCATCCGGCGGGGAAGAGGCATCTTACCTATGGCAGTCTCTTTTGGAACGGCGCGTAACCCCGGCGGGGACGGACACGGTGGCGGACACGGGCACGGGCACCGGCCGCACGACGGGACTTTCATCGAGCACCCGACCGTCAAACTCTACGTCCAGACGTACGTCCTGCTGCTTATCCTGCTCGTTATCACCGTCGCGCTGTACGGCATAGACCTGTCGCGCTGGATTCCGTGGCACGGGATCAACCTGCTTGTCGCTATGGTCGTCGCCGTGACCAAGGCGTACCTGGTGCTGCGCAACTTCATGAACGTGAAGGGGAGCACCCGCCTGATCTGGCTCTGGGCCGCACTCGGATTTATCTGGCTGCTGCTCATGGGCGGCGTTTTCCTGGACTACCAGACCCGCGTCAACCCGCTGGGCTGGCAGCCGGAGCGCCCGAGCCTGATCCAGACCGGTCCCCGCAGCCCGGAGGCTCCGGCCACCAATCCCGCTGCAGGCGTCGCCACTCCGGGCGATGTTCCGGCAGGCGTGCAGGAGCCGGCGCCGGAGCAGACGCCCGCCACGTCGCACCCGTAACCGGACGCTCTATAAACAGCAGCAAGCGCGCCCCGTCTCCCGACCTGGGAGGCGGGGCGCGCTTGCTGCTGTCGCTTGCTTGGAGGGGGACGGTTTGCGGGTATGAATCACGGCGAGAGCCACGAAAATGACCACTCTTTCGGTGACCGATACCCCGACCGGAGCGGAGCCAGTGGAGATGCCCGCGGCAAGCTCCGTGGCGTGCAGTGACGACGGCGCGCAGCCCTGTGTGCTGATCGTCAACGCTGCCGCCGGCGCGCTGCATCCCACTGCGGGCGGTGAGGAGATCCAGCGCATGGCCCGGGAGATCGGCCTGGAGCTGGAGGTTACCCCCACGTCCAGCCCGGAGGAGACTCAGGCGATCCTGCGCCGCTGCGCCGAGACGGGCGGGAAGCGGGTTGTGGTGGCCGGGGGCGACGGCACCGTGGCCTGTGCCGCACAGGCGCTCGCGAAGACGGGCGTCGTGCTGGGCATCTTGCCGCAGGGAACCGCGAACAACTTCGCCAGCGCGCTGCACCTGCCGCAGGACCTGCCCTCCGCCCTCCAGGTGCTGAAGGACGGATACGTGCGCGAGGTGGACCTGGGCCGGGTAGGGGACCGGTACTTCACCGAGTCTGCGGGGGTGGGGCTGTTCGCGGATATGCTCCACGAGTACGGCGAGAGCACGAACAAGAACCTGTTCCGCGCCTTTATGACGCTGATGAAAGTGGGGCTGGCGGTGCGTGCCCGACGCCTCAGGCTCACGCTGGACGGGCAGACATTTGCCGAGTGCGCCGTCATGTGCGAGGTCGCCAACAGCTACCGCATCGGCTATGCAGTGCCGATCGCGCCGGAAGCGAAGGTTGCGGATGGCCTGCTGAACGTGGTGGTGGTGGGGGACATCGGCCCCCGGGAGCTATGGCACTACTTCAAGGCGTTCCGGTCCCAACTCCACCGGACCCTACCGGAGGTCAGCATGGCGCGGGCGCGTGAGGTCCGCATCGAGTCTCGGCGCCCAATGAATGTTCATGCGGACGATACGGTCATCGGCACGACGCCGGTGACCATCACGATTGAACCCCGCGCGCTGCGCGTCCTGGTGCCGCGGCGCGACCCGGGACCTGCGGAGGCGCCGGCATGACGCCGGGCCGGCGGCGCCGCCGCCGGGATCGCGCCCGGGTCTGGGCGGGTGCGGTTGCGGGGCGCGTGCGCGAAAGCCGGGCGATGGTGACCCTGACCGCGCTGGCCGCCGGGTTCGCCGCCATGACCGCCGTAATCCTGCGCCCTGAGATGCGCGCGGTGGATGCGCGTGTGTCTCGCGGGCTCCAGCGATACCGCCGCAAACAACTTCTGCCCGCCGCCCGCTTCCTGACGGAGTTGGGCAACGACCCGGCCCTCACGGTGCTCTCGGTGCCGGTGGCAGCCTGGGCGTGGCGCACCCGCCGCCCGTGGGCGGCGGCGCTCCTGTTCGCCGCCATCGGCGGGCACCTCCTGAACCGTGGCATCAAGTCCCTCACCCTCCGCCCGCGCCCGAACCTGGAGGATCGGGTGGAGATTATGCTGCCGTCCACCGGCAGCAGCTTCCCTTCGGGGCACGCCATGACGGCGGTGATGTACTTTGGCTTCCTCGGGTTCCTGATCCACGCCTACGTGCCGTCACCCGGCGTGCGCCTTGCAGGTGTCGGCGCAACGTCCGGGACCGCGCTGGCCATCTGCTGGAGCCGCGTGTATGTGGGCGCGCACTTCCTCTCCGACATCCTCGGCGGCATCGCGGCGGGCGGGTTCTTCCTGGTATCCTGGGCCGCCTTTTACCGCCGAATCGCGGTGCATGAACTTCTCCCGGCCGAGCAGCGGACAGCCCGGCGCTCCGCGTCCCTTTCGACCATCGTCTGACAGGACAAGGCGCGTCGACCGAAGAAACTACCGGCAACGGCGACCGGGCTCACCGCGTCGCCTGGGAAGGAAGCAAGAGAGAGACGTGAGCAGTAGCAGCGACATCATCCGCGTGACAGTCTGGGGCGAGAACCTGCACGAGCAGAGGCATGAGGCTGTCCAGAAGATCTACCCGACGGGGATGCACACCGTGATCGCGGAGGGCATTCGCGAGAACCTGGGGGCGCGGGCCGAGGTCCGCACCGCCACTCTGGACCAGCCGGAGCACGGTCTGACCGAGGAGGTGCTGGCGGAGACGGATGTCCTGACCTGGTGGGGGCACATGGGCCACTCGCAGGTGGACGATGCGGTGGTGAAGCGGGTCTACGACCGGGTGCTGGCGGGGATGGGGCTGATCGTCCTGCACTCCGGGCACTGGAGCAAGATCTTCGTCCGGTTGATGGGGACTTCCTGCACGCTGCGCTGGCGCGAGTCCGGCGATCGCGAAGTCGTCTGGAACGTCAGCCCGGGGCACCCGATCACTGAGGGGATCGGCGAGGCGTTCGTTATCCCCGAGCAGGAGACGTACAGCGAGTATTTCGACATTCCGCCGCCGCAGGAGCTGATCTTCCTTTCCACGTACAGCGGGGGGGAGGTCTTCCGCAGCGGTATCACCTACACGCGCGGGCTGGGGCGCATCTTCTACTTCTCTCCAGGCCACGAGACGCACCCCGTGTATTATCAGCCGGAGGTGCGCCGGGTGATCGCAAACGCCGTGGCCTGGGCGAACCGGCCCGGTCGTCCTCACTACACGAGCACAACCTGCATCCAGTCGCCGACCGGCTGGTTCCTTCCGAAGGAGTAGGGCAATGACGAAGGTCCGCGGCGCGCTCCTGGTGGGGGCGGGCGGCATGGGCAAGGCCTGGGCGAAGAACCTGAAGGCGCACGAGGACGCCGTAAAGCTGCTCGGCTGGGTAGACATCCGCGAGGGCGCGGCGGAGCAGGCCGCGGACGAGCACGAACTGAGCGGTCTCCACACCGGCACGGATGTTGCGAAGGCACTGGCGGAAACGCGGCCCGACTTCCTGGTGGACGTTACCGTTCCCGAGGCGCATCGGGACGTAACGCTGGCGGCGCTCGCGGCTGGCGTGCCGGTGCTGGGGGAGAAGCCGATGGCGCACTCGCTGGAGGCGGCGCGCGAGATGGTGGCCGCGAGCGAGAGGACGGGTCTGCTCTACATGGTGAGCCAGAGCCGCCGCTATGACCCGCGCCTGCACGCCCTGCGCCGTCTCATTGCGGAGAAGATCGGAACGCCGGGCATTCTGAACTCCGACTTTTACCTGGGGCCACACTTCGGGGGATTTCGGGAGGAGATGGAGAGCGTGCTCCTGCTGGACATGGCCATCCATACGCTCGATGCCGCCCGGTTCCTGTGCGGACCGGCCGCGGACCCGGTCAGCGTCTACTGCGAGGAGTTCAACCCGTCGTGGTCCTGGTTCCGGGGCGCGGCGGCCGCCACGGCGATCTTCGAGATGGCCGGTGGCCTGCGCTACACCTATCGCGGGGCGTGGTGCGCTGAGGGGCGCATGACGAGCTGGGAGGCGGAGTGGCGCGCGGTTGGGCCGAACGGCTCCGCGACCTGGGATGGCACGGGCGCCGCGCCGCAGGCGGAGGTTGTGACGGAGCGGAACGGGTTCTTCTCGGGAACGCAGGCGTTCGTGGCCGAAGTGGACGAGACGATGCCGCGCGGCATCGCCGGGAGCCTGCGCGACTTCCTGAAGGCTCTGGAGACCGGGGCGACGCCGATGGGGGAGTGCCATGACAACATCAAGAGCCTGGCAATGGTCTTTGCCGCTATCGAATCGTCGCGTGCGGGGAAGCGCGTACCGGTAGTGGTGTGAAACGCACTCGGCGCAAGGTACGTGCGATACTGTTATAGAAGCGGGCAAGGTTGGGTAATATTGGTGGCAGGTCGGCAGCCGCGAAAAAAAGCCGTTTTCCTTGCTGCCACTGCCCGGAATCGTTTACAATGACGCGCGGTGCGAGCGGCGGCGGAGATTCTGCGCCCCCGTGTGCCCCGCCTTGAACCGGAAAAGACGTGCGGTTTGCCTGTGTGCTTGCCGCGCGGAAAGGACATACGTTGACGACGCTCACACACAGGTTCCGGGTCGCCACCCGTGCCGCCGCGGCGGCGACGGTCGGCGCCCTGCTCTGCGGCGGCCTGGCTGCCGGGGGCGCGTTGCTGTCGGGCTGCGGTTCGGGAGACACCAATCCCCGCCCGGCCAGCGCCTCGCGCGACTTCCCGCTCTCCGCGCTGGAGATCCAGACCATCACGACCCCGCGGGGACCGCTGCGCTGCTACGTGATGGACACCAACGCCAAGCGTGCCGAGGGGATGATGTACCTGCGCGACTTCGAGTTCGCGACGGGGGTCGGTATGATCTTCGTGTACAACAACTCCGAACGGCGCGGCTACTACGGCAAGAACGTTATTTTGCCGCTGGAGGTGGCGTTCATCGCCGCGGACGGGACCGTGAACCAGATCAAGCGGATTCACCCGTTCGACCAGACCATCGTCGGTTCGGACCTCCCCGCGAAGTACGTGCTGGAGGCCCGATCTCCCACGTTCAGCGACTTGGGCATCCAGCCCGGCGCTCGCCTGAACATCCCCGACTCGATCGTCGCAAAAGACTGACCGGCGCCGGGACGTAAGCCGTAACCGGGAGGCGGGTCGGCGCGTTATCGGGTTATGATGCGACGCCGAGACCTCCTTTCCCACGGCGGAGTCGTCACCGCCGCTGCCGCGCTCTTGAGCGGTGCGCCACGCCCCGCTGCCGCCGCTGCTTCTGCGGCGGCAGCGGGACGAGGCGTGGCGCCGTTTGGTCAGGTTCCCCCGGAGGGCCCGGGGGGAGACCCACCTCCGCCCGGCCCTACCCCCTTCGAGCAGCTTTTTCCCCAACCCACGGGCCAGAACGGCTACGAGGAACTCGTGCTTGCCGGCATGGCCGTGCGCGAGGCCGAAAAACGCACCGGGTTTCCCTACGGCCGGCAGCCGACGCTTACCGAGCGGCGGGCCTACCTGAACGAGCCCGAAGTCCGGCGCGGTATGGCGCTGCTGCGGCAGGGGCTCGCCAAGCCGATCCGCTCGCCGCACGAGAACGCCAACTTCGCGACCCTGTTCCCGGACTTCGCGCTGCTGCGCGGACTGGCCCGGGCGCTGGGCGTGGAGCAGTACGTCCTGCTGGCGGACGGCAAGACCCCCGCCGCCGTGGATGTCCTGGCGGACGGCCTGCGCCTGAGCCGGTCGATTTCAGGAACGTTCGTGATCGGGGCATTGGTGGGCGCATCGATCCAGGCCATCGTCCTGACCCAGATCGCGGACCATGTGGCGCAGCTTTCGGTACGGGACTGCCGCCGCCTGGAGGTCATCCTCCGTCAGTTCCTGGAAGCTCCGGACCCGCTGCTCGACTCCCTGGAGCAGGAGCGCCGTACGTCCATACAGGCCATCTCCGAGATGCTGCGCGGTAAATTCGACGTGGTAGAGGCCGGGCTATTTGCCACCGACGACGACGGCAATCTGGAACCGGAGGCGCTGGAGATGATGCGGGAGGTGGAGCGCTTGAAGGCGGACCCCAACGCGATCTCGGCCCTCACAGCTCAGGTCACCGCGCGCATCAATAGTGCCGTTGACGAGGCGATCGCCTGGTATCGTGACCCATCGTCCGTCGTTCCCCGTGCCGCCGCACCGCCGGGGAGTCTGGCCGACCAGATCGCGGCGACCGTGTCGCCCCTATACGGCAGCGTCTCGCGGCGCTTTACGGAGACACGCATCCGTCTGCAGATGGTGGGGGTCCACGCAGCGATTCGGCGCTACCAGTGGGAGTACGACCGCCTCCCGACGAACCTGGACGAACTGCGCCTCGCGGGGCTGGAGATCGACCCCTACACGCGCAAACCATTCGCGTACCGCGTCCTCACGCGTGCCACCTACGAATTGGCGAGCGCCGGGCCGTACAAGCTGGACGGTAACGGAAACTACCTGCCGGGCCAGCGGGAGGCCATTATCTACCCGAAGCCGCCGGAGCCAACCGCCGCGCAGCCCTCAGGCTAACAGGCTAAAGTCGGGGCGGGCACCTGGCGCAGGAGGAAGGCGGGGTTAAACTGCCGGTCGCAGCGCCCGCACGAGGCGCGCGTCAGTCGCTTGCGTCGGAATACGCGGGTCTGGCACACCGGGCACTCGTAGACATACTGCCGGTAGGCGACCGGCCGATCGCGTGGGGGCAGGGCGTGGCGCCGGGTGCAGCCAAGCTTCGTGGCCAGCGCCCAGAAGGCGCGCGAGTGGTTGGGGTGGACCAGGTG
Source organism: uncultured Armatimonadota bacterium (assembly GCA_937902745.1). Classification (GTDB taxonomy): domain Bacteria; phylum Armatimonadota; class Armatimonadia; order Armatimonadales; family Armatimonadaceae; genus CALEKU01. Next base: position 14,032 of record CALEKU010000032.1, read on the forward strand.
CGCAACCTCGTGGCGGAACGTTTCCAGGGTTTCGTCCCAGCCGTGCTCCTTGTACGCCTGCCACGACAGGACGATGAGCTTCTTGCTGGGAACGCAGTAGCCGCCGTACTGCTTGCGGGACGATAAGCGCAGTTCGCTGAGCGTCAGCGGCGCGTCGGCGAAGTGCGTGGCGTTCAGCCGCGCGAACTCCTCCCACAACCGCCCCAGTACCGCCGCCTGTTCGTCGTCTCGTTTCATCGGAGGGGGTAACCGCCAAGACGCCAAGAACGCCAAGAAGAGAAAGAAAAAAAGAATCTCTCTGCATCCCTTGGCGTTCTTGGCGTCTTGGCGGTTCTCTCTAATCTTCCAGAGCGTCGAGGACCAGGGAGGCGCCGCCGAAGATGCCGGCGTCGTCGCCCAGTTCCGCGGGGACGATGGGGCTGACGTCGATCAGGGTCTTGATGGCGTTGGCGCGCGCCGAGCGGCGGATTGGCTCCAGGATCAGGTCGCCCGCCTGGGCCACGCCGCCCCCGATCACCACCATCTCCGGGTTGATGAGGTTCACGATGGAGGCGATGCCGAGGCCGACATAGTAGCCCGTCTCCTCCAGCGTCTCCAAGGACAGCGCGTCGCCCTCCAGGGCCGCGTCCGCGATGTCCTTGGGCGTCAGCAGGTGCCAGTCGTAGTCCACCTTCTCCGCGAGGAGCGACTTGCGCCCCTCGCAGATCTTGCGCGCCGCGCGCTCCGTGATGGCCGCGATCTGCCCCATGCTCTCCAGGGAGCCAAAGGCCGCCGCGCCGCCGCGCAGGCCCGCCGCGATAATGATGTGTCCGATCTCGCCCGCGCCCCCGGTTGCGCCGGTCCACAGTTTGCCGTCCAGGATCAGGCCGCCGCCGATGCCGGTGCCCAGGGTGACCATGACCATGGTGCGCACCTTGCGGCCCGCGCCGAAGCGAAACTCGCCCAGCGCCGCCACGTTCGCGTCGTTACCCATCAGCACCGGCAGGTCCATCTGCTGCGTGATGGGGTCGCCGAGGCGGACGTTCCGATAGGGCTTGCCGCCCTCGTAGAAGTTGGGTGCCCAGAGCACCACACCGTTCTTGTCGTCGATGTGACCGGGCACGCCGATACCGAGGCCCGCGACCTGATCCGCGGCAACGCCCGCCGAGCGGATCGCGGTCTTGGCGGCGTGGACGATCTGCGAGACGGTATTCTCGACTCCCTCGGTCGCCAGCGAGGGGCCGCGCCCGGAGCCCAGTATCTTCCCTTCCCGGTCCAGCACCGCCGCGCGGACGTTGGTCCCGCCCAGATCGACCCCCACGACGTACGGGGCGTCCTTCTTCAGTTCCACGGTAGGTCACTCCCTCCCCCGGCCACCACCCGCCTCCACCGGGCGCCCCCGAGTCCCCGGTCGGGGTGGGGTCAGGGGGAGGGATGGTGGCAGGTGGTGGCCGGGGGGATTCTCGTTGATTTGCGCTTCCAGTATAAACAACCCCAAATCCACTGTCAAATGCGCGGTAAGCAAACAAAATGGCAAACGAAATACCACATATGGGGGTTCAAAGGGCGCCAAGGGGCTATATCCTGTGTTAATAACTGAAAAAATATAACGCTTTTGTCGCTTTTGCGTTGACACCCCCGCAGCCATCGTCTAGAATATTCCAGTGGTGACAGGTGGTGACTTAGTGGAGGCGAGTGGTTGTTTCGGGGAGCGCATTATCACTCAGTGGATGACAAGGGGAGGGTGATTATCCCCCTGCGCTTCCGCAGTGAACTCGGACAGACCTTCGTCATCTGCAAAGGGTTGAACCGCTGCCTGTTCGTCTTCCGGGAGCCGGACTTCCAGGACCTGGAGAAGAAGCTTCAGGCCCAGCCGGCCCTAGACCTTCATACCATACGCCTTCAGCGCTGGTTTTCGGCCGAGGCCGTAGAGACCCAGGTGGATAACCAGGGCCGCGTCGCCATTCCGAGCAATCTGCGCGACTTCGCCTCCATCGACGAAGAGGTGGTCATCGCGGGAATGGGCGGGCGCATCGAGATATGGTCACGCGCCGGTTGGGATGCTTTCAATGCAAGCTTGACCGATGAAGACATCTCCATCTCGGCGCGGGAGGTCGGCCTTGGCAAGTAAGTGCGTGGACAGTGAACGGGCCGGAGGAGCGCAGCAGTGAGCGCCAGCGGATACCACACGCCGGTGATGCTGGCGGAGGCGCTGGAGGGACTGAACCTGGCGCCGGGGCGTCGCGTGGTGGACGCGACCCTGGGCGGGGGAGGACATGCGCGGGCGATTGCGGAGCGGATTGCGCCCGGGGGAGTACTCGTCGGACTGGATCAGGACCCGGAGGCGCTGGAAGCCGCGGGGGAGCGCCTCGCGGCGGTCGAGGGGGTTGACCTCCGGCTGCGACGGGCGAACTTTGCCGACCTGCGGGCGGTCCTCGATACGGAGGCACTGCCGCAGGTTGACGGCGTTCTGATGGACCTGGGAGTATCCTCCCACCAGCTGGACACCGCGCGGCGCGGGTTTGCGTTCCGGTATACCGGGCCGCTCGACATGCGGATGGACCCGGAGGGCGAGGCGGAGACGGCGGCGGATCTGCTGAACCGCCTGCCGGAGGCGGAGATCGCCCGCATTCTATTTGAGTACGGCGAGGAGACGCGCTCTCGGCGGATTGCGGCGGAGATTGTGGCGCGGCGGCGGGTAAAGCCGCTGGAGACTACGGAGGACCTGGTGGACGCGGTGCGGGCGACGATGCCGTTCCGAACGCGACCAGGCGAGATCCACCCCGCTACGAAGACGTTTCAGGCGCTGCGCATCGCTGTGAACCGTGAGTTGGAGGTTCTGGAGACGGCCGTGCGCAGTGCGGCGGCGTCGCTGGCGCCCGGGGGGCGGCTGGTGGTGATCGCCTACCACTCGCTGGAAGACCGGATCGTTAAGAACCTTTTTGCGGAGCTTTCGGGTAAGCGCGTGGGGTCCGACCTGCCGGATCCCACGCCGCCTCCGGCTCCGATCCTGACGGTGGTGACCAGGAAGCCGCTGGGGCCGACGGCGGAGGAGGTACGCGCGAACCCGCGCGCGCGCTCCGCGCGTCTGCGTATTGCGGAGCGACGGTTAGACGGTTAGACGGTTAAAAAATAGGGTTGAGAGTTAGTCAGAAAACTTTCGAAAGATACGAAAGAACAGAGGGCAGCGGGACTGTGATGATCGCCGACCGGACAACGACTGTCGAAAGACGCCGCGGAGACGAAGCGGCGTCGCCTGTTCTGGAGCCGCCCATCCCGGGCGCCCCCCCTCCGCTCCGGAACTCCGCTGGCGCTCCGACCTACCTGCCGGCTGCCTCTCCGGCCACGACCCGGCCTGCGTCCGCCGGGACGCATCGGCCTATGGCCGAGCGCGGCCCGCGTGTGGTGCGGCGTGCCCGCTCCCTGCGCGACAACAACCCGATGCTGGTGGCCTGCCTGGTTGCCTCGTTCACGGTCACCCTGCTCTGCCTCTACGTGAGCGCCTACGCCAAGGTCAACAACGACCGGCGGGAACTGACGAGCATCCGCCGGGAGATGCGGGAACTTGAGGTGCAGCAGCGGCTCCTGTCGGCTGAGGTCGCGCGCCTGAAGCAGCCGAACACCATCCTGCAGCGCGCGAGCGCGCTGAAACTCGTCCCTGCCCCCCCGGAGGCGCAGCACCTGCTGACAACCCCGGCCACCACCGGCGTTTCGGCGGCGCCGCGGGGCGAGTAAGGGGCGTCTTATGGCCACTCTGGGAACAACACGCCACGGAATGCGCTCGGGGAACGCCCGCGCGTCGCGCCGGCGCGCCGGGCAGGGCGAGCTGCGCGGCGCCGCACCCGACTCCCGGCG
>CALEKU010000033.1 GCA_937902745.1 uncultured Armatimonadota bacterium
GGAGGCAGTGGAGGCAGTGGAGGCAGTGGGGGCAGCGGCGGCGCATCCGATACCGGTGGCACGACTACCTCTGCCTCTACGGGGCCGTTGTACCGGGTGCGTGTCGGCGCATTTGCCAACCGGGAGAACGCCCAGGACCTGGCGACGGAGTTGAACGGCCGCGGCTATCCCGTCTCCATCCAGGTCGATCGCTCCGGCGGGCGGACGCTGTATCGGCTTCAGGTGGGAGCGTACCGCGACGAGAAGAACGCGCGCGAGGTGGTCGCGGAACTGAAGGCGAACGGCTACGAGGCGAGCATCGCCCGGGGCTAGGGACCTACCGCTGCCGGGAGCGGGGGTCCAGGGCGTCCCGGAGGCCGTCGCCCAGGAAGTTCAGCGCCAGCACCGTAGTCGCCAGGAACGCCGATGGCAGGATCAGCAGGCGCGGCTGTGAGCGGTAGTAGTCCAGCGCCTCGTTGATCATCCGTCCCCACGACGGGTACGGTCGCTGCACTCCAATACCCAGGAACGACAGGGTAGCCTCTGCGAGGATAACCCCGGCGGCGTCCACCGTCACCGCGACCAGTACCGGCGAGAGCAGGTTCGGCAGCAGGTGCTTCAGAATGATGCGCCCGTTCGTCGCGCCCAGCGCTCGTGCCGCCTCTACGAACTCCCGCTTGCGCAGGGTCAGCACCTGCCCCCGCACCAACCGTGCCAGGGGCGGCCATCCCGTGACCCCGAGCGCCAGAATCACCAGCGCGATGGACGACAGGGGGTTCTGCTTCACGAAGTCCGCCGTCCCCAGCGTCCCGAGCAGCAGGATCGCCAGCAGGACGTCCGGGAACGCCAGTATCACGTCCGTGAACCGCATCAGCCCGGTGTCCACCCATCCGCCGAGAAAGCCCGCCGTCAGTCCTACGGTCAGGCCAATGATTACCACAAAGGTCTCAACGCTGAGCGCCACCATCAGCGAGATGCGCGCCCCATAGATCAGGCGCGAGAGCGTGTCACGCCCCAGATCGTCGGTGCCAAGCCGGTACTGCGCCGAAGGTGCCTGCAACTTGTTCGGCAGGTCCTGGGCGTTGAACGGGTAGGGGGCGATCAGCGGCGCAAACAGCGCTACCAACACAATCAGGCCCAGCACAATCAGGCTGCCCAGCGCCAGCGGGTTTGCACACAGGCGCTTCCACGTGCCCGGTGCGGGGGGGGCAACCTGCTCCGCAGCCGTCGCTGCGTTCACGGCAGAGCCCTCCGGGGTCGGGACGGCGGTGGTGCTGCTCATGTGTCGGCCTCCGTAGCCGCCGCGGTGGCTTCTTCGGTGCGGGCTGCTCCACGCGACCGCGCGCGCGGCCCTCCTCCGGCGACCCGCGCGCGCGGGTCGAATACTCCATACAGTATGTCCACGAGCAGATTCATCAGCACGAAAATGGTAGCCAGAAGCAGCGCCAGCGCCTGCACCACCGGGTAGTCACGGTCCAGAATCGAGCGAATCGACTGGTACCCGATGCCGGGGATAGTGAAGAACGTCTCCACAACGAACGAACCGGAGAGCAGATAGCCGAACGTGGTGCCTGCAACGGTCAGAATAGGCGGGAAGGCGTTCTTCAGGGCATGCTTGAACAGCACCACACCGCCGGACAGCCCCTTGGCGCGGGCGGTGCGGATGTAATCCTGCCCCAGCACCTCCAGCATGGCGGAGCGGGTGAGGCGCGCAATCAGGGCGCAGGAGCGGGCAGCGAGGACCACGGCGGGGAGCAGGAAGAACTGCGGCGCGACCCGTTGGTCCTGCAACGAAAAGCCGATTACGGGGAACGGTCCCCGGGGTTGTCCCAGCCAGAGAATCAGGAGGGGGCCGAGCACAAACGATGGGATGGCAACGCCGGCAAGGGCGGCGCTCATGGCGATGCGGTCGGGGGCGCGGTCGGCGTAGACCGCGCTCACGATGCCGATGGGTATACCTACGGTCAGCGAGATCGTCAGCGCCAGTGTGGCCAGGAGAGCGGTGTTAGGGAAGCCGCGCTGGATGATCTGCGTAATCGGCTCCCCGGTCATATAGGAGCGTCCGAAGTCGCCCCGCGTGACAATGCCCGTCACGTACTCGCCGAAGCGGATAATCGGGGGGCGGTCGAGGCCCCACGCCTGGCGCGTTCGGGCTTTGGCTTCCGGCGCGGCCCGTTGCCCCAGGATGATGTCCACGGGGTCGGCGGGGGAAAGGTACGCCGCAAAGAAGACCAGAAGCGAGATCGCCAGGAGAGTGGGGATCGCAAGCGCAAGGCGCAGGGCGATGAAGCGGAGCATACGGGACATTGTACCGCATGTCTCCGGTTTGCCGGAGGCACCCGCGACATGCTACAAGATATCCAGCAGAGGCGGAAAACCAGCGGAGAAGGAGGCGTAATGGCATCGGTCCCGCAGCAGGAGGCGCAGGAGCAGGAGGAGGTGGTCGCGCAGCAGTCGCGGCTGCTGCGGTCGGAGTTAAGTGAGTACCTGGACGCCCGACAGGAGCGGCGGCGCCTTTTCCCGATGGCGGTGCTGACCGGGGGACTCGCCGGGGCAGTGGCAGTGGGGTTTCGCCTCCTGCTGAACGCGGGCGAACACGTCCGCGCCTGGCTTTCGGGGCAGGCCGCGCAGGGAAATTCTCTTCTGGCACTCGTGGTGCCGCTCTTCTGTGCACTGGCGGCCGGGTTATCCGTCGTCCTGGTGCGGCGGTTCGCGCCGGAGGCGGCCGGGAGCGGCATTCCTAATCTGGAGGCGGTTCTGCGCCGGCTGCGCCCCATGAACTGGCGACGTCTGCTGCCCGTGAAGTTCTTCGGTGGCGTGCTGGCTGTCGGCTTCGGCGGTCTGGCCCTGGGCCGCGAGGGGCCGACGGTGCAGATGGGCGGCGCCGTGGGCGATGCGGTGGCGCGCCTCTTCGGGGGCAACTTCCGGGACCGTGAGACTCTGATGATGGCGGGGGCCGGGGCGGGCCTCGCCGCCGCCTTCAACGCCCCGCTGGCCGGGCTGGTGTTCGTGCTGGAGGAGGTGCAGCGGGAGTTTCGGCCGCTGGTCTTTGGGGCGACGCTGATCGCGTGCGTTATCGCGGACGTGGTAAGCCGGCTGGTGTTTGGCCAGAACCCGGTCTTCGCCGTGCCCGCGGTGGTTGCGCCTCCGGTAGGACTGTTTCCGGTCTTCTGCGTGATGGGGGCCGTTATCGGTCTGCTGGGGGTGGGCTTCAACCGGGCGCTGCTCACCTCCCTGGACCTGTTTGGGCGGGTGGCGAAGCCAGTGCCAGCCTGGGTGCCTGCCGCCCTGATTGCTGCGGTCGTGGGCGTCGCGGCGATGTTCGCGCCGGAGGTAGCGGGCGGCGGGCACCACCTGACCGAGCGGGCGCTGACCGCGGAGGTGGCGCTGGCGGCTATCCCGCTGTGGCTGATCGGGCGCCTCCTCCTGACTCTGGGGGGATACGCGAGCGGCGCCCCGGGCGGTATCTTCGCGCCCATGCTGGCGCTTGGCGCTCTGATCGGGCTGGGATTCGCCGGTGTGTGGAACGCAGTGCTAGGGGGGATTGCGGCCCCGGAGGCGTTCGCAATGGTGGGGATGGCGGCGTTCTTCACGGCGGTGGTCCGTGCTCCGCTGACGGGCATCGTCCTGATTGCAGAGATGACCGGCGGATACGCGCTGATGCTGCCGCTTCTCGGCGCGTGCCTGGCCGCCTACGCCGTTCCGGAGTCGCTGGGGGACCGGCCGATCTATGAGGCGCTTCTGGAGCGTGATCTGACCCGCTCGGGGGACGCGCCCGCCGCTGAGCAGCCCCGCGTCCTGACGTACCGTGTCCATGAGGAGGCGCGGTTTGCACACCGCCTGGTGCGCGAGTTGGGCCTGCCGCAGGGCTGCATCCTGGTGAGTCTGCGCCGCGGGCACGCCGAGCAGGTGCCCACAGCGGCCACGCGCCTGCTGCCCGGCGACCGGGTGACGGTTCTGGCCGCGCCGACGGTGGAGAACGCCGCGCACCTGCTGCACGAGGGGTTCGAGATGCCGAAGCGGGACGAGGGAGACGGTAGCAGCGGTCCCGGCGGGGACGATCCGGGCGCGGGGAGCAGTGCCATGTAATGATGGCCATCGACCGTTGTGGCCGGTCGGTTGGGTGCCGTGGCCCATTGCCGCCGTGGACTGAAGTCCCGGCTTCTGTGATTCAAGCCCGCCTCCGCGGGCTAACG
>CALEKU010000034.1 GCA_937902745.1 uncultured Armatimonadota bacterium
GGGGTGCGCTTGGCCTTCTCGATGAGTGCCTGTTTCGCCAACGGTATTCCTCCAGGTCCCACAACGCCGCGCAGAAGCGCGGGCGCCGGGGCTTTGGCGCGGACGCGACCCGAACGGTCGCTCCGCCATTTGGTGATAAAGGATGTGAAACGGTGCGGACGGCGTGCCCAGAGGGGGGCGTCGCCGTCCGACAACCCTGTCAAGCTATCACAGGAACGGGAGTTTCGCAAATCAGCGCGCTGCCGAGGCGGCGGAGGGCGCCGGGGGGCGGAGTTGGGCCAGCATGGCCAGTCCCTCCTCCAGCGGCAGTTCGCTCAGATCAATCAGGAGGCCGCGCGGCGCGGAGTTCTGGGGCGGCTTCGGGAGACTCTCCGTAATCTGCCCCACCCGCCGGGCCAGACGGTCGGCGGCGGGCATATTTTCCTCTTCCTTCGCGCGCGGCTTCACCCTCTCCGGGTCGAGCACAATCATCCCCGGATACCGCGGGCGCGCCTGCCCTCCTCCCGCGAGGGCGGGGTTGCTCCCGGCGCCCGGCTTCATGGGGGCGGGCATCTCCACAGGCGCCTCCCACGGCTCGAACTGGCCGCTTGTGCCGAAGGGCCCGGGCACCTGCTCCCGCAACAGAACAAGCGGCTGCCCGGGCTTCGGCCCGGGCACCTGCTTGAGCGCCGCAAACAGGCTATTCTGAAACTCCACCCCCACCTGATGGCGGAACAGGTCCCACTTCTCCGCCGCGTCCCTCGCGCCCAACTCCGTGGCGTTCTGGTCATTGATCGTCGTGCCGCGCGCGTTCCGGCCGTAGTCGCGGAAGAAGGGCAGTTCCAGACTCGCATGGAAGCTGCCGGCGAAGGTCATCGGTAGCCAGAAGTTATTGTCTCCCGTAAGGGTCAGGTCCACCGGGTCCACCCCGGTCTGCCGCAGGAAGGCAAGGCGCATCTCCGGCGTGTACCCGAGTTCGAACTCATTCTCCCCCAGAGTCGGATTGCCCATGTTTCCCAGCGCCTGGTAGCCATAGGGCACGAGATCCCGCAGCACCAGTCCGGTAAGACCTGGTGTGGCCGCGATTTCGAGGACACGGCGCCGCAGGGCAGCCGCGCTTACGGAGTCCCCCGGGGAGGCGAAGTCGCCCGCCCGGGCCATCCGCACCAGGCGCTCCATGCTCGTCTGGTACCAACGACGAGGGTCATTCAGTTCGGCGAGCTTCCCTATCTCCTTCCCACGACGTGCCCCGGTCGCCGTAATGGTCTCGCCCAGAAGGTTGAGGTCCGACGAATACTTGTTCCCGCCCTCCGCGGACTGCCGGAGGACGCGCACCGCGGCGTAGAGCGCCACCCCCGGCGCAGCCTCACGTGCCGCGGCCACGATCGGCCGGAACTCCGCCGCCGTGACGGTGGGGGCGACATCCAGCCAGAGGACGTTCAGACCGACCCGCGCCGCCTCGCGCGCGGCGCTGGCCGCCTCTTGTGGCGACGCAGCCCGAATCCACAGAACACGCTCCCGCAGGTGCCCCGGAAGCGCCACGGGCAGTTTCATCTCGGGCATTTGCTCCCCGGGCCGCGGGGCGGGGACAACCGAAGGGAGCGGGTTGTACATCCGGTCACTAGAGAACAGCGACTCGCTGCCCCCGCCGAAGCTCATCTCGCTATCTTCGATGGTCCCGACACCGGGTACGAGGAAGACGGGACGCAGGCGCACATCCAGCATCACAGCGTCTGTGCGCAGACCTTTGCGGTCATCGTTTCCTGCGGCCCGCCCCTTCTCCCAGGACTCTATCTGCTTCGCCACCATCTCCTTCGCCGCGGCGGGCAGCAGGTCCGGCGATACCATCGGGAAGAGTTCGGAATAGGGTCTCACTCCGGACGGATCGCGTGGCTTCTGCATCTCGGCCCGGTGCGCCTCAATCTTCTGCTGTAGGGCAGCCGTCGGGGCCAGCGGGTCGTCCGCCGCCCAGCCCACCACCTCAAATGGCCGCGCCTCCTTAATCCGTTCCAGGACCTCGCGCTCGCGCTCATCGGCGAGCGCCCCTACCTGGCGCGCCCACTGCATAAGTCGGGCGTGGCGCACTCCCAGCCCCTCGCGGTCGTCGGTCAGGAGATAGGCCACGCCCCCCTTACCGTCTTCCAATTTACGGAAGGTCCCCGTGACCGAGAGGCAGATCGCCTGCAGGAGGTCTCCTGCGCGCACGCCCCCGACAGCACGGACGTACACCGGCAGGGACGCGTAGCGCACATCGGCGTGCAGTTCCACGCGCGCGGCAGCGGCCACCCGCTGCACCAGGTCCCCCACCGTCTTTGCCCCCGCCAGGGAGACCGGTGCGCTAAGCGCCGGGGCAGCGAAGTGGACATCGCTCTCCTTGAGACGGTTGGGTTCTACCCGAACGAGGGGCACGTCCAGCAGCTTCCCACGACGCTCTTCCCAGTCCTGAAACTCGTGCGCGAGCGCCAGGTGGGGGCTACCGTCCGGCCGTGGCTCGCCGCCCAGCCCCATCGTCACCATGCCGCCCCTATCCCCCTCCATCTGGAAGGACCAGGAGAGGGAGCGGCGCATACCGATGCGGGCGCTCGCTGCCTGTGCCGGGTTGAGGGTCATCAGGTCGGTGGTCACTCCCCCTTCCGGGCGGGTCCGCGTCACCTGGACCCGGAAGGGGTTCGGCAGCGCGGAAAGGAAAAGTTCCCTCTGATCGCGGTCCAGGTCGTTCGCCCCCAGCCCCTCAGGGCTGGCCAACTTCTTCCACTGCGCGTCGGTCAGGCGCGCCTGGAGCAGCTTCAGCTTCTGCCCCCGGCTCATCCCCAGGTAAGGACTGGGCTCCGGCAGGTCCTTCGTATTCAGCACGGTCATGGTGTCCGGCACTACCGCCCAGACACTCCCTACCTGCGTTAGCTTACGCTGGAAGGCGCTGACGGCCGCCGTGAGGCGGTAGCCCTCCGGACCGGGCTCCTTCAGCTCCGGAGCCGGAACGTAGACTCCGGAGCCGTCGGGCTGCCGCTCCACCCTGCCCCGCTTCAGCGCGGCCCTCTCCGGCGCGACGATCAGAAGCGGGCCGCGCTCGGCGGGGTCCCAGTCGAGTTTCCCCAGGATGTCCCCAAGGTGATGTACCGGCTTCGGCTCGCCCGCAGCGGCGGGGGACGGTTGCGCGCGCGCGACGCGCGGCGGCGCGGCGGCAAGCAGGAGCAGAAGTGCGAACGTCGTGACGGCGACAAGTGCGGCAGCACGAGAGAGACGCAGATCTCCCCGGCGAACTGTGGTAACGGGCATACGGGCGAGACCTCCCTAACCGGTCAGAAACGAACGAGCACTCTCCAGAGAGATTTGTGCGGACAGCAACAGCATACCTTCACGCACACGCATGCGGGGCACAGTGGGCGGGACGCAGCAGGGTGAGACAATTAGCAGGGTATCGCCCCCCCGGCCGCGAAGCAGACCGTATTATGCACATCACGCTTCCTGACGCCGGTATGTCCGATGTCGCACGCTTCGTGCACGCGGCCCCACTCGTTGACACGCACGAGCACCTCCACTACGAGGGGTTCTGCACCGCGCAGCCCCCGGACGTGCTGGTGGACCTCTTTTCGAACTATATTACCGCCGATCTCGTGGTCGCCGGGGCCTCTCCGGAGGCGGTCGCGCGCCTGACGGACGCATCGGACCGTGACCTTGCCGCCCGCTTCGCGGGGGTGCGGGACGCCTGGGAGCGCTGCCGCTTCACGGGCTACGGCCAGGCCGTCCACCTGATCGCCCGCCATGTCTACGAGATGGAGGCGATCACCCCGGAGGCCATCGAGGCGGCGCAGGCCCAAAAGGCGGCGCAGATGCGACAGCCGGGCGCGCGCCTCGCCCTGCTGCAACAGGCAGGTCTGGACCATGTGCAGGTGGACGACTTCTGCTGGCCCTGTCTGCCCGACGCATCCGGGCCAGAGTTCTTCCTGTACGACCTCTCCTGGGTCGATTTCTGCAGCGGCCGGCCCGACTTCGCGGCGCTGCAGCGCGAGGTGAACGTCGAGGTGACAAACCTGGAGTCACTGCGCGCGGCCATGAGCGGCCTGTTTGCGAAGTACGGTCCCTGCGCCATTGCCGTCAAGTCGCAGCACGCGTATGAGCGGACGCTTCGCTGGGAGGAGCGCGACGAGGCGGAGGTCGCCCGCGTGCTGGAGAAGGCGGTGGCGGGCCGCGAAGTCTCCGCGGCGGAAAAGCTCGTGCTGGGTGACTGGTGCTGGGCGCGCGGGGTGGAGCTAGCCGCCGAGTACAATCTGCCGTTCAAGATTCACACGGGTTACTACGCCGGCCACAGCAACATGCCCGTAGACCGCATCCCCAGCGGGCACCTCTGCCCTCTGCTTGCCCGCTACCCGAAAACGCGCTTCGTGCTGATGCACATTGCGTACCCCTACAGCGAGGAGCTGATCGCGGTGGCGAAGCACTACCCGAACGTCTGGGTGGATCTGTGCTGGGCGTGGAGCATCAACCCGCTCGCGTCCACCGACTTCGTGCGGCGCTTTATCCATGCCGTGCCCGCGAACAAACTCCTCGGATTCGGGGGCGACAGCCGCTGGCCCGCGGCGTCGGTCGCCTACTCCCTCCAGGCGCGGCAGGGTTTGACGCGCGCCCTGGAGGCGGAGGTCCACGAGGGGCACCTCACCGAAGCGGAGGCGCTCGGCCTGGCGGAGCGGTTCCTGCAGACGAACCAGCAGGAGTGCTTCGACATAGAAGGGACCCGGCAGGCCATCCGCGAGGCGATGGCTGCCGGGTCCCCTACCGTGTAGCGCTGGGACGCCCGGGGTTATCCCTTGGGAACGAGGGTGAACGTGTGCGGGCGCGGCTTCGCGGCGGCGCGCTGGGCGCGGGTCAGATCCTCGCCCGCCATGTCAATGTCCTTCAGCAGCGCGGGAAGCAGCGGCTGAACGGCCTTATCGCCGGCGCGAGGCACCTGGACCTCGCGCCAGCGGGCGTTGTGCAGGTTGGCGCGCAGCCGCGTAAGCTGCGCGACAAGCTGCGCCTGCTTCAGCATGGGCGTGTCGAGCGGAGCCAGGTTCACACCCGCCGCCAGCTGCTCCTTGGTGAACGTCCCGACCTCCTGGTCGTCGATCTTGAGCGTATAGCTGGGCGCGGCCAGGTTAGTGACGGTCAGCATCTGCCGGTTCAGCGACTCGATGAAGTCGGACGAGGCGAGCGCGAGGTTGTATGGCTCGGCGCTGCCCGGGTCCGGCGGCTGAATCGGGAACGGCAGCGAGCCCTCCGTCGCCGTCCAGGTCAGCGAACCGTCGGCCGCCGTCTTGATGTTCTTGACCTCGGCGTTCTCAGCCGTGGTCGCCTTGCGCGCTGTGGCGTCGATGGTCACGGCGGAGACGAGGGAGGGCGCGTTCCAGGCCTTGAGCAGCGCCTGCGCCATGATGAGGTGGCCGCCCCACCCCGGGTGAACCCGGTCCGGGATAATCTTCTCGGCATTCGCAGCGTCGGTCGCCTTCGCCTTGGTCAGAACATCCACCACCGGCTTGTTCATGTCAGCCAGGGTGGCATTCGCGGTGCTGGCGAGGCCGTTGAGGTACAGCCCGTAGCGCTGCAGCACGGTGTTGTAGCCTCCCTCGACCGTGGGGGCGCGGGTGACATCGTCGAAGGGCGAGGGCTGGATCAGGGTCAGGCGGACGCCCGGATTGTCCTTCTTCAGCTTATCGACGATGTGCTGGTAGCCCTTCGCGTAGGCCTGGAAGACACTCTCATCGAACGGTTTATAGGCGCCGTCATTCATGCCCAGCATGATAGTGACCACGGTGGGCTTGTAGGCCGTCACATCGCGGTCCAGGCGCACGTCGATCGGACCGCCTGCGCCGCCGCTGACCCGGTCGCCGCCCCAGCCGGAGTGGACGAAGCGGATATCGCGCTCGGGGAAGCGGGTCACGATGTACTGCTCGGTGAGCAGGGTGTACATGCGCTGGTCGGTGATGCTATCGCCGTAGAAGACGACACGGTCGCCGTTCTTGAGTGCGAAGGCGTCGCGGGCCTTGTCCTGGGCGTGGGCCGTTCCGGAGGCCGCCAGCGAAAGCGCGAGCGTCGCGATGCCCGCGGCGACGGCAGCCGCCGCGGCGCGTTGTGGACGGTAAAAGCGTGTGGGAGTGAGTTGTCGTAGAGCCATATAGTCCTCTACTCCGGCGAGCGCGATGTTCCCTCCTGATTGGCTGCGCGGGTTGGGGAAAGTGTGGGATGAGCGTCCGGAGCCCTCACCCCCGTCCCCTCTCCCGCTGCGGGAGAGGGGACGGGGGTGAGGGCTCTCATTCGGAGAGCAGGGGGTGAGGGCCCTACGGCTTCCAGTCCGGCAGGCGGCCGGGGGT
>CALEKU010000035.1 GCA_937902745.1 uncultured Armatimonadota bacterium
TCCCATCTCATCGCCGGGGGCGCGTTGCGAAGAGCGCCTTCACGCTGATCGAACTACTTGTGGTGATCGCCATCATCGCGATCCTCGCCGCGATCCTGTTCCCGGTGTTTGCCCAGGCCCGGGAGAAGGCCCGGCAGACCGCCTGCCTCTCCAACCAGAAGCAGTGGGCGAACGCTATCATGATGTATGTCCAGGACTTCGAGGAGACGTACCCGCTCTCCATGTCCTGGAACCCGTCGACCAACGCCTGGTTCACCGGCCTGCACGACACCCCCGCGAACTGGCGCTTCACCAACGCCGCACAGATCGCGCGGCACCAGTCCTACTGGGTCAACGCCGTGCTTGCGTACATCAAGACCCCGGACCTGACGTACTGCCCCTCCGCCGATGATGTTCCGCTGGACGGCGCGGACTACTCGGCGCCGCGCGCCCCGATCATCCGCAACACCTACCAGTACAACGGCCTGATGCACCAGTACCCGATGGCCGGTGTGGACAACCCGGCGCGCGTGGTGATGCTCTACGAGGGCCACGGCAAAGCGCGCCTGATGGGCTACTCGCTGCCCAGCCCGCAGCTCAATAACTGCGGCTCGGACCCGACCTGCTCCTATAAGGCGAAGCTCACGTCCGGTTGTTCTGCCGAACCGGGCGGGACGTCCGGCGGTACTCAGGGGTACGGCACCTATCTGCTCCACAACAACGGCATGAACTTCACGTACGCCGACGGTCACGTGAAGTGGGTCAAGCTCGGCGGACCGAACGGCCCGGGCGGCGACTCCTCGGTTGACCCGTGGGCGCAGTACAACGAAGTACAACGAGAGGGGCATCGGCACTTCCAGCTACTGGGACGGCTGCCACCGCTGCCTGTTCCGGCCGTCTGTGAACACCGCCGCGACGCAGAACGGGTGCAAGCTCTAATGGGTAAGTCGATCCGCACTCTGGCGGCGCTCTTCGCCGCAGGCATTGTTCTTGTGACGGCTGCTGGCTGTGCCCCCAAGTCCGAGGAGGACGCGGCGGCAAGCCCGGCCCCCGCAGCAGCGGCAGGCGGCGCCGCCGCTGAGACCGCGCCGACGCAGGGCGACACGCCGGCTGCGCCGGTCATGGACAAGCCTGAGTAGTCGGAAGGCATCCGACTCGTTAGGAAGTAGCGGCCCGGTCTCCGGGCCGCTACTGTTTTTGCAGGTTTTTTGCAGGACTCCGCGGTCAGCCCGACGAACCTGCCGCCGTGAAATCTTTCCTGCTTCCCTCCGCATGGGCGCTCGCCGGAGCGCTGTCTCTGCTGTGTCCCGCTTCTCCCTCTCTGGCCCAGACCACAACGCCCGCGGTACCGAAACCAGGCGTTCCCGCGGCTCCGGCCGAGCTTCCTGACACCGCGTGGGCGGTGTGGGAGCCGGCGCTTCCCTCCAACTATAATCGCGCCGCCTCCAGCGCCCCCATGCGCACCGTGGAGTACGTGGTGATTCACGACATCGAGGGGACCGCGCAAGGGTGTATCCGCTGGTTCCAGGACCCACGGGCGAAGGCCAGTTCTCATTACGTCGTGGACGGCGAAACGGGTAAGGTCTGGCAGATGGTGAAGGAGCGGGATGTCGCCTGGCACGCGGGCAACCTCGATATCAACCGCCGCTCGGTGGGCATCGAGCACCATGGGTACGCCTACCGCCCCGGCTTCTACGACTCCACACTGTATGAGGCGTCCGCGCGTCTGGTCCGCGATATCACCGCGCGTTACAACATACCCCGCGACCGCAAGCACATCATCGCGCACTCCGAGGTGCCGGACCCGACCGACCCGACCAAGTTCGGCGGGCGCAGCCACCATACTGATCCCGGCCCCTACTGGGACTGGGACACCCTGATGTGCCTGGTGCGTAACGACGCACGCCTCGATGGCACGACGTTTCCGGCCGTGCTGCGCCCCGGCGAGCGGGCCGAAGTCAGCGTTACCTTCCTCAACCTCGGCGACGACCCGTGGCCCGTACCCGCCACCGGAGCGTCAGGGGGCGACGAAAGCCGTATCGCGTTCGCCAAGCGAGAGCCGGTGTACCTCGGCGTGTGGCCCGCACCGACCGGCCTCCTGGCACCGCAGCAGGGCTCGCTCTACGCGCCGACGTGGAACAGCCCGCGGTTCGTCGGACTTCCCGCGGCGGAGACGGATGTCGCTCCCGGAACCGCGGCGCGGTTCGTCTTTACGGTCCGAGCGCCAGCGGTAGCAGGGGAGACGGTGCAGCAGTCGTTCCGCCTGAACCGTGTTCCCGTTGCCCCCCGCCCGCCGGTGCCCTTCGGCCCGGTAGTCACTGCCAGCGTGCGCGTTGAGCCGTGGGACATCACCGTAGGGGCCGACGCGCTCGCGGCGGCAGCCCCCTGGCAGCGCAACGGCGCCCTGTGGTGGAGCAAGGCGACCCCGGAGGCGGCGCGGTGGACGGCGACGCTGCCCCTGGGCGGGGAGTGGGAGGTCTACGCCCGATGGCCCGCAGCCGAAGGGCGGACCGGTCGCGCGACGTACGCGGTCACAACGGCGGACGGCGGCGTGGGCTCGGTGGTGGTGGACCAGCGGGAGGCGCCGGGCGGCGAGGGCGGGTGGCGGCGACTCGGCCGCTTCTCCCTCGGCCGCCCCGGGGTGCGCGACCAGAGGGCCGAGGTGCGCCTTACTGCGACGGGACCGGGGACGGTCGTGGCGGATGGCCTGCGCTTCGTCGGTCCGTTCGCGCCGGGCCAGCCCCGGTAAGCGGCGTTCTCATAGGGCGAGCGAGACGGCGAACAGCGCGGCGACCGGCCACAGCAGCGGGGGCACCTCGCCTGGTCGTCCGCGCAGGACCGCAAGCAGGACATGGCTCAGAATGCCCAGCGCGATGCCGTCCGAGATCGAGAACGTTAGCGGGATGGCGAGCAGCGTCACGAACGCCGGGAACGACTCCTCCAGCCGCGAGAAGTCGAGTTCGCGTACCTGCGCGAGCATCAGATACCCGACCACGATCAGGGCGGGTGCGGTGGCCTCCTTCGGAAGCGCCGCCACGAGCGGGGCGAACGGCATGGCGAGCAGGAAGAGCAGGGCAGTGACGACGCTCGTCAGGCCGGTCCTGCCGCCCTCGCCGACCCCGGCCGCGGACTCGACATAACTGGTCACCGAGGACGCTCCACAGACCGCGCCCCACGACGCCGCAAGCGAGTCCACCAGCAGGACCCGCCGCAGGTTCGGTACGCGCGCGTCGTCGCCGTCCGCCGCAAGCCCCGCCTGCCTCCCGATAGAGACGACCGTCCCCATGGTGTCGAAGAAGTCGGACATCAGGAACGCGAACGTGACCGCGGCCAGCTTGATCGTCAGGGCGCCCGGGATGTCGAGTTGGCCGAAGGTCGAGAGGTCCGGCGTGGCAACGGGGGAGGGAGGCAGCGCCAGCAGACGTGCGGCGCCCAGCGCGGTGGCGATGCCCGCAAACGCCGTCGTGGCGACGATGCCCAGCAGGAGCGCGCCCGGGACGCGCCGGGACATCAGAGCCGCCGTGACCGCCAGCCCCATCGCGGATACCAGGACGCCCGGAGCGGTGAACGCCCCCGCCTGGACCATCGTGGCCTCCGACCGCACCACGATGCCCGCGTTCTGCAGCCCGAGGAACGCGATGAACAGCCCGATGCCCACCCCAATCGCAGTTCGCAGAGGGGGCGGGATCGCCCGCAGCACCGCCTCGCGCGCCCCCGCCGCCACCAGGAGCAGGATCAGGACGCCCTCCACGAAGACCACTCCCATCGCGGTCTGCCAGGGCACACCGAGTCCCTTCACGACGCCGAACGTCAACACGGCGTTCAGCCCCATCCCCGGTGCGAGCGCAATCGGCCAGTTTGCCCATAGCCCCATCAGGAGGGTGGGCACCGCGGCGGCAAGGCAGGTGGCGGCGACGGTCGCCGGCACCGGGAGTCCCGCGTCCTTCAGTACGAGCGGGTTCACGGCGACGATGTAGGCCATGGTGAGAAACGTCACCAGGCCAGCCACCACCTCCGTCCGCACCGTTGTCCCGCGCTCCCGGAGTTTGAACCAGTTATCGAGCAGGGCGTTCATCGGCCTCGATTATAAGCGAAACGCCGGGCGCGGCACAATGCCGCGCCCGGCGCGCAGGGGTTCGAGGGGGCGAATCAGCCCTTCTTGGCCGGCTTCGCGTCCTTCTTCTTCGTGGGAACACCGTACTTCGCCAGCTTCGCCTTCTCGGCGTCCGGCATCTTCTCGAAGGCCGGCTTGCAGCCCGCGCAGCAGAAGTAGTAGGTCTTGCCCTTGTACTCGGAGGCCATCTTCGGGTTCACCTTAGCGACCTCGTGTTTCATGATGGGGCAGACCGGCTTGCTCGCCTTCGGCGCGGCCGGCTTTTCATCCTGGGCATAGGCCGCGGCGCCCACGGCGGCGATCACAGCGAAGGCGGCGATCAGGTTCTTCATTCGGAAGTCCTTTCTGCGCAGCGTACAGAGCGTTGCTCTTCGATTATACCGAACTTCCACGGCGGCTCGTTACCAGACTACCGGGCGGTTGTCGATGGAGGGGCCAGTGCCTCGCCGCCCGACAGAGCCAGGGAAGCGGGTTCGGCCGCGGCGCCATCCGCGTCGAACGCATCCAGAATCCCGCTCGCAATCTCCAGCACCCGGTCGAACGGTAGGGTGGCTCCCTCCTCCTGCAGCGTCTCAAGGGCCGATACCCCCAACTTTTCCCGCAGCAGCGCGTCCCGCTTTTCCCGCTCTGCCCGGCCCTTGGGGGGGAACTTCGTCCCCGTCGCGGCATGGATGGCGTTGGTCGCCCCGATCAGGCGGGCCGCAGCGGGCGCGTCCTCGTGAAGTGGGAGGAGCGCCAGGTCAGCGATCCAGTTCAGCACGTCCGTAAGCACATACCGGTCGTCCAACTCCGCCAGTAACTGCATCGCCTCCCGGTAGTAGGGAACCGCCTGGTGGGGTTCGCCGGCCTCCGCCGCCATGCGGCCCAACTGACGCAGGGCGCGGGCGATCCCGCGCCGGTCGCCGATGCTCCGCCGTATCTCCAGCCCTTCGCGGTAAAGCCGCGCGGCCTCCTGCTTATCCCCGAGCCCATCCGCGCAGAGCGCCAGGTGCTGATACATCCATGCCACGGTAGATGGTGCGGGCGGATGCTCCTTCGCCAGCGCCTGCGCCTCCCGGTACCGCTGCTGCGCCGTCAGGTGGTCGCCGTGCATCTCCGCTACCAGGCCGAGCGAATTCAGCGCTCGAATCATGCCGTTGGGGAAGTTCGCCTCCTTCGAGAGGGCAAATGCGCGCTTCAGGAGCGGAACGGAGGCGTCGTAGTCGCCCAGAACGGTCGAGTTACTGGCCGCATCCCGCAGGGCGCGGGCGCGCGTGATCCGTGGGTCCTCATAGGGCAAATCCGGCGGGGAGACATCCGACTCGGGAAGCGCCAGCGCCCGCAGCAGGTAGGAGCGCGCTTCGGCGAAGAGATTACGGGCCTCAAAGAATGTCTCCACCCCACGGATGAGGCGCAGCGGCAGCACCGTGTCCGTCTGCGCGGCGAGGGACCACTCGATCGCCGCCCGGAAGTTCGGCAGTTCGGCGTTCATCCGGCACAGCCAGTTCACCTCTTCCGGCGTGCGGTAGTGCTCCTGTTCGGCGTGCGAGAAGCGGCAGCACCAGAGCGCGTGCTTTCTCTGGAGTTCGATCCGCTCCTCCTCGTCGAGCATCGAGTCGGCATACTCGCGCACCGTTTCCAGCATGCGGTAGCGCATGGCATCCGGGTCGCCCCCCGGCTCGGCCAGCACCAGCGACGCGCCGCGCAGGCCCGTCAGTAGCTCGATGGCCTTCTCGGCATCGCCGCCGCCGCATACCTCCCGCGCGGCGTCCAGGGTACAGCCCCCGCGAAATACAGACAAACGCGCCAGAAAGCCGCGCTCCTCCGGGGAGAGCAGGTCCACGCTCCAGGCGACGGCGGCACGGAGCGAGCGGTGGCGCTCCGGCAGGTCCCGCCTTCGGCTCACCAGGAAGTCGTACCGCTCGCTCACCTGCTCCAGCATCTGGGCGGGGGTCATGACCACGGCGCGGGCCGCCGCCAGCTCCAGCGCGAGCGGGATGCCTTCGAGCCGCTGGCACAGGGCGGCTACCGCGGCAGCGTTCCTCGGGGTTAGGGCGAAGTCGGGAAGCGCGCGGCGGGCGCGGTCGGCGAACAGGGCGATGGCGGGGAACTCCAGTAGTCGCTCCGGGGTGCCCGGAAGCTCTGGCACCGGCAGGGGCAGAAGGGCGACCTCCCGCTCGCCCTCAATCTCCAGGCGGACGCGCGAGGTCACCAGCAGGGACAGCAACGGGACCCCGCTCAGCAGGCCGAGGACCGCCTCCACGACGGCCTCCACGAGATGCTCGGCGTTGTCCAGAACGACAAGCACACGCCCGCGTGCCGCGCGCCGCCGCAGGGTACTGATGGCCGCCTGCCGCGGAGGGACCTTGGGCGCGCGGACCGCCCCGAGCGCATCTGCGATAGCGTCCTCGACCCGTGAAGCGTCCGACACGTCCGCAAGGGACACAAAGGAGATACCTCCGGCAAAGAGGTCTCCTACAGCCTCCGCCGCCTCGATGGCAAGCCGGGTCTTCCCCGCACCGCCCGGCCCGGTTACTGTAATGACCGGTACCCGGTCATCGCCCAGAAGCAACTCATGGACCTGCGCGATCTCCGCTGAGCGCCCGAAGAAGCGGTTAAAGCGCAGGGGGAGGCGCACCGCCGTCTCCGGCTCAGGCTCCGGCGCGTCGGCAGCAGGGGCCGCGCCCGGGGAGGGGGCGGATGGCACTGCTTCCGCTGCCGGCGCCGCGTCGTCCTGCTGAGGGTCCGGCTGCGCCAGCGGTTCGGGCGACGCGGGCGGCGCGGGCGACGCAGGCGATGCAGGGGCGTTGCGCGCCTCCTCGGCCAGCGCCTCGGTCTCGGCGTCGGGAGCGGCATCCCACCGGTCCCTCAGGGTGCGCGCCAACTCCTCGTACTGACGCACCGCCTCCCCCGGACGCCCCGCGGCTATCAGGTGCCGCATCAGCAGCCGGTGCGAACCCTCACGCGTCGTCTCCGCCGCCACCAGACGCCGCGCCACCTCGATCGCCTCCGACAGACGCCCCGCGTCCCGGTGGGCAGCGGCCAGTCGCTCCAGCACCTCGAAGTAGAGGTGGCGCAGCCGCTCGCGCTCGGTGAGCACCCAATCGTCGTAGAAGCCGGGCAGCAGGT
>CALEKU010000036.1 GCA_937902745.1 uncultured Armatimonadota bacterium
GTCCAGAGCGGCCACCCCAGAAGCGCCGGCACCGCGAAGTAGCCGACCAGGGTGAGCCCGAGGACGATCAGAGTGACCCGGAAGTACGGCAGATTCGGCACGGCGTCCAGGGGGTCCGGGAACGCCGAGGCGTCGAAGCGCTCCGGAATCTCGCGCCGGTAGGCGAGGCGCAGCACCCACAGCGTCACCAGAGACGCCCCGACGGTCGGCGGCGTCATCAGGAGAGCATAGCGCAGGGTGGAGTCCCCGATCGCGCTGAACGCGAGCAGGTTGGTGAGGTTTGAGACCGGCAGCGCCGAGGAGGCGATGTTCGCCACGAAGGCGCACGCGAACAGGTACGGCTTGAGCGGCAGGTTCGCCCGCGAGGCGACCGCCCACACGAGCGGCGTGAGCAGCAGGGCCGTGGTGTCCAGCGAGAGCAGGGTGGTGATCGCCGCCCCGAGCACGAACACAAGGGTCAGCAGCCGCCGCGCGTCCCCCTTTGCCGCTCGCGCGGCCAGGGTCGCCGCCCAGTCGAAGAAGCCCGACGTGTCCACGAGCGCCGAGAGCGCCATCAGGAAGAGCAGAAACAGGAGGACATCCCCGCTCTCGCGCGTGACCTGCCACGCGGCAGCCGGGGAGACCAGCCCGGCCGCCAGCATGAGGACGCCGCCAATCGCGGCGAACCACGCCTCAGAGAGGCCTCGGGGGCGGGTGAGCACCCCGGCCAGGGTCAGGCCGAAGATCAGGAGCGTAAGCGCAGTGGACAAGGCGGGTAGGGGCAGCGGACGGCCCGCAGACAGTATAACACCCGCCCCGGCCTGCGGCTGTTCAGAACGCCGCGGGAATGGCTATAATTGGGGTGTGACCACATCTATTACCATCGCACCCACCGCTACCCCCGCTCCTCCGTCGCCCCAGGCAGACGGCGGCGACCTTCTCGCCGCGCTGGACATCGGCACGAACTCTGTGCGAATGTCGCTTGTGCGCCTGGACGCCGCCTCCGGCACCTGGCAACTCGTCTCCCAGCATAAGGAGACGGTACGGCTGGGGCAGGACGAGTTCGCCGCTAACCGCCTTTCCGACGAGGCGATGACTCGGGGCGTATTCGTGCTCTCCCGGTTTGCCGACATCGCGCGCGGGCGCGGCGCCCGTGAGATCGTTGCCATCGCGACGGCGGCGCTGCGCGAGGCGCAGAACCGGGAGGAGTTTATCGAGCGGGCGCGCACCAGGGCGGACGTCGAGGTGCAGGTCGTCCCCGGCGTGGAAGAGGCGCGACTCATCTATCTTGGTGTGGTGTCCGGCCTGGAACTGGGCGCGCGCAAGGGACTCTTTATCGACATCGGCGGCGGCTCCACCGAACTGATTGTGGGGACGCAGCGGGAGCACCTGGTCCTCGAAAGCCTGAAGCTCGGCGCCATCCGCCTGGGGAACCGCTTTCTGACCGGCATGGACGGCATCATCCCCCACGCGCTGTATGAGACGATGCGCCAGTACACTCGGGGCGTCGCCACGCATGCCTACCGCAAGATCGAGCAGGCCGGGTTTGATGTCGCGGTCGCCTCCTCCGGCACAGCCATGAACCTGGCGGCGGTGGCCGCCCGCCGCGCCGGCCAGGACCCTGCTACCTTTAGCAACTACACGCTCAAGACAAGCGACCTGCGGGAGGTGGCCGAGATGCTCTGCGGCCTCACCCTGGAGGAGCGGCGCAAGGTGCCCGGCCTCAACCCGGAGCGCGCCGATATCATCGTCGCCGGCGCCGCCGTGCTCCACACCCTGGCGGACGACCTGAAGATCGACGGCTTCCTGATCTCCGACCGGTCGCTGCGCGAAGGGGTTCTGGTGGACGCCCTGCTGCGTCGCCTGGGCGACTCCCGGCCCGCCGCGACTGTCGCCGCAGGTCTGCCGCACGAAGCGGGGGTACGCAGCCGCTCCGTGGACCGCCTGGCGCGTCTGAACGCGGACGAGAAGCGACACACGCAGCATGTGGTCCGTCTGACGCTGAGCCTCTTCGACCAGGCGCGGGAGCGTGGCCTGCACGACTACAATGCCCAGGACCGGGAACTGCTGGAGTACGCGGCGACACTGCACGATATCGGCGTGTTCGTGTCGCATGGCGGGCATCACCGGCACTCGTATTACCTCATCCGGCACGCCGAGATGGCGGGCTTCACGGACGAGGAGATTGAGGTGATGGCGAACCTGGCCTACTTCCACCGCAAGTCCGCGCCCAAGAAGCGGCATGCGCACTTCCAGGCGCTGCCCGCCCGCGCCCAAAGCTTCGTCCGGCAGGCGTCCTCGCTGCTGCGCATCGCCGAGGGGCTGGACCGCTCGCATCTCGGCTTAGTCCGCGCGGTGACGCTGGATTACGACCCGGCGGCCCGCCACGCGACGCTGACCCTGCACTCCGACGGCGACCCGCGCCTCGAAGTCTGGTACGTCAGCAGCGAGAAGGCGGCCTTCGAAGAGGCGTTCGGCATTACCCTGGAGGTCCGCGCCGCCGACCCGGCGCCGCAGAGCGTGCCCGCCCGCCTTTGAGCGGCTCCCACCGAAAGGAACCCACCCGTTTATGACCCGCGAGCAAAAACTGCGGCGCGCCGTCCCTTGCGCCGCCTGCCTGACGCTCGGCATGCTGATCGGCGCGGGCGTTTCCCCTACCCTGGCGCGGCAGGCGGTGGCACCGCCTGCCTCCGCCTCCGCGGCGGTTAACCCGCAGGAGCGCGTCTTGTACGCCAACCTGTATATGCAGACGTCGGCGGAGTACCGGGCCGTCTGCCTCCAGACCTACGCCCTGGCAACCGAGCGCCTGAACGAGCGTCTGGCGAACGCCGCGCTGAGCGACAAGCAGCCCGCGGTGGTGATGGACCTGGACGAAACGGTGCTGGACAACGGCGGGTACCAGGCGTACCTGGACCGGGAACGCGGCGTCTTCACCGACGCCACCTGGGACGTATGGGAGCGCGACTTCGCGGGCGAGGTACGCCTGGTACCCGGCGCGAAGGAGTTCATCGAGGCGGCGGAGAAGCGCGGGGTGGCGGTGGTCTACCTGACAAACCGCCTCGAAAAGAACCGGGAGGGCACTATCGCCGCCCTGAAGCACGTGGGCCTGAGCACGGAGAACATCGAGGACCGCCTGCTCCTGAAGGAGGGGACCTCCGACAAGACCGCCCGCCGGGCGCAGGCCGCAGAGCGATACCAGGTGCTGATGCTGGTGGGGGACAACCTGCGCGACTTCTCCGAGGCGTTCGCTGCCCCGCGTCTGGAGGCGAGCGACGCCGCCGGCCAGATCCGCGCCATCGCGGCGCGGGCGCAGGCGGTGGACAAGCACCGCTACCGCTTCGGGACCGACTGGTTTATCCTGCCGAACCCGGTCTACGGGGAGTGGGAGCGGGTTCTGGGACCCGACCCGCGCACGAAACTTCTCCCCACGCGGATGCGCGGCGCCGCAGGCGCGCCCGTTGCGACCCCCTGAGCACCCCGACTACGGGAGGCGCTGGTACACGCGGATGTAGTCCACCTCCATGACCGCGGGGAAGGGGGTGGTCTCGTCCGGCATGCCAGGCAGGTCCCCGCCGACCGCCAGGTTCGCCAGCACGTACATCGGCTCGCGTGGGACGTTATGGGTTGCCCGGTGCCGCTCCACATCGTCCACATACCAGACGATCTCGTCCGGCCCCCACTCCACGGCGAACGTGTGGAAGTCTTCGGCGCAGAAGTCCGGCCCCGTAAACGTCTTCGTCTGCCAGACGTGCCGCCGCCCCCCGGCGCCCGACTCGCGCCAGTGGTGGGAGAGCAGCGCCTCGTTGGGCTTGTGGCCCACTATCTCCACGACATCGATCTCGGGCGGCCACGCCCGCGTCTCTGGCAGGAGCCAGAAGGCCGGCCAGAGGCCCTTCCCCTTCGGGAAGCGGGCCCGAATCTCGAACCGACCGTACTGCTGGGCGAATTTGCCGTAGGAGGAGACCATGCCGGAGGTGTAGGGCATGCCGCCCTCCGAGCGCCGCTCTGCGGTGAAGCACAGATATCCGTCTCGCACCGTGGCCCCGTACGGCGCGTAGTACTGCTGCTCGTTGTTGCTGTGCGTGCGTTCGCCGTTCGGGTAGGAGTCCAGCCAGCGCGACGTGTCCAGCGTGTCCCCACCGAACTCGTCCGCGAAGGTGAGGGTCCACCCCGGCCGCTCCGCCGGGGAGGGCGCTGCTGCCACACCGCCCGTCTGCGGCCGTGCTGTGGCCGCTGTCTGGTGGTTCTGCCAGCGAACCAGCGCGCCGACCGCCAGGCTGGCCAGCAGCGCCGCGCTTATCAGGGGCGTCAGGAAGCGGCGGCCCGACACCTCCCGGATGTCGAGGATCACCTCTCCCGCGCGTGGCTTCGGTAGGTCGTCTCGCATGGCCGCGCTTACGCTCGCTCCAGTCGGATGTCGGCCAGGTCGATCTTGCCCACGTTCATGCCCATAAAGAACGCCAGAAGCCCCTCGCCGTCCGCGTACGCCGTGCCGGCGGGAAGCACATATTCGTACGCCTTCCACTCCGGCTCCAGGCGGACGTACTTCTTCCAGGAGTGCGGGTAGGGGGCCACGTCCCTCTGGAGCAGCAGCACCAGCGTGCTGCGGGAGGAGGAGCGGGCGCGGAAGCGCAGGCGCACCTTATCGCCCGGGGCCAGGGAAACGCCGCGCAACTTGTTGTTGAACCCGACGTTCCAGTCCTGGCCGCCGGTCTGCTCCACCGAGAATCGGTAGGCACCCGCGCTCCCGGCGGGCGCATCCGGCACCTGCTCCTGGAAGGCGCGGGCGGTGCGCTCAGTGTAGAACCGCCAGTTCTCTTCCCGCAGCAGGTTGCCGTCCGCGGCGGCCGGGGCGTTCGGAGGCGCGGCGGCGTTGATGGTGCCGTTTGATGAGCGTTCGGCAGGAGACGGCCCCGCGGGTGCAGGGGGGGCGCTCTGGTTGTTCCTGCGGGCGATGACGAACGGCAACGCGATCAGGATGAACAGGAGAGTGAGGAGGGCAACGAGCCCTCGTGGTTTAAGAACAACGACTCGCATCGGCGCGCTCGCTTTCTGCGGAGGGAGGTAACCACCGTTATACTATCGGTGATAGTGACGCCGCGTTGGAGTGTACCCCGTCGGACTTCGCCGACGCACTCTCCTTTTCCACGGGCGCCAAAGAGAAGGAGCACCCGCCATGTCCCGTCTCACCCGCGCGCAGATGCTCGCGCTCCTGCTTGCCAGTGCCGCACCCGGCCGCGCCACGCCGGATAGCGCCGACCCGGCGGCGCTTCCCGATCGCTTTCCGCCCCCGGCTCCGCCCGCCGATACGTCCGCCTTCGGCGCCGGCATCCAGCGCACCATGACGCTGCTCGCCACCAGCACCCCGCAGAAACGCCATCGCGTCCGCGTCCTCTTTTACGGGCAGTCGATCACTGCACAGGACTGGACCCGCAGCGTGGAGGAGGATCTGCGTCGGCGGTTTCCGCACGCGGACCTGACGGTTGAGAACCGGGCCATCGGTGGGTTCGCCGCGCAGAGGTTGGTCAACAGCGCCGAAACGGACCTGTACCCCTTCTACCCGGACCTCGTGATCTTTCACGTCTACGGCGACCACAACCAGTACGAGAAGATTCTGCGCCGCACCCGCGAGCGCACCACGGCGGAGATCCTGGTGCAGACCGACCACGTGACGCGGGATGCAGACCTGACCGAGGAGACCGACCCGGCCAAGATCAAGATCTCTGGAGAGACGTGGAACGAGTTTATGAACTTCGTCCATATACCGCGGGTGGCGAAGGCGGTGGGGGCGGAGGTGGCGGACCTGCGCTCCGCATGGAAGGCGTACCTCCGGGCGAACAAGCTGCCCGCGAAGGCGCTGCTGAGCGACAGCGTCCACCTGAACGCCCACGGTTGCTTCCTGATGGCCGAACTTATCAAGCCCTACCTGCGCTACCGCCCGGACCACCCGAAGACCGCGTGGCAGGGGCTGGTGCGCGACGAAAAGCCGGTCTGGAAGAACGGGGTGCTGACGCTGGAGTTCGAGGGCAACCGGGTGGACCTGCTGGCTGCCCCGGGCGCGGCAGCAGCGGCGGCAGCGGAGATACGGATCGACGGCCGCCGCCCCTCCCAGTTCCCGGAACTGTACGCCGCCACGCGGGCGACCGCCTACCCGGGCACGCCCTGGCCGGTGGTCATGAAGACGGGGTACGCGAAGCCGCGTGTGCAGGAGGAGTGGACGCTGCGCGTGACCGAAGCGGACGAAGCGAAGAACCGGGCCGCATTCACCCTGGAGGGCTCGGTCACAGGACCGGACGGCTCCGGTGTCAGCACGGAGCCCTTCGTGTCGAAGTCAGGGCGGGTGGTTATCGAACCGGCGGACTGGTCCCTGGACTTCGGGTTCAACCATACGAAAACGCCGCTCCCGGCTGGCTTCACGGTCCGCTGGAAGGTCGTTCCGCTCTACGCGGATGTCTACCGGGCGCCGGCAAACGCCGCCGACCCGGCCCGGGAGTACCCCGTCACCGTGGCGCAAGGGCTCCCCGGCCGGAAACACACGCTCGAAGTCGTGGCCCCGAAGGGCACGGAGCCGCCGGCCCTCGCTACGGTCCGGGTCTACCGGCCGCCGCTCCTGCCGTAGCGCAGCAGCAGCGGCGGCCGGTCTCGGAGGGCGTTAGTTGCTCTTGCCGTCCACCACCGGCCGGGAGGGCAGGTTCGCCACCTCGACCGTGGTCAGCAGGACGGTGCGGGTGACCTTGGTCATCTTGTCGAAGTCGATCTTATCGACCTCGTCGCCCTGACGGTGGTAGTCCTCATGGACCCCGTCGAAGAAGAAGACGATCGGGATACCCTTCTTCGCGTAGTTGTAGTGGTCGCTGCGGTAGTAGAAGCGGTTCGGGTCGTTCGGGTCGTCGTACCGGTAGTCGAAATCGACGTTCAGGTACTCGCGGTTGGTCTTCGCCGTAAGCTCGCCAAGCTGGGTGCTGAGCATCTTCGACCCGATCACAAAGATGCCGTTCGGCCCCGAAAGGTTGGCGTTGCGCGGGTTCGTGTCGCCCTCCTTGCGGCTGCGCCCGATCATGTCCAGGTTGATCTGGGTCACGATGTTCTTCAGCGGCACGGTGGGGTTGTCGGTGAAGTACTCCGATCCCCACAGCCCGTGCTCCTCGCCGCAGTGCCACACGAAGAGGACCGACCGCTTGGGCCGCTCCTTCGGATTGCGGGCCAGCGCCTCTGCAATCGCCATCAGCGCCACGGTCCCGCTGCCGTCGTCGTCGGCGCCGTTGAAGATGCGGTCGCCGTCCGGGCCGGGGCTATTGGTAGTGCCGACGTGGTCGTAGTGCGCGCCAAGCGCTACGTACTCGTTTTTCAGGACCGGATCGCTGCCCTCCACAATCGCGACCACGTTCTGCGTGGTCGCCTTCTCCTCGGAGACCACCGGTGAAACGCTCAGGCGCTTGGCGTCGGACAGGGCGAAGCCCTTCACGTCTGCGCTCTGCGCCGACGCCCGCACGGCGTCCGGCGTCAGCGACTCGCCCGCGAACAGGGCATCCAGCACCGTGGGGGCTACGGAAACGCTGACCGGCTGTGCCTCTGCCGCGCCCGATGGCGCAGCGGCGGCAGCGTCTCCCGCCTTGACCGGTACGAACCCCTGGTTGCGTCGCGTCATAAATCCGGCGGTCTGGCGGAACGCATCGGCGTCCGTGGTGAGGCGGACCACCCCCAGTGCGCCGTTCTTTGCGGCATACTGCTCGGGCATCATCCAGTCGCTTCCCTGACCGTTGCGGGGAAGCTCGTTGCGGCGTATGCCGGGGGGCGTGCCGAAGGCGCTACTGGTGACCAGGATGAGCTTGCCCTTCACATCCACGCCCTGGTACGGGTCGATGTTCTTCGACTTGACGACCCATCCGTGCCCGGCGAACACCAGCGGCGCAGACTCTACCGCCGTCCTGCCGGACACGATCACGAAGTCCTCACCGTAGCGCAGGGTCTTGCCGCCCAGGGAGGCCGTACTCTTCTCCGTATCAATGCCGCGGCGGACCAGCGTCATCTTCTGGAAGAAGGTGCCGTCGTCGCCGGCGGGCTTGGCGCCCCATCGCGAAAGGTGGCTCGCGATGTACCGGGCGGCGATATCGAGGCCGCGCGACGGCGTGTCACGCCCTTCCAGTTCGTCCGAAGCGATGAAGGTCAGGTAGTCCCGCAGCTGCGCCGCGTGAATCTCCCGGTCGGCCACGGTGCGGGCCGCCTTCGTACTCAGAGTCGCGTAGCGGACCGCCGTATCGGCACCCGCCGCGGGACGCGCGGCGTAGGGGATGCCGGAGAGCAGCAGGGTAAGAGCGATCGTCCCCGCGGTGAGCGAGGCGGCGGCGGCGCGGCCGCGCGGGCGGGCGCGGTGCGATGCTGCGAGAGAGGGGGGCATAGGTTTCCTTCCTGAACCGAAGGGGCGGCCCGCATGCGTGACCACCCCTTCTCGCCGTATCCTGAAGCCGCCGGCGCGGGCGGGCGAGCGGCGGGCGCTACTCCTCTTCAGTCGCGTCGCCGCCAATGGAGCCGATGTGGATCTCGATGTCTTCGCGGTTCTCGATCTTGTCGATCATCCCGTCGCGAATCCAGACGATGCGGTCGGAGACATCCACCATCTTGTGGTCGTGGGTCGCCGAGATGATGGTGACGTTCTGCTCCTGGTTCAGTTCTCGCAGGAGCTTGATGATGTCCTTGCCGGTCTTCTCGTCCAGGTTACCCGTCGGTTCGTCCGCCAGGACGATGCTCGGGTTGTTCGCCAGGCTCCGCGCGATGGCGACGCGCTGCTGCTGACCACCGGAGAGCTGCGAGGGCTTGTTGTGCAGGCGGTGTCCCAGGCCCACAATCTCCAGCAGCTCCATCGCGCGGGCCGTGCCCTCCTCGGCCGGAAGCCCGGCGAAGACGGTGGGGAGCATGACGTTCTCCAGAGCCGTCATAACCGGAATCAGGTTAAAGGTCTGGAAGATGTAGCCGATGGTGTGGCAGCGCAGGAAGGCCAGCTCCTGCGCGTCCAACTGCGCCATGTCGACGTCGTTGATGAAGACGGTGCCGCTGTTGGGCTTGTCCAGGCCGCCGATCATGTTGAAGAAGGTGGACTTGCCGGACCCGGACGGCCCCATGATCGAGACGTACTCACCGCGCTTGATGTCAAGCGAGATGCCGCGCAGGGCGCGGACCGTCTCGGTCCCCATCTTGAACTCTTTGGTCAGGTCCTTCGCCCGCACGACGTACTCGGTCTTCCCGCCGTCGCTGCCGCGGACTACCTTCTTCTCGGACACCGTCGCTGTCGCCATTGCCAATTTCCTTCAGGTTAGTAAACGCTTAAATGTCGGTGCGTAGGGCGGCGGCGGGCGGGATGCTTGCCGCCTGCCGGGCAGGGATGAACGTTGCCAGGGCCGTCAGAACCGCCCCCACCGGTATGCAGAACAGGAACGAGGACAGCAGGTCCATCCCGTCCAGCGAGCCGTACCAGACCGTGCCCGGCGGCGCGCTCTTGGGGACGCCTCCTGCCCACTTCGCCACCACCAGAAGCAGCGTCCCGACCACCCAGCCGAGCGAGGAGGCGATGATACCCATCAGCAGCGCCTCGATCATGAAGATGCGCACCACGAACGTGTCCAGCGCGCCGAGGCACTTCATGGTGCCGATTTCGCGGAACCGCTCGGTGACGCTCATCAGCATGGAGTTGGTGATGCCTACGGCACACACCACCAGCGACAGGCCCACGAGCCAGTTCAGGCGCGCGATCTCGCTCGCGGCGACGTCGTTGCCTGCAATGGCCTTGCTCACCAGGACCGACGCCAGAAAGGCGATGCCCAGGAACACGCCGCCCGCCGTGATCATGGAGCGCATAAACCGGATGCGGATGCTGTTGAAGGCGAACTCAAACGCCTTCTTCCACGGCAGCTGTACCTGCCGCTGCACCTTGCCGCCGCCGTTGCTACTCCGAGAAGCCCCACTTCCCGCCGCTTCGCTCATGCCTGTTTTCGTCTCCTCGAAACGCTCCCTTTGGAGCCGCCGCCCCGGGCTTTCGCCCCGCCCACCGCTGCCGCGGCCGGCGCCCCCGCCTTGCGGGTACTCAGGACGACATACCGCCGCTCCGCCAGCATCCGCAGGTACGCCGTGACCGACGCCTCACCCTGACGCCGGTTCAGACGGTAGGTGGCGCAGATCGCCTTCGTCAGCGCCTCCACGTCCCGCGTCCCGTCGCACATCTCCCACACATCCGACCCGATCTCGTCCAGTTCGACCTTGCGGAAGTCGGGGAGGCGGAAGACCGCCGCCACCAGATTGCCCCACCGGTCGCGCCGCCGCGGGACACGCAGCACCACAACCCGCGGCGCCTCGTCCGGCTCCTCCGCTCCGCGCGCCCTCTCGCGACTCCACTCCACCGACGGGTTGCGCAGGGGCCGCGCCGCCAGGACTTGTGCCCGGCTGACCTTCGGCTTCCCGCCATTAATGATGCGCTCTTTGAACCAGCCGATCACGGCGTACTCCCGCCCTCTTCGTCTTCTTCTCCCGGCCGGTGGCAGAGCGTCCGCGCCGCCACGGCCGGCACCGGGTCCGCGTAGGCCGGGGGGCGCATCGCCTCAACCAGATGGATCTTATTCGACACGGTACACTCCCATGCAAGCCCCGTGAACCGCGTCGCCGGGCGCTGCAGCCGCCCCACCTGCTTTACCACTTCGGCCATCGGGAGGCCCACCGCCGGGCCGCCCTCCAGGCGGATCGCCGGGTGCCCGTGGACGGTCGCCTCCTCGGGGGTATAGCGCGCCTGCGCCGCCTCGCCCTTGGCGTTCGCCCCAACCCAGGCGTCCAGGTACGCGTCCCGCCGCGCCACATTCGCCACCGCCCACTGCTCCACCGAAAGCCGCGCCGCCGACTTCGCGAACGTCAGCCGCAGATACACATTCATTAACTGCTGCGACAGCAGCGCGTAGTCGCGCGGGACCTCCACATACAGGTCGTACAGCGACCATACGCGCCAGTCCGGGTCGGCATCGTGGCAGGACAGCGAGCCCAGCACCTTCTCCGCCACCGCCTTCAGGCCGCCCTTGCCGGTGCGTTCGCCCAGCGCCTGGGCAATGACCACCCGCCGGCACACGGAGCAGTACCATACCGCCCCATACGCCTTGCGGTCCCCGACCCAACTGAAACCGGACACAGTGCGCTCCGGCCGTACCACCGGCCGGTAGGTGTCCAGCTCCTTGACTGCCAGTTCCAGCTTCTTCTTGCGCGCCGTATCCTTCAGCGCGCGGAAGTAGGTCACCCGGCGCGCCTCCACGTCCGGGGGCGTGGCCCCCTTACCGCTGCTGCGCTCCGTGCTCCACTTGATCTCCAGCCCCTGCTCCTCGCCGTCGTCGATGCGCAGGTAGCCGGCGCCGTCGTTCCCGGAGAATCCGGTCAGGTCCCAGGTCTCCGGCACATTCAGCGTAAACCCCTGCCATCCAATCAGGCGGGGGAGCCGCGCAGGAGGGCCCTCACTGCCCCCCCTTTCTCTCTCCCGGCGTTGCGGAAGAGAAGGGGAGGGAGTCTCTTCACCGGTTGCCTGCGCCGTTTTTGCCATACTCGCATTCTATCCCCCCCTCTCCCGCAGCGCCGGGAGAGGGGGGAGGGTCGCCGGAGCTTAGAACGGCAGCGGCTGGACCGCCTTCGAGATGAGCGCCAGAGCGATGGCCGCCATACTCACCAGACCGGTGCCGCAGGCGAAGCCCGCCAGCAGGACCGGCGCGTAGTTGGTCCACTTCTCGATGCCGATGCGGCGCGAGAAGTAGTACTTGCTGAACATCGCCCCGACAAACATCGGGATCGTGTCCGCCGGGAGGGCGTTCGCGCCGCCCGCCGCGCCGTAGAAGGCCAGCAGGGGGGCCTTCATGAAGAACATGACGCCGTACAGGGCGAGCGCCGCGGCGCCGGATGCCCCGATGATCGTCGGCTTGATCGCGTCCAGGACGAACGTCGAACCGCCCGGCTTATTAATCTGGTTCCAGATCGCCTGGTTGGTCGCGTTGATCGGCCACATCTTCTGCGCGAACGGATACTGCGCGGAGGGGATGGGCGACGTATGCCAGATGAACTGCCAGTAGAGCAGACCGCCGATCAGGATCAGCGGGAACATCAGGACTTCGGCCTTCACGATCGAGGTGAACTTGGTGCGGGTCAGCTCCACCTCGCGGAAGCGCTGCGCCAGGTAGCCATAGTCGTGCAGCGGCATCGGGGCGAACCAGACGTCAATCCGCTGGTAGCCCGACTTCATAATCGTCAGCTCCTTGAGCAGCGGGAAGCTGACGTCCTGGCTGGTCAGACCGTACATACGCGCGGCGACGAACGAGTTGATGGGCGTCCACACCAGGCCGTAGGTGAGCAGCAGCCAGAGCGGGAACGTCGGCAGCAGGTACTTGGTGAACGCGATGTAGGCCAGGGTCGCCACCAGCCACAGAGCGACCGCACCCCACAGCATGCCGGGCGAGTCGCCGCGCCCGCGGGGCACCACGTTCCACGCCCCGCGCTGGCTCTTGTTCAGACCGCGAGACGCCTCGAACGAGCCCTTCACCACGACGTAGATACCGATAGCCGCGATGGCGAGCTGGATGCCGATGCTGGCCGAGAGCCAGAAGTCGATCTGGTTGGTGATGCGCGTGGGGATCGACTCCATCCCCGGGTGCCACTGCGGCAGCATGCCCATCTTGTACAGGATGGGGTTCAGGCCCATCTGGCACAGGATCGACGAGAGGAACGTACCGACCACGATGGGGAACGGCAGCACGAAGCCGACCAGCACCTTACCCAGGTCGCCGGAGATGCCCACAGGCGCCGCCGGAAGGAAGTGCTCGGTGGAGCCCATCAGCTCCATAAACGGAATCGGGATCAGCGTCAGCGCCTTGCCGAAGACCACGCTGGTAAAGACCGGAATAGCGATGTAGAACGCGCCGAAGACCAGACCGATGGTGGTGCCGGTGGAGAAGATGCGCCAGCGCCAGGACTCCTCCTTGGTGGACGCCTCCGCCAGTGCCGTGGCACCCGCCGCGGCAACGGAGGCCAGCGGGAACGGCAGACGCTCAACGTCCGAGGTAGCCCGGAACAGGATGTAGCCGGCGGGCACCCAGGAGACGCGCTCCAGGAGCTGATGAACGAACAGGACCCAGAGCGGCCCCCACCAATCCTTATGGAAGAAGGTTCTCTGTATGATGCCCTGTGACTCTGGCTGCGGGGTGGCGAACCACGGGATTTCGCGGGCGATGCTCGCCGCCTGCGGGCTCTGGACGTAGTACTGGTTCCAGATCAGGAAGCCCATCGGGCCGCCGGAGATACCCCGGTCGCCGAGCGCCGCCGCCGAGAGGGCGCCTGCGACGTAGTAGAGCAGGAAGATCTCCTGCCGCTTAAGCGGCAGGAACGAGCGGCGGGCGACCTCAGCGAAGAGGACGATGGTCACCCACTGCGCCGCCGCGCCCAGCCCTTGCCCTGCCACGAGGCCCAGGTAGATGGCGCCTGGCATCATGATCAGGGCGACGAAGAGGGACCCGATAATGGTCTTGCCGGTGAAGCCCTCCTCGAACTGAATCTCCTCCTCGTTGGAGGTATCCTCGACCCGCTCGCGGGCCGCGGCGACATCGTCGCCCTGCCCGCCGTGTTCGATGCGGTCTTCGATTTCTTTTTCGTCGTGCTCTTCTGCGCTGCTTGCTGCCACGTCGTCGTTTCCTCGGTTAACGGTGGGATGCCCTCGTCTGTCGCCCGGCGGGGTTCGCGGCCCCGCCGGGCATCTCTTTGGCTGCGGCCCTCAGGCGCTACGCGGGGGCGGGAGCGCTCTCCGCGCCGCCGTCCACGGAGTGCGCCTGGAGCGGCTCCGTGGTGTGGTCCAGCTCCTCCAGGTAGCGGTCGCGCTCGGCGGAGTTCAGCGTACGCCAGATCAGGAACTGCTTGCGCAGCGTGTTCAGGAACCGGCGGTTCACGCGCTTCCAGTTCGACATGTCGCCCGACACACGGGTGAGGGTCAGCTTCAGGTCATACACGTCCTCGAAGTCCGTGGGGACCGTCTCCAGCTTGATGTGCTGCGAAACGCCCAGGTCGAACGGCGCGAGCCAAGCCTTGCATCCGATGCGGTACGCCAGACCCCGCTCGGAGTCGAACGTCTCCTGGTAGATGCCCTCGGTGATGAAGTCGCCGACCGAGTAGCCCTCGTAGGACTGGAACCACTCCGCCAGGAAGCCGTTCACCCCGCGCGCCTGATTGCCCGTGACCGCGAAGGGCAGACGGATGTTCCAGATGTCGCCCTCGGGGTCGGATACATTCCACGAGCGGTTGATAGCGGGCGTGGCCACCTCCGACGCCTTCTTGGCGGGCCAGAGGGTCGAGAGCAGCACGACCACCACGACGATCAGCGTGGAGAGCACCGCGGACACCGACGAGAAGTTCAACTGGAGCCCCTGCATCAGGTTGAACACCGTCAGCACCTTGCTGATGCCCTGCCCGAGCACGTACCCCGCGACCGCGCCGAGGATGGCATACACCAGAGCCTCCGCCATGAACAGCGTCCCGATGTGGGTCGGCGAAAGCCCGATGGAGGAGAAGGTGTGGATCTCCTTCAGGCGCTCGAAGACCGAGCCGAGCATCGTGTTCAGGACGATCAGGGCCGCGATCAGAATCGGGATCAGAATCGTCTCAAAGCCCTGCGACTGGTTGGAACCGATGGACGAGAACCGCTCGATCTTGCCGCCCGACGAAGCGTACAGGTTCATGTCGAACCGCTTCATCAGGTTGTCCTTGAGGTCGGTAAGGACCCCGGCGGAGTCATCGCGGTACCCAATGGCGATAGAGCGCAGGTCGCCGCCCAGGTTCACCATCGTCCGGTAGGGGATGAAGAAGATGACATCCGGGTCCAGGTGCAGGTACTGCTGGAAGCCCGACGAGTTGTCGACCTTGCCCTGCCGCTGGAGCTGCTGCATCTGGACGAAGTCCACCGGCGTCAGCGGCTCCTGGTCCAGGTCCTGAATCGCCTTGAACTTGTCCTGATCGAGGATACCGATCACCCGGTAGTCCTGGCCGGAGAACGACACCCGGGCGCTGCCCTGGTTTACGTCGTCATCGCTGATGCGCAGGGAGTCGGCAATCTTGCGCGGCAGAATCATGCTCAGGCGGTCGCCCGCCTCGAACCAGCGCCCGGCGGAGAGCGCCTCGGACACCCCGGTGACGCTCGCCTCCGCGGGCGACAGGCCCACCGCGCCCTTCGCGCCGAACTCACGGTCGGCCCGCTTCAGGGTCAGGAACGTCTGCTCACCCGGCTGCGTCCCCAGGAACCAGCCGCGCGGCGCCACCAGACGCGACTTGCCGAACTCGTCGTCCAGGAGGCGGTAGGCCACCTGCTGGAGCGGGTTCCAGTTCGGGTCGCGCATCAGGATGCCGTTGTAGACCGGGGTTCCCGGCGCGGGCACCTGGTTGAAGCGTAGGTCCTGCACGATCGAGGTGAACGCCAGTACCGTGAAGGTCAGCAGGACGAGCGTCACGCACGTCAGCGCCGTGCGCGCCTTGCGGCGGCGCATGTTGGACACGCCCAGGGCGAACGCCGCCACGGCGATGCTGCCGGTGCCCGCGTCCCGCTCGTGGGTACCCAGCGTCTCGCGGCTCTGCTCTTTGAGCTGCTGCTCGAACTTCTGCCACACCAGAACCGTGACCAGCACGGAGAGCGCGAGCATGATGAACGACAGCAGGATGATGCCCGGGTTCAGCGTAATCTGGAACGCCGGGTGGATGGCCGCGAAGACCAGGAAGACCGCCAGGAAGATGCCAAACGCGGCGCCGAGCTGGCGCTTCAGGTCCGAGTAGCCGAAGAACAGGCGCTCACCGAAGTAGGCGAACGGGATCATCAGCGCCAGGTAGAAGATAACGCCGTTGACCACGTCCTGCTGCGTCTTGGTGACGTTCGGATAGGCGCGCGACTCGTAGCCCCACGCAGCGCGTGAGTACGCGTCGAAGGATTCATAGTCCTTCGCTGCCAGCGCCGCCTTCGCCCTGTCCAGGTACGTCTTGGCGTCCGCGTGCAGCTTGACGACGCCTTCGTTAACGATGTTGTTCTTCTTCAGGCGCTGAATGCGGAAGTCGTCGATCTTCCACATGTCCTCCGCGACCTTGAGAGCGGTGTGGATGATGGCGGACGAGCGCGAGGAGTTCACCGCGTCCGGGCCGTCGCCCGCGCCCATGACGTACCCCTCGCCCTCCGGGTTCTTCTCCGTGGAGTTGATGAGCAGGAAGCGGGTGGCC
Source organism: uncultured Armatimonadota bacterium (assembly GCA_937902745.1). Lineage (GTDB taxonomy): Bacteria > Armatimonadota > Armatimonadia > Armatimonadales > Armatimonadaceae > CALEKU01. The sequence goes on from CALEKU010000036.1 coordinate 16,234, forward strand.
GCAGGGCCGGAGCCCATCACGATCTTGAACTTGCGCAGCGCGTCGTTTGCCGCCGCGGTGGTCCCGCCACCGCCCGCACCCGCGTCTCCGGTAGCGAGGTCACCGTACTCACTGCCGCGCCGCGCGAAGATTACCGCGGCATCCTCCACGTAGGAGACGCCCGGCTCCGGCTTCGGCAGCGCGTAGCCGTACTGGCGCGGCTCGCCGTTGCTGGCCCCATCGTAGACCGTGATGGTCGAGAGGGTGCGCAGGGCCTGCTGGTCCACCAGATCGTAGATCGCGGTGGCAACGCAGGGGAAGACCACGACGGTCGTCTCCTTGCGCGCAGTCGTAATCTCGAACTCGTTCGGGAACTCCGCGCCGGAGACGCCCTTATCCGGGGCGTAGTCGATGTCCCCGGTGTTCGGGTCCACGCGGTAGGCCGCCACGGAGTGCCGGCCGTTGTCGGCCGTCTTCGGCGGGGCACCCTTGAAGGTGAAGATCGCCTGCTCGTCCCGCGGCTTCGTGTCGCCGTTGTCGACCTTCTGGATCCAGAAGCCGCGCACGCCGATGAACGACTTGGTGCCAGGCGCGGAGCTGGTCACCGTCTGCGACGGGTACACCGCCAGGGCGTCCTTGATCGGGTCGTCCGGGACGAGCGACTTGCGCGGGTTGTACTCGCGCACGCGCCCCTTCACCGTGGCGAAGCCGGAGCGCAGGCCCATCCGGGTCCACTGGCTCGGCTTGTAGAGCGGGATCTGCTTCTTGGGGTCGGCGTTCGGGTCGTTCGTGTCGTTCACATAGTGCTGGAACAGACAGACGAAGGTCTGCATCTGGAACGCCAGGTTGGCGACATTGACCTTCTCGAACGTGTCGAACGGGGTGTCGGTCAGGTTGCGCGAGTCGTCGATCGAGGCGAAGGTGACGCCGGAAGCGCCGGCCATGCCCACCGCCTCGGAGTCGAAGGCGGGCTTGCCGGGGATGAAGTTGCGCCAGGTCTTGCCGTCCACCGGGTTTACGCCGTCGGCGAAGGCCTTCTTCGGGTCGTGGCCCAGGACCTGGGCGACCTTATCGTTGTTCTCGCGGGCGACGCGAGCGATATCCGAGAAGAGGTTCTGGGTGTCCTCGCGGACGTTGTAGAACCAGCCCTTGTAGAAGATGCCCAGACCGCGCGTCTGCGAGGCCAGGTCGAGGCCCGCCCACAGGTAGATCGGCTCCTCCGGGTCCTTCGCGCCGCCGAAGAGCTTGGCGAAGGGGCCGGGAACCTGCCACTTGTCGATGTGGGCGTCGATCAGCTCGCGGATGCCCTGCAGACCGATGAAGTGGCTGGTGGTGGCCACAAACCAGATGGTGCGCTCGTTGCCCAGCTTCTTGAACGTCCGCGCGGTCTGCAGCAGGCCAGCCATACCGCCGGCGCTCTCGGCCGCGGGGGCGAGCGCGGGGACCACGCTCATGCCATCGTAGTAGGCCTGGACCACGATGATCTGCTTCGCCATCTTCGGGTCCTTGCTCTTACCGGGCAGGACACCGATGAAGTTGCGCGAGGGAACGCGGTCCCAGGTCATCGTCGCCTTGATGGTTCCCTGGGCGGACTTACGGCCGAGCGCGAGAGCCTGCAGGGCGGCGGCGTCGCTCTTCTTGATGTAGTAGCGCGGGATGGAGACGGGGATGGAGATGAACTTGGCCTCGGCCTCACCGCGCATGGTGCGGTCCGGCTCGATAAAGATGACCGCCTTGGCGCCGAGGCGGGGGGCGTTCATCCAGTCGGTGCCGGAGTTGAAGTCCACGAGGACGATGGAGCCCTCGATCTCCTTACCGTTGAAGTCGGACAGTTGTCCGCTCCCGGCGTACACCAGCGGGCCATTGATGCCCTCCGGCGGGGTCTGCGACGTGCGGACCAGGTTGGGCCAGACGCTGTACAGCCGGTACGACTTACCGTTGGCGGAGAGCGTCGCGCCCTTGTCCATCGGGACGGTGGTCTCGAAGGTCTGCTCCCGGACGTTCTCCTTGCCAAAGAGTGACTCAAACTCGCGCTTAACGTAGTCCGCCGCGTACCGCTCCCCGGGGTAGCCGACCACCCGGGAACCGTGCGTGGAAAGCTCGCGCACGGTCTCGGCCATAGCGCGGGCATCCACCGTGGCGGCATGGGCGCGGTATGTGGCGGCCAGTTGCTCGTCTACGGCGGCGCGGGCGGGGGACAGCGGGGCGAGCGCCGCGGCGGCGCTCATCAGGAGGAGAGCGCAGCAGAGGGTCCGGGCAAGCAGGGCGGTCCGGAGCGACCGTGCGCAACAGCGCGGGCGACGCTGCGCGGGTTTCGTCATCGAGGCGTTCCTTCTGGCTGTATTCGCCCGCACCGCGCCGGTGTCGTCGTCGCGCGCGGCGCGGCGCGCGCCCCGTACGGGTTCGGTGGCGCGGGTGGGCGGCAGGCGCGGCGGCGGCAGCGGCGCGGTGCGGGCTGAACGCGCTTGAAGCGCGTGCAAAGGCTAAATCTAGCTGTGTTCGGCTCTACGCCGACGTATCGCGCCGACGCTGCGTCGTCGCCGCGCGCGAAGGAGAAGCGAACCCATTCTAACACAGAGCCCTCTACCGGTGCAAGACGGCGCCGCAGCGTCGGCATCCGGCGGGCATGGGGGAGGGGCCGGGAAGAATCGGCGGCACTCCCCGTCGTCCATACGATAGAACGGGCCTCGTTTGTGACGGATTTGTGTCACGCGCGCCGGGCGCACGCCGCCGTACCTACTGCTCGCGAATCAGAGGGCGCTCCATGGCGCCGAAGGGCGTCTCATAGCGGCGCATCGGCCAGTGCTCGGGGTTCGCAGCGGACAGCACCACCAGCCCCTCCTCGGTCGCCAGCACCGTATCCTCGCTCTTTGCGCCCGCGACCGAGGGGTTCCAGGCGAAGGCCTGGTTCGTTTGCACCACCTCCGTGCTGTCGGGCGTGGCGCGGTAGTCCCGGCCTGCGTAGCCCGTGGCGCCGCCCTGATGGTGGAAGGTCCACTCCTCCGGGAAGTCCAGCTCTGCGTAGGCCGCCTGCGCGCGGGCGAACACCTCGCCCACAACGGCACCCGGCACGGTGGAGGCGTTGAGCACCACATCCACATAGCAGGCAGCGTCATGACGCCGGGCGAGGTCGGCATCTACGGGGCCGAAGGACACCAGGCGGGTCGCCGACACCACCAGGCCATACGCCTGCGCGCCCGTGACCATCATGACGTACTTGTCCACCACGTTCTGCGTGGGGAGGGGGTGGCGGAAGCGGCGCGCCCGCTCGTCGGCGGCGATCAGGGTGAGTTGGGGAGTCACGCCCTCGTCTTCCAGAAAGTGGTCCAGCACGGCGCCCACCTCGAACTCGCTCATGCCGGGGTCGATGGCCTGTGCCGTGGTCTCCAGTGCCTCGCTTACCACAGCACCCAGCCAGCGGTAGCGCGCGACCTCGTCCGGCGTCAGTGAGTAGCGCAGGGGCGCCAACTCCCGCCCTCCGATCAACTCGGCGCTCCGGAGCAGGGGGGTGTCCGAGCCGACCGGCGCCGCGGCGCCCAGAACCCTCCCGGCGAGACTGACCAGGTCGAAGGCGTACCAGGGCGCGGTAACGAAGGTGAAGCCCTGAACCTCCAGCATCTCCTCCTCGCGCAGGCGTGGCTCCTCGATGCTGTCGCATATCAGGTACTTTCCGCCGTCCCGGGTCCAGAGCGCGTGCGCCGCGCCCGCGTCCACGCTCTTGCCCACGCGGTTATCCCGCCCGCCGGTCGCCCAGGCGAAGTTCGAGCGCTGCGAGAGCAGGAGCGCCCCCAGTCCGCGCTCCTCCAGGAACGTCCGGATGCGCCGGTCCTTCTCGGCCACTTCGTCCGCCCCGCCCACCGGGACCGTCGGCACTGATGTCATGGTCAGATTTCCTCCCATAGCCGCGCAGGCCAGGCCCCCCGCCGCCCGTGGTGTGCGGTAGGCAGGGTTGCCGTGGACTGAAGTCCCGGCTTCTGTGATTCAAGCCCGCCTGCGCGGGCTCCCGTAGACGATGCGGGCTGCATCGGTCGAGGGGCGGCTACGGGCAATTCGTAACAGCATCGAATGCCGGAGCCCGCACCGACGAAGCAGAGCTTCGCTCGCGTAGGCGGGCTTGAATCACAGAAGCCGGGACTTCAGTCCACGGCACACACCCACGGCGGACACCCGGCGGCGGCAATGCCCCTATAGCCCCTGCTGCGGGTTTACTTGATCTCGACCTCTTTGCTGCCGAGGCTGGACGACTTGTAGATGGCGTCCATGATCTGCGTGACCATCAGGCCCTGCTCGCCCGAAGCCGCGCCCAACTCCTCCACGGTGCGCTTCTCACGGACCGCCTTCACGAACACCTTGATCTCCTCGCCGTGCGTGGACTCCACGCGCGGCTGCCAGCCCGCGGTGGTGTCGGTTAGAGTGCCGAACTCCTCGCGGTAGATGGTGTACTGGCCGTTGTTCGCGTCAAAGAACGCGCCGCCGTCCGTACCGAAGATCTGCGTGTCGAAGTGCTCGCGGTCAATGTTTGCCACGAACGAGGACGTCAGGTGCATCGTGCGCCCGTCGTCGAAGCGGACCATGGCCGCGGCGAAGTCCTCCACGGTGTACTTCTCCGGGTCCCACGGCCCCCACAGCCCGACCACGCCCTTGCGCCGCGCGATGAAGGCATCCGCCTTGCCCATCGCGGCCACCGGCTTCGGGTGCCCCATCAGCCACAGAGTCATATCAGTGATGTGGACGCCGATATCAATCAGCGGGCCGCCGCCCTGCTTCTCCTTGTCCGTAAAGACGCCCCAGGTGGGGACGCCCCGCCGGCGCATCGCGCGCGCCGCAGCGTGGTAGATGTTTCCGAAGGTACCCGCCTCCAGCGCCCGCTTGAGCGACTGCGCGCCCGCCGAGAAGCGCATGTTGTAGCCGATCTGAAGGTTCTTGCCCGCCGCCTTGGCGGCGGCGATCATCTGCTTCCCTTCCTCGGCGTTCATGGCCATGGGCTTTTCGCACAGGACATGCTTTCCGGCAGCGAAGGCGTCGATGGTGGGCTGCATGTGCACGTAGTTGGGGGTACACACGGAGATGGCGTCGATCTCGGGCATCTCCAGCAGCTTCTTATAGTCCTCGAAGACGTGGGCGATCTTCCACTTATCGCTCTTGGCCTCCTCCAAACGCTTCGGCTCGATGTCCGCTACCGCAACGATCTCACACTGGTCCGCCACGCGCCGGTAGCCGGGGGCGTGCTGGCTCTGAGCGATGCCGCCGAAGCCGATGATGCCGATGCCGATCTTTCCGTCCTTGGTCATTCCGTTCTCCGTTACCGCCCCGCCACCGCCGCCGCCCGAAAGGAAAAGGGCAGGGGCCGGGTCCAAGTGTCTGTCGGGCAAACCGTTCGGCGCGGAGAAAGACGTTTCCTGCGCGTCTCCCCTCGCGACATCGCTCGGGCTCCGGCAGGAGTACGGGGACTCGCCCGGGAACAAACAGGTAACACCAAAGGATTACCGGGACTATCGGGGAAACGCTCCGGTTAGAAAGAGCGGAAAGACGTGGCGGAAGAGAAGGGACTGTTGCGTAACAACGCAACCACACTGGTGCTGGCCGTGCTCAAGGACGGGGCGCGGCACGGATACGACATCGCGCGCGAGGTCGAGCGCCGCAGCGAAGATACGCTGACGTTCAAACACGGGACACTCTATCCGGTGCTGCACTCCCTGGAAAAGGACGGACTGATCGTCAGCGAGTGGGAGCGCGCCGACGGGGAGCGGCCACGCCGCGTCTACCGCCTCACCGACCGGGGGCGGGCAGAACTGGAGCGCTGCGTGGCGACCTGGAGGACGTTCGCTCGCGCCATGAACCGGGTGATTGCCGGCCGCTCCTCAGGCGAGCAGGCCGCGTAGCTGCGTCCGGAATATTGAATATTGTCGGAAAGAGCAGGCAGAACATGGTCCCGCCGCCGCCGACCCCCGAGCGAGAAGCCGGGGGCGCCTCATGCGATACGCTGACGCCCTCCGGCATTATCGAGCAGTACCTGGACCGCCTCTGCGCGCCACTTGCGGGGGTGCTGCCCCCTGCCGAGCGCTGCCGCCTGCGCGAGGAGACAGGGGGGCACCTGGAGAGCCTGGCCCGCGCCTACACGCACGAGGGGCGGGAGCCCGTGGAGGCCGCGCGCCTGGCCGTGGAAAAGTTCGGCGAGTGCGGCGCGGTGGGGGAGGATTTTCTGGAGGCGTGGTTCGCGCACCAGCCGCGGGGGGCGCTGGCGCAGCGGATTGGGCTCGCAAACGCCCGGGCGCTAACCTGCTTTGGCGCGGCGAACCTGACGGCGGCGCTTCTTCTGCTGGTGCGGGTCTGCTGGCCGAGCGCGGAGCCGTACACATTCGGCCTGTCCGTGGCACAGGCGCGACAGATCGTGCCGGAACCGCTGCCCCTGCCGGACCTCTCCCCGGCGTCGCTGGCGCTGGCGGTCGTGGCGCTCGTCGGACCGCCAGCGGCAGGCTGGGCGGCCGGGACCTGGGTGCCGGTGCGGCCCGTGCGTGCGGTCCTGCGCGTACAGGTGCTGCTTACCCTCTACACGTTCGCCCTGGGGGCGCAGCTCCTGCCGCTGCGCGAGGGCATCCTGCTCGGGGTTTTCCAGGTGGTGTACTGGCTCCCGGCGGGGGCAGGCGCCGCTCACCTCGCCGCCGCCCTGACCCGGCGTCGGCGGCAGCGCTGGCACGAGGCGCCGACGCCTGCCGAAAGCGGAAGCGGCGCGGCGCCGGCCGCGATGGGGGCGGCGCCATGACATGCGCCGCGGCAGGGCGCCTCGCCGCCGTCTCCCGGGCCGGGCGCAGCGGCGTCACCCTGGCCGAGCTACTCGCGGTGATCGTGATTGTCGGGCTGCTGGCCGCCCTGCTCCTGCCCGCGGCGGCGCATGTGCGCGACCGGTCGCGGCGGGCGGCGTGTCTGAGCAATCTGAAGCAGCTTGCGCTGGCGCACCAGATGTACTGGCAGGACTACGACGAGACCACCGTCACCTCGTGGTCATATGGCTTCCCCGGCGACTTCTCGTGGTACGTACAGCCCTACCTGGGGAACATCAAGGTGCTGTTCTGCCCGTCCTTCCCGGTCAGTGCCGAGGAGTACGGGCGGCTTTGCAACCCCAACTACCTCCCCGGGCACATCGACAACCCGACCTATGAGCCGGAGATGTGGGGGTATGGCTACAACACCGGTCAGCAGTGGGCCGACAACACGGGGCTGACGGTGAACGCCGACTATACCCTCTCCGGCACGTACTCGCTGCGCATCGGCGGGCGCCTATTCACCGCCCGGTATCGCTCCCGCCCGCTTCTGGGTGTCCGCCTGAGTGAGATCGCCAGCCCGGCGGCAGTGGCGATGATTGGCGACACGTCGGACTACATGGTGCCGGGGTTGGGGCGCGCGGAACTGGCGCGGGCGACCCCGGCGGACCCGCCGTGCGTCCGGCTGCGCAAGGTCAACTGGCCGCGCCACAGCGACGGTAACAATATGGTGTATGCGGACGGGCACGCACAGTGGTACCGCTTCAACGATACCGTCCTGTCCGACGGCTACCCGGCCGTGCTGCCCGACCCATGCTCCTACCTGCGCGCCTATGATGGGGAGGAGAATTTCGCGGGGGAGTGTGCCGGAGCCCGCATCCCCGGTGGTTCGGATGCCGGGGAGGTGCCTGCGTGTCCCGCGCCGCTGTGGTAGCGGGACGCCGTCTCAAGATTTTTATTTTCGTTTTCGTCTAACACGCAACTTAAAGCGGGAATTGGGTATCTTATTCTCGGAGCAGGAATAATTGCGCGTGCTCCTGATCGCGCTCCCGATCGCTCCCGGTCGCCCTTCGCGGTCGTTCCGTCAACACACGGAGAAAGGTACACATCCACATGAAGCACCTGCGCCTTCTCACCCTTGCGCTCGTATCGGCTCTGGCCATCTCGGTTCTGGCCGGCTGCACCCCCCCGGCGGAAGAGGCTTCGCCCTCCCCGGCGGCCCCGGCTGCCACGACCGAGTAGTCGCCACCCGCGCAATTCGGATCGGGAGCGGCGCGAAAGCCTTCTGGCTTCGCGCCGCTTTTCTCGTTTGGGGCTCTTTGGGGCGGGCGGCGCTACGGCAGTTCGCTGCCCCACTCCCGGGAAAGGCTCGGCTCGCCGGATGTCGGGACTGCGAACTCCCAGTAGTGCCGCTCGATGCAGCCGGCCTGGCAGTCGCCCCAGCCCCGTGAGAAGGTATAGGTCCGCGTGCCGTCCGTCGCGTCGGTGATCTGGATGTCGTCCCCGTCCCCCAGCGTCAGGTTAGCATTCGCGCCCGTGACGTCCGGGTGGGCGGCGGCGAACAGGGCGGCCAGCTTCGGCATGTTCAGGGACTGATCGAAGCGGAGGACGTACCACTCCTCTTCGCCCAGGGCCAGGAGCGGCTGCGCCTCCACCTGAGTCGGTCCGTACTCCGTCAGCAGGGTGTCCAGCGCCGCGTCGCCGGTCGGGATCTCGCCGCGCCGCCAGGCGTCGCGCAGCGGAGAACCGGTCGTTACCCGCACCAGAAGGCCATGCAGATCGAACGTCGGCTTTGCGGAGATGCCGCGCACCGCCTCAAAGCGCGTGCGGATGCGGGCCAGATCGTTATCAAGTCGGCGTGCTTCGTCCGCCGGTATCCACGCTCCCTCGGCCCGCCGCGCCGCCAGGACCTTGGCGTCCTCCGAAAACTCCCCCTCGGTGGCGCGGGTGATCACGGCGCCGGGCACCGCGAGGCTGGAGCCACCGCTCCCGGAGCATCCCGCCGCCGTCATCAGCACCGGGATCGTCATCAGCAGCAGGAGGGCCGCCAGGAGCGCACGCGCTCGGAAGCCGGAAGTACCACTTTGTCGCAGGTCGCTCATCATCGTTTCTCCACCGGGACGAGGGGGACGTCCGTACGGAACGGAGTGGCCGGAAGGCCGTCCTTATTCCACAGATTCCCCTCCGGGTAGTTCGCCCACCCGTAGCGTACGTGCAGGGGGATACGGACATCGGGGCTGGTGACTTCGATTTTGTTCTTACCCACGATCACCGCCTGGGCAGGCCGGTAAACACCGTCTGCACCGCACATCTCCCACCCGGTGAGACGCCCGCGCGCCCCGCGCGCTTCAAGTCCCTGGCCGACGTTGTCGAACTCCAGAATGATCCGGTCCAGCTCCGCGTCCATCTTCTTGACCGTCGGCCCCATCGCAAGCACCTTCTCGCCGTACGCGATGCGCCGGGCCAGGAGCGCCAGCCGCTCGCCGACTGGCGCCTTCTTGCGTGGGTGGATGTCGGTCGGGTCACCGACATCGGTGATCACGGCCACGCCGACGTTCGGGAGTTCCGTGGCGGTCAGGAGTTGGGCCTCGCGCAGCTCCGCCCAACTGGTGCCCTTCGGGCTGTCGGCGTTGAACGGCGCGAGTTGTACCATGAAGAACGGGAAGTTGGGGATGCCAAAGTCGGTACGCCAGCTCTGGATCAGAGCCGGCATCAGGCGCTGGTACTTCTGCGGCTCTCCCGCATTGCTCTCACCCTGGTACCAGATCGCGCCCTTGATGGCATAGTTCGTGAGCGGGGCGAGCATACCGTTGTAGAGCACGGACGCCGTATTTTGCGAGAAGCCGGCGGGGGCGCTGGGCAGGCTCGGGCGCGTCGCCTCGGGGCGGTAGCGCCACTCTCCCGCCAGCGGAATCGTCGGCCCGCCCTCGATGGACAGCGCCAGCGTGTCGGCCTGACCGGTAAAGCCGCCGTCGCCCTGGTTATCCCAGACGCGCACGGTGATCCGATTTCGGCCCGCCTTCAGGGTGCCTGCCGGGATCGTGTAGCGCCGCGGGGTCTCCCACGACCGAGGCGTCTCCAGCCCTGTCGTGCCGACCTGCACCCCGTTGAGGAAGGTTGTGTCCGTATCGTCGATGGCGCCGAGGGTCAGCGTTGCCGCTTTGCCCGCCGCCTCCGCAGGTACATCGATGTCGCGCGCAAACCACACCCCGCCGTCCACGGCCTCGATATCCTCGGCGCCCGACCGCTCGAATGTGGTCGGCATCCGGACCGCGGCCCATGAGGACAGGTCAGCGTCCGCGCCGGACCATGCCTGCGCCTCGGGGCGTACGCCGGGGTCTTCGAAGGAGTCCGTCGGCGCGCCGGCGGCGCGGTAGGCGGCCACCTGCTTCTCATAGCGCGCCTTCGCGTCCTCGGTGAACTGCTGGTAGACATCGAACTCGCTGGCGGGAATCTTCGCTGCCAGCAGCACGTCTTTGCGCGTCCACGCCTCGATGCGCGTCCCGCCCCAGGACGTGTGGATCATCCCGATCGGGACCTTACGGGAGGCGCGCAGCGCCTTCGCAAAGTAGTAGCCCACGGCAGAGAAGGCGCCCGCCGTCTGCGGAGTTGCGGACTCCCAGCGGCCCGCCAGAACATCCTCCTGCGGCTCCGCGGCGATCTGCTTGGCGACGGTGAACATGCGAAGCTGCGGGTCGTTGGCCGCGGCGGCCTCCGCGGGACCGTTCTCCGCCGCTGCAAGGGGCCACTCCATATTGGACTGCCCGGAGCAGACCCACACCTCGCCCACCAGGACATCCTTCACCTGGATGGTGTTGTTGCCTTTGATGGTGAGCGTAAAGGGGCCTCCGGGGCTCAGGTCCTTGAGCGTCACCTGCCAGTAGCCGTCGGTGTCCGCGGCCACTCGGGCGCTTTTGTTCTGCAGGCTTACCGTCACCTGCTCTCCCGGCGTAGCGGTGCCCCACAGGCGCACGGGCGCCTTCTGCTGGAGCACCATGCCGTCCGAGATCAGGCGGGGCAGCGTCACGTCCGCCCGTGCCGGTCCGGCCCCCAGCGTCCCCGCCAGAGTCACCAGCGCCGCCGCCGACGCTGCTGCTGCTGCTCCGACACTCCCGCCGCGCGTTCTGCTGAATCCCTGCATCGGGACCCTCCTCGGTGCTATTCCTCGACCCGGGGCGTCCGTACCGGCTTCTGGGGCTTCCTCTTCGCAGGCTGCTCCGTGGCGGGGGCGTCTTCGGGGGTGACAGCCGCGGCCTCTTCAGCGGCGGCCGTGGAAGCCGGCTTCGCGGCCCTCTTCGCGCGCGGAGCCCTGGGCTTTACCGCCGCCGGCTGCGCCTCTAGCTCCGCCTGCTTCTGCTGCCAGTCCGCAAACAGGGCGCTGCCCTTCACCCAGTCACTGGCGATGTACTCGCTCCAGACCCGGTGGTAGACATCGCGCGTCTGCTCGGCGATGCGGTCCCAGTTGAAGACCGTGCGTACGCGCTCATAGGCGGCATCGGCCATCCAGCGGGCGAACCCGGGCTCCTTCAAGACGCGCAGGATGCCCCAGGCGAGGGACTGCGGGTTCTCGACCAGGGTCGTGGTGCCGGTGACGTCGTGCTCCACCACCTCCGCGAGTCCGCCCGCTTCGCTCACCACCACAGGCACCCGGGCCGCCATCGCCTCCAGTGCCACGATGCCGAAGGGCTCATAGAGCGAGGGGTACACGCCCACGTCGGCCACGCGGTACAGGCGGTCGCGGTCTTCGTCGGAGACGCGCCCCGTAAAGTACACTTTGTTCGAGATGCCGAGTTCCGCCGCACGCTGCTCCAGGTGCGCCCGGTAGCCGCCGCCCGCGATCACGAGCTTGGCGTCGTGGTACCCGGCCAGGACATGCGGCCACGCCTCGATCAGAACCTGGGCGCCCTTTTCGCGCACCATGCGCCCGATGAAGTAGACGATCTTCTCGTTCGGCGCGCAGAAGCGGCCACGGAACGTCGCCCGCTCCTCGTCGGGGAAGGGGAACTCGTAGACGCTGGGATCCACGCCGTTGTAGATGACATCCAGCTTGTCGTAGGGGGTGGACAGTGCGTACATCACCTCGCCGCGCATGAACGCCGAGCAGACGATCACCCGCCACGACTCCCACTGAAGCTCCCACTCGCAGTGGTTGATATACGCCTGCAGATCGTTGTGAATGCCGTTGTTGCGTCCGAACTCTGTGGCGTGGATGGTGGAGAGCAGGGGCAGGTTATGGCGGTACTTGAGCCCCTTGCCCGCGAAGAGGCCGAGCCAGTCATGGACGTGCAGCACGATGGGGGTGCGAGTCGCCGCCCCCTGCTCTTCGGCGGTCCACTCCTGTATCAGCGCCTCGGCGCGGCGGTCCATCTGCTCGTTGAGGACATGGACCCAGTGAAGGAAGTCGTTGGTCTGCTGGTCCACATTGACCCGGTGGATGAACAGGCCGGGAGCCTCCTCCTCGTCCGGCGCGCCGCCGGACGCCCCGCAGGTGACGACATGGACCTCGACGCCCGCGCGGGCGAGGGCGGGAGCCAACCCTTCCAGGGCGGCGGCGATGCCGCCTACGCGCATGGGAGGGTACTCCCAGGAAAGCATCAGAACGCGCACTGCCTCTCCTCTTCACCGCGGACGGTGTCTCGGTTCTGTCCGCACCGGCGATTGTAGCACAGTTCCCCGCCGTGCGTCTACCGACGCCCTTGCTGCGCCGCGGGAGACGGGCGTGAGTCCTGTATACTCTATGATGTGAGACGGAGTGCGACAGCATTCCTGACTCTCCTGGTTCTGACGGTTCTTTCCCTGGAGGGAAGTGGCCACGCTGGGGAGCAGGAGATAGCGTTTCGAGGAGTCGTCCTTGGGCCCGCGGCTCAAGTAGGCATCTCTGCCTGGGGCGGGACACCGGCGCGGGCGGGGGCCGTTCTGGCCGATTTCGACGGGGATCATACCACGGATCGCCTCGTCCCTGAGGGCCGGGGCCTTCCGGGCGTGCATGGAACGGCGCCCCGTAACGCCGTCCGCCTCGAACTCAGCCGCGGCGGGCGGACGTGGATCACCCTGGACGACAGGGCCGCCTCGGCACACTTCATCCCCCGCGATGTGGATGGGGATGGCGATGTGGACCTCCTCGCGCTTCTGAGCCCGTCGCCGTCCTGGAAGGGCGCCTGGACGCGAGCCGCGGCCCCTGCCGCACCCGCGGCAGCCCTCTGGCTCAACAACGGACGGGGGGAGTTCCGGGAGGCGACCTTCCTTACCCGTTTACGTCGGGACGATGCCACACACGCCGCGAACCGCGCCCGGCCTGGTGGCGTGCCGGCGGGCCTGCTCCCGTCTTCCCCCCGCACGGAAGACGACCCGGCAGGGGAGACGCCCCTGGCAGCGTACGCGGTCCAGAACTTCCCGCCCCGCGTGTGGACCCGGGTATCCTCTCTGCCGCCTCTCCCGGCGCCGTGGCCCTGCGCCGCGCGCCCGGCCGTCTTTCCTCTGAGCCGCCGCGGCCCCCCTGCGTGCTCTTCTTCCTTGCTCGCGCTTTTCAACGTAGCCTGATCCATGTCGGCTCGCCCCGGGCCGACCTGACCGCGGCAATGCCGCAGCATCCGGGTGGCCCGTCGGCGCCCCGGGTGCGGGGAAACCAGCATGACAGTCACATTCGCCTACGGCTTTGGCACCCAGGAACTCCTCATCATTGGGGGACTCGTGATCCTCCTCTTCGGCGGCGCCAAGGTGCCGGAACTTATGCGGGGGCTGGGGCAGGGTATCCGGGAGTTCAAGAACTCGGTGGACGGGGTGGAACCGACCCCTGCGCCCGCACCGCGGACCACGGAAGGGGCAGCGGCGACCCCGGTGGAGTCGGCCGCTTCCCCCGCGGCGACGTCCCCCGCGGACGCGGCATCGGGCGCGGCGCCCGAGAAGCCGGCGCCGTGAGCCGCCTTACCCGGGGGCGCGCGGGCGGGCTGGCTGCGTCTCCCGGAGGAACGCGCCGTCGCCGCCCGTGCGCCTTCGTGGGAGGCAGACGGGTACGACCCTCAGCGCGGCGCCAGATTCGGCAGGAGTGTGCGATGCTTGAATGCGCCCTGCCGCCGCGTTGGGCGAGACCCGAGGCGCAAAAGCCCCGGGAAGCCGCCCCGTCCGCCTAGCCGCATCGCCATAGAGTGCCGCCCCCGTCCGGGTCCTCCGGGCGGGGGCGGCGGCGTTCTGGGGCGATCCGTCGCCGATCAGTTGGTGGTTCGGGTGTCGAGGTAGCGGATGCGCTTGGCGACGTCCGTATTGGGCGAGTGGTACGGCTGGGTCAGATTCCCGGCGGCGAAGGTGGTCTGGTGGATATACTCCAGGTCCGACTCGCTCAGGGCGTTGGTGAAGATGGGCAGCAGGTAGTCAATGCCGACCTGCGACGGGCGCATATGCTCCGCATCGTAGAACGAGGGGTGCATCCGCCGGGCGTGGATGAGGCCCCAGCGGTCGCGGAAGCGGTTGGCGTCGTAGCTGTCCACGTAGAAGCCGCTCTTCGGATTCCACTGGAGAATCGCGGCCCGATTGTTGTAGCCCTCGCGCAGCAGATCCACGGCCTTGCCGCCCAGAAGTGCCGCGTAGAACCGGTCGAAGTGGATGGGGCGCCCGCCACGCTGGGTGTGGCCGGCTTTGCGGGTGAAGATCGCCTCCCGGGCGCTCTCGCCGCGGCGCGCGCTGCGGAACATCTCGTCGCCCAGCGCCTCAATCAGCAGCGAGCGCAGCGCGTCCGCCGCGCCGCTCAGGATGCGGTTCCCCGCCGGGTCCGTGAAGCCCTGATCGCCCAGGACATTCCCCTCAGCGTCGGTGATGCCCTCGCCGCAGACGATCACCACGTTCTTCTGGAGGTCGTAGAGGGTGTGGATGCGGTCCACGATGCGCGGTAGGTCGATGGACTGCTCCGGGACCAGGATGATATCGGGCCGCCCGTAGGCCGTGCCAAGCGGGATGTAGCCCGAGCCGCGCCCCATGACCTCGACGATGGCGATGCGCCGGTGGCTTTCCGCCGTCGTACGCACCCGCTGCACGTCCTGCGACGTGACAAAGACCGAGGTGGCGTAGCCGGGGGTCACGAAGTTCACCATGTTTTCCAGGTGGAAGATAGTGGCGCACGGCCGCTTCTCATAGCGGAACCCCGTCGGGCGCGTGTCATCCGGCACGCGCGCCCAGTCGTTGGGCTCCCCCTCGTAGTTCAGCCCCAGGTCGTTGTCGATGGTCTTGGGCGCCAGCACCACGGGCAGGTGCTCTGCGAGCGGTTGCAGACCGTTCAGGGTGCCGTCCCCGCCGACGCAGATGAGCCCCTCGATCTTCAGGTGCTCCAACCGCTGCGCGATGCTCCGAATGGCCTCCGAGTTGTTCGGGTCCACGTAATCGCGAGATGAGCCCAGCAGCGTGCCGCCGTGGGCGGCGTCCAACTCCGGGATCGGTTGGAAGAGAGGGTTCAGGTGGACATGGGGCACGCGCGGATTGGCCAGGCTGTTGTAGCCCTTAATCAGGCCCATGACTTCCATCCGGAGCTGGTTGGCCCGGGTGACTACGCCGTGGATTGTCGCATTGAGGGCGGGCGTGTCCCCGCCGGCGGTGAGGATACCGATTCGTTTCATCGTGTTGTGGACGCTCCCTGATTTTTATGGCCGCACGCCCTGCACGGAAGGGGAGGCAAGGCAAAAGCCCCGGTCCGCCTTTTGGCGGGCCGGGGCCGTAAGTGTCAACGCCCAATCACAGCGGGGCCTCTTTTACGGGCGCTGCGCCACCGAGGCGCCCTTAGCGCCGCCCTGCTTCTTGAGGAGCGCGATGTAGTCGCTGAGAATGTGCTGCGACTCCTCCAGAACCACGTCCGGTTCCGGAATCCGCCGCCGGAGCGTACCCTCCTCGCCCTCGTCCGATGCGGCCTCCGCCGCCGGGTCCGCCTTTTCGCCGTTCTTGAGCTGTGCGGCGGTCAGCGGCGCGGGCAGGCCGGGCTTCGCCGCGTCCTTCAGGGTCAGCGGGTAGACCTTCAGCTTCGGGACGGGGCGGGCCAGCAGCTCCTTCTCCCGCGCCTTCTGCTGAGCCTCAAGCTCCTGCCGCTCCTTAAGCCGCTCCTGCTCGTTGAGCGAGACGACCTTCCGCTCTTCCAGCTTCTTGATCCGCTCGGTCTGGGACAGGATGTAGGCGAAGTCCTTGTTCGCCGACACGCGGGCCGCGGAGCGCTGCTTTAGCTCCGGCAGGAACGACGTCACCCGGCTCTGCTTGGTGAACGTCGCGCTCTTGACCGTGTCCCAGGGCAGCGGGTTGTCCTGAGACCCCTCGCTGTACTTGACCAGGCTGCTGATCGAGGGCAGGACGATGTCCGGCTCCACACCCTTCAACTGCACCGAGGAGCCCGTCGCGCGGTAGTACTTCTGGATGGTCAGCTTAAGCTGGCCCGGGTCGCTCTCGGTGCCGAGGCCAGCCCGGTCCATGATCTGCCCCAGGTTCAGAAGCGCCTGCACGGTGCCCTTGCCGAAGCTGGACGGATCGCCCACCAGGAGCGCGCGGTTGTAGTCCTGCAGTGCCCCGGCGACGATCTCCGACGCCGACGCCGACAGGCGGTTGACCAGGACTACCAGCGGGCCGTCGTACGCCACCGCCGGGTTCTTGTCGCTGTTCACCTCAAGCGAGCCATCCGGGTTGCGCACCTGCACAACCGGTCCCTTGGGGATGAACAGTCCGGTAATGCCGATGGCCTCCGGCAGGGAGCCGCCGCCGTTGTTGCGCAGGTCGAGGATGACGCCGTCCACCTTCTCCTGCTTTAGCTTCTCCAGTAGCACCGCCACATCCGCGGTCGCGCTCTTGCCCTTCTCCGGGTCCTGGTAGAACGCCGGCAGGGCGATCACGCCGAGGCGGACCGTGCTGCCGTCCGGGCCGGGCGCTTCGATCAGGCGCGCCTTGGCAGCCTGGTCGTCGAGCTTAATCTCGTCGCGCACCAGAGTAATGACCACGCGCTGCGAGTTGTCGACGGCGTTCGCCGGGACCACGGTCAGCTTGACCACGCTGCCCTTCGGGCCGCGGATGTACTCCACGACCTTGGTCACCTTCATGTCGACTACATCCACCGGCTTCTCGTTGCTGTTGCCCTGGGCCACAGCCACAATCTTGTCGCCGGGGTGCAGCTTGCCGCTCTTCTCTGCCGGTCCGCCCGGGGTCAGCTCCTCGATGACGGTGTAGCCGTCCTCTTCCTTGAGCCGCGCGCCGATGCCGAACAGCGAGAGCTTCATGCTAATGCTGAAGTTCTCGGCGGTCGCCTTCCCGAAGTAGTCGGTGTGGGGGTCGTAGACGTGCGCGAGCGTCGTCAGGAACAGCTCGAACAGATCGTCGCCGTCCATCTCCTTCAGATCACGCAGGTTCCGCTGGTAGCGGCGCGTCAGGTCGCTGGCGATCTCGGCCGGCTTCTTCTTGTTCAGCTTCTCCGTCAGGTACTCCGAGCGCAGCCGCTGCTTCCAGAGGGCCTTCGCCTCGTCCAGGTCCGCGGGGCGCGCGGCGTTCTCCCGGTTTACCAGGACCGTCTCCTGGCTGGTGAAGGTGAACGCGCTCGTGTCCTTCAGCAGCGACTGGACATAGGCGTTGTTCTGCTCATAGCGCTCCAGCAGGCGGGCAAAGATGGTATTCGCCGCGGACGTATCCCCGTTCTTGATCTGGTCGTCCAGCTCGGTGCGCAAAGGCGCGAACTCGCGGATATCCGATTCCAGGAAGTACAGCCGCTGCGGGTCCAGCGTCTTCAGGAACTGCTCGAACAACTGCTCCGAGACGGTGTCGTTCAGCTCCTTGCGGGCATAGTGGCTCTTTTCCAGTAGCGTGGCGGTGACTCGGGCGATGCGGGCCATGTCGTCCGCGCTGACCGTGCCGGGGCGTATCTTGGCGGCCGCGGTGTTGCTGCTGCCCGCCCGGGGGGAGGGGGTGAGACTTACCTGTTGCCGGGAAGCGACCAGCGGCGTGAGGTCGGGGATCAGCGGCTCCCGCTTCGGCTGGAGATACCAGGCAGCGGCCCCGGCGAGCGTGGCCCCGATCACGATCCCCGGTACGATTGACTTCATCGACATAATCTTACGGTCCGGTCCCTTCACGGGGCGGCGACTTTTGTCACCGCTTTGGAGGTTTTACTATACCCCGATTGGGGCCGAAAACGCCATGTGCGGTCCCGACCCCGGCAAAATGCACCTGTAACGCTTTTCACTTACTACGCTATAGAAGCCGCCCGGGGTTTCTCGGTTCCCGAAACCCGCCCGTGGCTCTTTTTGGTGACCACGGTGTTTTTATGAGATGGACTGCGTCATAATAGGGGCGAACGACCGAAAAACGTCAGGAGATACTCCCATGAAGCGCTCACCTACCCGTACTCTCCCGCGCCTTCTCCCGCTGACGGCGACAGCCGCGGCGGTCCTGCTCTCGGTCTGCGTCACGCCCGGGACGTCTGAGGGCCGCCAATCCGCCGAAAACATCCCCCCGGACAAGGTCCATCACGCGAAGGAGGCCGCGAAGAGGCGGATACCTTCCCCGCGTCTGGAGGTGCGGCGGGTGGAGGGCACCGCGCCGGACGTAATCGACGTGGAGGCGCGCTGCCTGACCGGAAAGGGGCGCTACGAGTGGCATCTGCGCGGGTGGGTCGTCGGCGAGGACGGCAAACCCGCCCCCGCGGCGGTAGTAGCCGAAGTTGGGCAGGGGCCGAAGTCCGTGTCCGTGAGGCGCGGAAGCCTGGCGCTCGGACGCCCGTACGCGTACGAGGTGAGCACGGCGGAGTACCAATGGCGCTTCCGTCGTTCGGGCGGAAAGCCGGAGCGGCTGACGTTCGTGGTGGAAGCCGTCGCGGTCCCGGTGCCCGCGGGCAAGAAGTTCCCGCCCGGGGTATCGATGTCCTCCGGCGCTGAGGGCACCACCGCCCACGACGCGACCGCCGCCGAACTGGCCGCGGCGCGGAGGCAGCCGGGCGCCCGCTTCCTCCGCCGAGAACTGCGCCTCGCCCCCGTTAAAGGCGCGCAGAAGCCGCGGTAGAAGAAGACCCGCCGCTCCCCCGCCGGCCGGGACCGGCGGGGGAGGCGGCTCAGTATAACTCCAGGAACGTGTCTCGGGTCGCCGTCGCGGCCTTGTACGCCTCGCGCCAGGCATCGGTGCGCGCGCGGAAGGCGGCCTTCTCCGCCTCCGCCCGCGCCAGGCTCGGCGCGTCGCCCGCCTCGCGGCAGATCGCGATCAGCGCCTCCTGCGCCGTCGCGAAGACCGCGCGGCCCAGGGCTGCGTTCATGACTTCGCCGGTGAAGCGACCGCTGTCGCGCAGGGGCCAGTCGCCCATCATCTTCTCCCCCATGCCGCGCACGGCCCGCAGGGCGCGCATCGCCTCGGCCCTGTCGCCCGAGCGCGCCCGGTCCCGGGCGTAGGCGGCGAGCGCGCGTGCCAGTTCGCGCTCCTGGCCCACGGGCCGGAGGTCCAGTTCCGCGACATCTACCACATAGCCCCACGCCTTCGCTATCATGTTCGGGACCGGGGGCACGTAGAGCACGGTAGCGTAGCGCGCCGCGGCAGCGTTCCCCCGCTCCACAGCGGCCACGGCCTCGTGCGCGGCCCGCAGGGCATCTTCTTTCCTGGCCTCTGTCTCCCACTTCTTGCGCTTCGCGCCCTGGTCCGTGGGGCGCGTCATCTCGTGGAAAAGAGCCGTAAAGGGGAGTCCCTTTACCATCAGCCGGGCGGTCTCGTAGTGCGGCACGGCGTTCGCCGGGTCCGCCTTCGCTGCCCGGGCGAACCAGTCCAGGGCAAGGCGCAGGTTGCGCGCATCCTCTTCCAGATCCTGAGCGGTCGCCTCCGCCTCTCCGTCTTCCTGAAGCATAGAATCGAGAATCTGGCGCATGCCCAGTTGGGCGGCGGCCTCCCTGGCCAATTTATGCCACAGGGGCGCGTTCTTCGGGTCGCGGTGCAGGGCGGCGTGGAATGCCTCCTCGGCGGTGATCGCGTCGAGCGGCGTTTCCTGCCTCTTCGGCTTCGCCGGGGCGGGCTCCGGCTCGTCCTCCTCTTCCCGGCGCATGTCGACCCGGGTGAGCGCCCACGCGAGCGACTCCCAGTACGCGGCGACCTCAGGCGCAAGCGTCACCGCCTCCCGGAAGGCGTCCCGCGCTTCTTCGACCGCGTCCCACTCCCCGCCGCCGGCTGTGCTGCTGCGGTCCGCCGGGGCCGGCAGCGGGCCGTGCTGCGCCATCAGGAGGAGGCCCCAGCCCCGGGCGTAGTGCGCCTCCGCCCGCGCCGCGGGCGTCTTCGCGAGCGCCACCGCCCGGTCGAAGGCGCGCAGGGAATCGACGCTGAGCCGCTGTGTCTGCTCCGCCAGGGCCGCGCTGTCCAGCGTGAACGGTTTATCGTCGTCCCTGGTGGGGATCGCCCCGGCGGGCGGCACCACCGGGGGTTCGACAGTAAACGGCTTTCCCGCCTTCTCCGCCTTTGCCTTCTCTCGCTCCCACTCCGACCGCGCTCCCGGGTAGCTCTCGCGGTAGTTTGCCAGCATACCCGCCCAGAGCGAGGCGTAGCGGAGCGAGGCGAAGCGGTCGGCGCAGGCGCAGCCGAGCGCCCGGTGGTAGTCCGGGTTCTCGGGCGCGAGGCGTACCGCCTCCTTCAGGTGCTCGATCGCGCGGGCGAACGCAAGGCCGCGGTTCAGCGAGCGCACGGCGTAGCGGTAGTGGTCCTCCGCCGTCCAATCCGGCGCCGCCACGGGCGAGGGTGAGTCCGGCGGCGCTGCCTGCTGCGCCCCGGCGACGTCGCTGGCGCGCAGCAGACCACTCGCCAGCAGCGCGAGCGAGGGCAGCCGAAGAAGAGCGTCCCGGCGGGTGGTTTTCATGACCATAATCTCCTCCGTGTTGAACCGCTGACCGGGCCGGAACTGACAGCATCTCGCTCAATACGAGGTCGTATAGATGCTCTCGCTTTTCGCGGCGGCCCTGTAGGCATCACGCCAGGCGTTGTACCGCTTCACGAACGCAGCTCTCTCGGCTACCGCTTTCTCTAAAGCCTGTTATGCACTACGCGGCTGAGTTTATGATATGCCCTACGGCTTGAGCGAGCATCAGGGTGGCGAAGGCAAAAAAATGCATCCCCGCCAGCGTCCCTGGCAGCCGTTCGTAGTCGCGGGCGAGTCGGCGGAACCGACTCGCCCAGGCGAAACCGCGTTCCACCACCCAGCGACGCGGCAGCAGGACGAACCCGCGCTTGGCCTGCTCCAACTTGACCACGCACAGGTCGATGCCCTGCTCTTTGGCGGCCTGCGCCGGGTTGTTGCCTGTGTAGCCCTGGTCCACGAAGGCAAGTTCGACACCTTGGCCGGTCGCTTCTTGAACCGCCTTGGCTAACTCCGCCACCTGCGCCCGGTCCTGCTCGTTTGCGGCAGTGACGACAAGAGCCAGCAAGTTGCCCAGGGTATCCACCGCGACGTGGACTTTGCTGCCCTTGGTCCGCTTGTGCCCGTCGTATCCGGCTCGCGCCCCGCTCTCGGGCGTGGAGCGAAGCGTCCGGCTGTCCAGGATCGCCGCGCTCGGTGTCGCCGCCCGCCCCTGCGCCACGCGAAGCGTCTCGCGCAGGTCGTGCACCATCGCCTCGAAGCACTGGGCCTTGATCCACCTCTACGTTTGCTGATAGACCGCTTCCCACGGGGGAAAGTCGCCCGGGAGCATCCGCCAGGCCGCTCCCGCCCGGACCATCCAGCGCAGAGCGTCGAACAGGTCGCGAAGGAGGTACTTGCGCTGCGGGGCCTCTTCGCTCATCAGAGTCAGGTACGGCGCGACGAAGGCCCACTCGTCGTCGGAAACATCACTGGGATATATCTTTCGGGCCATGCGGCCCCTATATCACATTTCAACACACCAAGTGCATAACAGACTTTAAGGAGGGAACGTCGCCTGCCTTCAGGTAGATGTCGCGTCGTGCGTCGTGCGCGGTGATGGCAACGGCGAAGCCCGTCATGTGAGTGATGAGTTCGAAGCCGCCCCGGGTAATATCGCGCAGGGGCCAGTCGGCCATCATCTTCGCTGCCACCTCCAGGTCTGCCTGGAGAACGCGTTCGGCAGCCGTTTGGTTTCCCTGTTCCGCGAGCGAGTAGGCGTATCCGCAGAGATTTCGGGCCAGAGCACGCATGCTACTGTTTTGCGAGGGGAAGTTAAAGGACGGCGTCGTGCAATTATCCCATGCTCCCGCGAGGAGTTCGGGGACTGGGGGGCGGTAGTAGGGATAGCGATACACCGCACGGCCGTTGCCCCGCAGAACCGCCTCCAGCGCCTGCTGCGCCGCTTTTTGAGCCGCGGGGGAGCGGGCCTCCCTCTCCGCCACCCGGCCCGGCGCCGCGTCGTAGCTCTTGCGGGTGCGGGCCTGGTACAGGTTCTGGTAAGGAGCGTCCTCGAAGTCCAGAGCCGCCATGCGGTACAGGGGCGCGGCGTTCGTCGGGTCAGCCTCCGCTGCCTTCTGGAAGTACCGGCGAGCCCGCTGGCGTTCCGTCCGCTCGGCGACTTTGTACCAGAGCGCAGCGTTGGAGGGATCACGCTCCAGCGCGGCGAGCCAGGCGGCGTTGGCAGCATCGTCTTTTTGCGCGAGCGCTTCGACTAAGAGGCCCCTTCCGTCATCCGGATAGAAGCCATGAAGGGCGCAGCCGAGCGACTCCCAGTAACGTGCGCTATCCGGCGCCCATCGGGTAGCTTCCTCGAACGCCTGCCGCGCGGCGGAAACGGTTATCGGCCCCGACTTCGCTTCCCGAACCACCTCATCGCGCACCGGGGAGGGCAGGTCGTCTTCGGATTTGAAGCGCACATCCATTCCCTGCTTCTGCGCCTTGATTTGGTCCAGACTTGCCAGATGGTAGCGCAGCAGAAGGAGGGCCCACCCCCGCTGATATTGTGCGTCGGCCTTTTCCGGAGGCGTCGTCGAGAGGGCGACGGCTCTGCCGAACGCTTGGAGCGCGTCCACACTCAGGCGAACGACCTCTTTCTCGACTTGCTGCGCGGAAAGGGTGAAAGGCTTGCCATCGTCCTTGGTCTTCAGCACCAGCCCGACGGGGGGCTGGTCGGGCGGCGAATCCAGAAATGTCTCGCCGTTCTGCTCTGCCTCGGCCTTTTTTGCCTGCCACTCCGCGAGTTCCTCGGGGTAGTCTTTGCGGGCCTGCTCCAGTCCGTAGGTCCATTGATAGGCATACGCCAGCGAGGCCGCGCGGCTGGCGCAGGCGGCCCCGAGCGCCCGTTGATACTCCCGGTTCTCCGGTTGTTGGCGCACGGCCTCCCGTGCGTGGGCGATGGCGCGGCTATAGTCTTTCCCCTGCCTCAGCAGGTCCGTTGCCTGTCGGTGGTGGTCCGCCGCGTTCCAGTCCGGCCGCGCGACGTGTGCCCGGTCTTCGGGCGCATGCACGGATGTGCAGGCGGTGGGGCAGCCGAGCAGCAGGAGTGCAGGGAGCAGCAGGAGTGGGCGGCAGCGGGGCGTCATAGCACGTGAACCTCCTACCTTCTGCGAACCGTGACCCGCCAAAAAGTTGCCGGGAGCATTCAGGCGGGCGGGGTGGCAAGGGCAGCGAACTGCTCGCGGGTCAGCGCGTAGACGCAGGTGTCGCGGGGGGAGCCGTCGGGGGCGGCCGGGTCGCCGGGAAGGACAAAGTCGAGGGGGTAGCCGGCGCGCTCCGCCACGGCGCGACTCGGCGCGTTCCGGGCGTCGCAGCGTATCTCCACGCGGCGGATGCGGAGATCGGCAAAAGCGGTGCGGGTCAGAGCGCGCACCGCCTCAGTGACGTAGCCGTGCCCCTGGCAGGAGGCGCGGCACCAGTAGCCGATCTCCAGCACGCTCATGTCGGCGCTGCGGGGGTGCAGTCCTGCCAGCAGCGCCAGAGTTCCGTCCCCCTTGAGGTAGCCCTGCACGGAGTAATCTTCGCCCTGCAGGTACCGTTCGCGGGCGCGGATGCGGTTTTCCTCAGTCTGCTGCGGGGTGGGCACGCGCTCCGCCCACTCCATCCAGCGGTGCAGCTGGTCGAAGGTCTCGCGGATAGCAGCGTTCACCTCCGCGCCGTCGCCGGGGCGCGGTGGGCGCAGGATAAGGCGTTCCGTCTCGATCTGCTCGGGGAAGGCAAAGGGCATGGCGTCACGACTGCCAGATAACAAAAAAAACGACTCTGCTCCAGCGGCAGGTCGTTTATCCTGGGTTCTGTTGGCTCCCCCGCGCTTTGTGAGGTCGCTCAACTCGACTATGAATCTATAATATCATGCCCGGGAGGGTTTTTGCCACTCGTCAAGCATTACTGTCCAGGGGGCTATCTCGCGTATTTGACTGGCTACAGAGTAGATTTTCCAGCCAAGTGGCTTGTATGCCGGCGGCGGTGCCGCTAAGGCATCGAACGTCTGTATCGATAAAGTCTCTTTATAGCGGGCGGGGCAATTCTGCCGAGTGCCGGCAATCCGAAAGGGGCGCAGAGGGAGCGTCGTCGAGCGGCGCCCCCTCAGTGCCTTCCTCCTTTACCCGGTGCTCTGCATGGCGGCGGCGATGCCGGTGATGGAGAGCAGGATCGCCTCGCGCCAGGGAGCCGCCTCGGCGGAGTCGTCCGGGGTGTCCTTCAGGGTGTCCATCAGGGCGACCTGGAGCATCGAGAGCGGAACCACCGCCGGGTTGCGCAGGTCCACCGTGCTGCGGACCGCCCGCGCGTGTCCGAGCAGAGCCTCCTGATCCGTCACCCGCAGCACGGTGCGGACCGTGCGCGCGTGCTCCTCTTCAATCAGGGCGTGGAACGTGTCTCCCACCTCGCTACGCCGGGCGTAGTAGCGCGCGGTGGGCAGGTGCGCGCGGATGAGCTCCAACTGGGCGTTGTCGATGACGGTGCGGAAGAACAGCCAGTCCCGGTACATGGTCTGGAGCATCGCGACACGGTCGGGGTCCTCAGTCCCGTCCGCGCCTGTCAGGAACCCCTCCAGAGCGGCTCCCAGGCCGAACCAGCCGGGAATGACATAGCGGCTCTGCACCCACGCGAAGACCCAGGGGATGGCCCGCAGGTCGTCCACGCTGGAAAGGCGCTTGCCGGAGCGCGACACCGGGCGCGACGCGATGGGCAGGCGGCTGATGTGGCGGATGGGGGTCGCCTGCGCGTAGAAGACCCAGAAGTCCGGGTCGTCGTGGACCATGGCGCGGTAGAAGGCGCGCGAGCGCTCCGCCATCTCCCGGAGGGCGTCCTGCCAGGTCTCCTCTGCCCGCAAACCGCCCGACACGGGCACCGGGGCGGCGGCCATAAGGGTGGCGCCCACGATCTGCTCCAGGTGGCGGTGCGCGATCGGCGGCAGGCCATAGCGGAAGGAGATGACCTCGCCCTGCTCGGTGAAGCGGATGCGGCCCTCGAACGCCCCGGTCGGCTGCGAGAGGATGGCGCGGTTGGCGCGCCCGCCGCCGCGCCCGACCGTGCCGCCGCGCCCATGGAAGAAGCGCAGGCCAACCCCGGCCTCCCGGAACGCTGCCGCGAGCCGCGCCTGCGTGTCGTGGAGCGACCAGTTCGCCGCCAGGAACCCGCCGTCCTTGCTGGAGTCGGAGTAGCCGAGCATGATCTCCTGGAACTCGCCGCGCGCCCGGATCTGATGGCGATACATCTCGCTGGCGAAGAGCGCGCGCAGGAGCGTGTCGCAGCGCGCCAGGTCGTCAATGGTCTCCAGCAGCGGGACGATGTCGAGTTCGCTCTCCCATGCCCCGTCCGCCGTCCAGCGCGCCAGTCCCGCGTCCTTGGCCAGTAGTAGTGGCTCCAGCACGTCCGAGACCTCGTGCGTCATGCTGATGATGTAGGCCACCACGGACTGGTCGGAGAGGTGGCGGCGGGCTGCGCGCACCACGTCGAAGACGCGCAGGACGTTCCGCGTTTCTTCGGAGACGGCGGCCTCGCGCGGGAGCAGAGGGCGCGGGTTGCGCAGCTCGCGCACCAGGAGCGCGACCTTTTCCGCCTCGGGCAGGTCCCGGTAGGAGGGGCCATCCGGCGGCAGCACCCCCGCCAGCGCGAACACCTCCTCCAGCGCGCGGGCGTGTTCGTCGCTGTGCTGCCGGATGTCGAGAGCGGCCAGGTGGAAGCCGAATGTGCGCGCCTGCACCAGCAGCGCGGCCAGAGGACCGGTGTTCGCCAGGTGCGCGGCGCGGCTGTGCCGCAGGGCGTCCGCCACCACCTCCAGGTCCGCTACGAATGCGTCACTGTGAACGTACGCGTAGGGCTCATCCAGCGGAGCCAGGTCATACTCGGAGTCCGGTGCGGAGAGGGTCTTCAGGGCGCGCAGGGCGGCCTGAAGGCGCTCGTGCATGAAGAGCAGCTTCAGGACGTAGGGTTCGGCGGCATAGCGGCGCAGCCGCTCCTCGGGCAGGGGCACCTCCGCCCGGTCCCGGCCGAGCGACTCCAGCAGGGCGCTGTCCGGGTCCACATGCGTCAGGCCGAGGGTCAGTTCGCGGCGCAGAACGTCTACCCGCTCGACGTAGAACTCCAGCACGATACGTCGGTGCTCCAGAAGCGTACGCCAGGTGACCTCCGGGGTGACGTTCGGGTTGCCGTCCCGGTCCCCGCCGACCCACGACCGGTAGGTCAGGAACGGGGGGATGACAAACGTCTCGCCGGGGTAGGCGTCCGCGAGGGCGTCGTGCAGGTCGGCGTGCAGCCACGCGACCACGTCCATGATACTGCGCTCGAAGAAGTACAGGGCGTTGCGCGCCTCCTCCGGGACCGTGATCGGGCTGGCACGCAACTCATCGGTCTGCCACAACTCGATCAGAGCGCGCCGCAGGCTCTCCTCCGCCATCCCCAGGTTCGAGAGAGGGCGATCCAGCAGCGGCGCGCCGATCGGCAGGGCACGCTCGGAAAGCCCCTCCGCGATGTCGTGCAGCTTGTCCAGCACCGCGCGGCGGCGGGCCTCGGTGGGGTGCGCGGTGAGGGTGGGGCAGATGTCGATCCGGTCCAGCAGCGCCTGCATCTGGGCGGCGGTCATTCCGGCGTCCTTGAGGCGACGCACGGCATCGCGGATCGACTCCGGGCGCGGCTCGGTCCCCGCGCGCTGCTGCCGCTCGCGATTGACGCGCACAATCTCCTTCTGCTCGGCGGTGTTCAGGAGCTGGAACAGCACCGTGTAGGCGCGCAACAGGCGCGCCACCTGTTCCGGGTTGCGCAGGCCCGGCAGTCGCTCGAACAGGGTGGCGGGGTCATCGTCCTCCGCCGTGGCGTCCCGCAGGCGCCTGGCGAGTTCGAGCAACTCGTCGCTCTCCTGCTCACGCAGTACATCACCGAGCATCCGGTCGAGCAGCAGGATGTCCTCCGAGAGCGGTTGGGAAAGGCCGCACGCAAGCGGATCGAAGCCGAAGAAGGGGGTGGGAGAGGTCATACCGTCATTGTACCCACGCGTGCGGCGACCCCAAGGCTGGCAAGCATGCCGGGGGGCGGGCGGCTCTCGCGTTCGCGCATCTCGCGGCGCGCTCGGTCGGGATAGTGAGCAGATTCGGGGGAGGAAACGCTTTTTCTGCCACGCCGGAACGCTGCGGATAACGTCTGCCCGGAATAATAGCCCCGACGCCACCGCCCGCAGAGAGAAAGGCAGCGGTGGGCGGCCACGAAAGGAACCAGGACCATGAGTACGCTGACGACGCAGGATGGGACGCGGATCTTCTACAAGGACTGGGGCAGCCGAAGCGGGCAGCCGGTAGTCTTCTCGCACGGCTGGCCGCTGTGCGCTGACGCCTGGGACGCGCAGATGGTGTTCCTGGGAGAGCAGGGCTACCGGGTCATCGCCCACGACCGGCGCGGCCACGGCCGCTCCGACCAGACCTGGGACCACAACGACATGGACACCTACGCCGACGATCTGGCGGCTTTGTTTGAGCACCTGGACCTGAACGGCGCGGTTCTGGTGGGCCACTCCACCGGCGGGGGCGAGGTCACCCGATATATCGGCCGGCACGGAACGGCTCGCGTGGCGAAGGTCGTCTTGCTGGGCGCGGTGCCGCCGCTCATGCTCAAGACCGACGACAACCCCGGCGGTCTGCCCCTCGAAGTCTTCGACGGCATCCGCGCGGGGACGTACAACGACCGGTCGCAGTTCTTCATGGACCTGACGCTGCCGTTCTACGGCTACAACCGCGAAGGGGCGAAGGTCTCGCAGGGCGTGCGCGACGCCTTCTGGCTGCAGGGGATGATGGCGGGCATCAAGCCCGCGCTGGACTGCATCAAGCAGTTCTCGGAGACGGACTTCACAGAGGACCTGAAGAAGATCGACGTGCCAACGCTGATCGCGCACGGCGACGATGACCAGATCGTGCCCATCGGCGCCTCCGCCCTGGAGGCCGTCAAGCTGGTTCCGAACGCCACCCTCAAGATCTACCCGGGCGGGCCGCACGGTCTGGCAACGACGCTGCGGGACGAGTTCAACGCCGACCTGCTCGCCTTTATCCGCTCCTGAGACCCGAGAGCGGGAGGAGTTCCCGTACGAGTGCCCGGCGAGGGAACGAGGGAAAAGGAGATCACGCCGCGCCCCGCGCGTGCGGGAGAAGGAAACGAAAGGAGAGACCCGATGAGCAGCACACGAGCAGCGGAACAGTACGAGCGCATGGTCGAACCGCACCGGGGGCGCCTGAGGCGTTACGCCTACCGGCTGAGTGGGAACCACGCGGAGGCGGAGGACCTGGTACAGGAAACCCTGGTGCGTGCTTACGCACGAGTGCACCTACTGGATAACACGGCCACCGTGAGCGGCTGGCTGCACACCGTGCTGCTCAACGTGTTCCGCAACCGGCTCCGCGCTCCGGACGTGCTGGCCCGCCGCCCTCTGTCCTATGATGAAGACTGGACGCGTAACGCCCCCGGTGGCGGCGGCAGTACCGCCGGGGACGCGAGCCTGGACCCGGAACGGCGCGTCCTGCGCTCCGAAGAGCGCGCCGCAATCCTGAAGATGCTACAGGGACTGCCCGAAACCTACCGGGAAGCGGTGTTCCTGTACGACGTCGAGGGCAGGAGCTATCAGGCCATCGCCGAAGGCGCCCGCGTCCCTGTCGGCACCGTCCGCTCGCGCATCAACCGGGGGCGGAAGCACCTGCGCCAGCGCCTTGCCGCCTGGCAGGACTAAGAGGCGGGGGACACTCCGGCGGCCTGAAACCGCCACGGCTCAGAAGAAGAACCCCAGGCGCGGCCCGACCCGGTCGGCCCGGTATCCTGGCTTGTCGAGGTTGTCGAAGGCGTCCTCGAACCGTCTCGCCACGCCGACATCCGGCATGAGGGTCAGGCCGACCGTCTCAACGCGGAGTTCCGTGGCCGTTTCGGACGACGGAACCAGGTAAACGTCGATGAAGACGGGCTTGCCCCACGAAGACACGGTGCCCAGCACATGGCGGCCGGGCTCGTCGAGTTCGTTAAGCTTGCCGATAGCGTTGAGGGCCGCCGCCGTGCGCCGAAGCGTCTCTGCGAACGGCATCTCACGCCGCATCACCAGGTCCGGTTCTGACACGGGACCGCGATCCCTTTCCTTACGGGGCCAGGAGGGGCTTCAGGCCGGCGACGAACGCCTCGGCCATGCGCATCATGCCGAGGTCGTTCGGGTGGACGGTGTCCACCGTCCCTTCGCCGTCGTCGCCCAGCGCGTACCGCATCGGGAGGTAGTGCAGGCCCGTCATGCCCTCCTTTTGCAGCTTCTCCACGGTTTCCCGCACGATCTTGCCGCGGTCGGACTCCGGCGGGAGCGCGAGCGACGGCTCCTCCGCCAGAAGGATGGGCGTGTCGGGGAACTGCCGCCGCAGGCGGCGCACGAACGGCTCGACCCGCTCCTCCACCTGCGCGATGCTCATGTTCCGCAGGCAGTCCAGCACGATCACCGACGGCTTCAGGTCGCACAGCAGGTCCGCCAGCGCCATCTCCATCTTGCCGTTGCCGGAGAAGCCGAGGTTGATGACGGGCCGGTTCAACTGCCGGCCGACGATGCTCGGGAACGCCATGCCGGGGCGCGAGGCGCACCCGCCCTGCGTGATCGAGGTGCCGTAGAAGACCACGGGGCGACGCGCGGTGGCGTCGGTGCCGGGCGCGGGAGCGAGCGAATGCCCCTCCGGAAGCCCGACCTCCATCTTCGTGACGCCGTTGTAGAGCGGGAAGTACAGGCGGTATTCCCGACGTTCGCCCGTAAGCGTGAAGTTCGCGACGTTGTCGTTCTGCTGGGATGGGCGCCCGTTCCCGACGAGGCGCCACGCCGCGCCCGGCCCCGGGCGGGAGTACAGGTCCACGCCGCTGACGCCGGTGGCCGGCATATGCGGCATCGCAAGCTCCTCGCTTGTCAGCGACCAGCGGACAGACAGGCGGGGGGCGTCCGTCACGAAGTCGTAGTGCAGGCCCGCGCTGTGGCGCGCAAGCCGCCACACGGCAGGCGGAACCGTCTGCTCCGCTCGGGCCGGAAGCCGGTCGAACGGCGCCGCTGTGCCGTCGCGCCAGCCCATCCCCTCCACCTGCGCGGGCGAAACGCTCTGCCAGTGAAGGGCGTTTGGCTCAGACACGGTCTTCTCTTGCGCGGCCGCCGCTACACCCGACAGCAGGAACAGGAAAGACAGGGCAACGATAAGACACCGCGAGTGGGTTTTCGTCATCACATACCATCCCTCATCACAGCATACACCAGGTTCCGCGCCGATCGAGGCCGCCGGAGCAGCCGACCGCGAATCCGGTATAATGCCCTTCTTTTTCACAGGAACCACATAAACTTCCTGTCTTCCCTTGAAATTATGGCAATAAATTGATACGCTGGCTTACAAATTATGGCCATAGCTCCTGCCTCGTCGCTCTTGTATAGGCCGGAAGCCCCCATGCCGCCGATAGCGATGTTCGCATGAGCCGTGTAGATAACCTCAGCGCCGACCCGAAAAGCCGTGCTGGCGTACGCCGCACCAAGCACCAGGAGCTTACTCAGGCCCTGCGTGAGATGGTCACGCGCCTGCGCCCGGGAGACCGTCTGCCGACGCAGAATGAGCTGATGCGGCAGTTCCAGGTCTCTGATACCACCGTCCTGCGCTCCCTGGAAGATCTGCGCCGCGCCGGGTGGATTGTTCGGCGACGGGGCAGCGGAACGTTTGTGGCCGATTCCGTTCCCGCGGAACCGGTTCCCTCGGCAGGGGAAGAACGCGCTGCGACCGCCGCGTCCTCCGGCCTGGTCGCCGTCCTCTCCCGGCCCATCGACAGCCCCCTCTTCGCCGAACTGCTCCAGGCCGTCGAAGCTAACCTCAGCAGTATCGGCCTTGCGCCTGTCCTCATCGTGGACGCCGACCGGCGCCAGCGAATCGCGCGGGCGCGGGCGCAGTGGGAGCAGGGGACCATCGTCGGCGCAATCCACCTCGGCTCCGCCCCCCTGAGCGGAATTGGCGACCTGCCGACCATTCTTCTGGGCGAGACTGTCGAGGACAACGCGTTCTGCCAGGTGTCGGTGGATAACGCCGCCGCGGGACGTCAGGTTGCCGACTACCTCTGGGACCTTGGGCACCGCCGCGCGGCCGTGGTCGGCCTCGGTGGCTACACGGAGATAGCAGACCGCGACCGGGAGGGGGTCGATCACGTGCGCCTGTCCGCCTTCCGCGCGCGCTGGGTGGAGCGGGGCGGGGGCTGGCGAGACGGCTTTGAGATCGTGCATCGCCACTTCCTGCGCCTCGATGGCGACGAGCGCGGGGCTCTCGATGCCATGCGCGCACGCCTCGAACCGCTCTATGGTGCCGGGGAAGAGGCAAGCGCCGCCGCGCCGACCGCCATCTTCGCCGTGCACGACGAGATGGCTACGGTGACTATCCGTGCTCTGGAGGAGCTAGGCTGGCGCGTCCCCGAGGATGTCTCGGTGATCGGCTTCAACGACACCGGCAGCCTGGCGGCCTATTTCCGCCCGTCCCTGACCACGGTGCGAACCCACGTCTCGATCCTGGGCACGCTGGCCGTGCATCTCTTTCAAGACTTGCTGCGCTACCCGGCGCAGAAGCCGCGCTCGGTGCGTCTCCCTCCAGAGATTATCCCGCGCGAGTCCACAGGGCCCGCGCCCCTGCCCTGGTCCCTCCCGCGAGAGGAGCTGGGGGAAGCGCTCGACGCATCGGAACCCAACGACATCACACCACCTACGACTCTTACTACTCCGCCGCACCGTATGCGGTCATCTGTCACGAGGAGGTTTGTATGAATACGCCATCCACCGCTCTTATGGGGAAGAAACGCGCTTTTACGCTTATCGAACTGCTCGTCGTCATCGCCATTATCGCGATCCTCGCCGCGATCCTGTTCCCGGTGTTCGCCCAGGCACGCGAAAAGGCCCGCTCCGCCGCCTGCCTTTCCAATCTCAAGCAGATCGGCACGGCGACCATGATGTATGTTCAGGACAATGACGAAGCGTTCCCGCACCGCACCTGGAACGGCGGCGCCGGGGCCTGCTATGACCCCCGCACCCTGGGAGTGAGCGACGCCCCCAGCCCCTTCTGCTCGTCGCTGACCTGGATGGCCCAGATCACGCCGTATCTCAAGAATACGGGCGTCTTCGCCTGCGTGAGCGCCCCGGGACCGAGCCGCAACTTCAGCAAGGTGTCCGGCTCCTACGCGGTGCCGCTCCAGGTGAACTACGGCATCAACGACGAGATCTACTCGTACACCCCCAATGACTTCTCCACCGGCGCGCCTAACAAGGGGCCGATCCCGATGGCCAACCTCTCCGAGCCGGCCAGCACCTACTACATCGCCGACTGCCGGGTGGAGACGCTCAACTGGTACTGG
The DNA here is from genome assembly GCA_937902745.1 of uncultured Armatimonadota bacterium. Taxonomy (GTDB): domain Bacteria; phylum Armatimonadota; class Armatimonadia; order Armatimonadales; family Armatimonadaceae; genus CALEKU01. The sequence goes on from CALEKU010000036.1 coordinate 48,697, forward strand.
ATGGACCGGGTGCGCCTGTCGAACCTGCCCAACAACATCACCGAGACGGGCGCCTGCGATCAGAACCAGCCGTTCAGCAGCCCGACCCTGACGGCCAATCCGGCGCTGGCGAGCTACGCGCGCCACCAGGGCGGCGCGAACATGAGCTTTGCCGATGGTCACGTGCAGTTCCGCCAGATCGGGCGCATCGCGTGCTGGCGCAACGCCACCAACGGCGCTACCGAGGGGCCGAACGTTCTGTAGGGGGATGTCCTTGTTCCTCCCCGGTACCCAGAGGGTACCGGGGAGGGGCGATTACGCCAGTATCTTCGTGGCGACGTTGCCGTGGACGTCGGTGAGGCGGAAGTCGCGGCCGGCGTAGCGGTAGGTCAGCCGCGTGTGGTCGATGCCCAGCAGGTGCAGCATCGTGGCGTGCAGGTCGTGCAGGTGCATGGGGTCCTCCTGCGCGAACCAGCCGTAGTCGTCGGTCGAGCCGTAAACGAACCCCTTCTTCACCCCCGCGCCCGCCATCCACATGGTGAAGCCGTGCGGGTTGTGGTCGCGCCCGTCGCCGCCCTGCGCCGTCGGGGTGCGCCCGAACTCCCCGCCCCACAGCACCAGCGTGTCCTCCAGCAGGCCGCGCGCCTTCAGGTCCGCCAGCAGCCCGGCGATGGGCTTGTCCACCTCGCGGGCGTTCTTCTCGTGGTCATTCTTCAGGTTGCCGTGCTGGTCCCACTTATAGCTGTGGGTCACCTGCACAAAGCGAACACCCGCCTCGCAGTAGCGGCGCGCAAGCAGACACTGCCGGCCGAAGTTGTCGGTCGGCTCCACGTCGATGCCGTACAGGTCGCGCGTCGCCTTGCTCTCGCGGCTGATATCCATGAGCGCGGGCGCCTCGCGCTGCATCCGGAACGCCAGCTCGAAGCTCGCGATGCGTGACTCTAACTGCGGGTCAACGCCCCAGTGAAGCTGCTGCTCCCGGTCCATCGTCGCCAGCAGGTCGAGCTGCGCCCGCTGGATTTCGGCGGGCAGGTCGCTCTCCAGGTGCGAGATCTTCGCCTCCTTCGCCTTGATCGCGGCGTTCCCGATGGGGGTGCCCTGCGCATAGGCGGGCAGGAACGCACTGGACCAGTTCTGGACGCCGCCGTGGCCGAGCGTCGGGCAGATGGTGACGAAGCCCGGCAGGTTCTGGTTCTCCGTGCCCAGGCCGTAGACGATCCAGGACCCCATTGACGGCCGGACGAACGTGTCCGAGCCGGTGTGCAACTGGAGCAGGGCGCCGCCGTGCGCGGTGTTGTCGCCGTGCAGGGAGCGCAGCACGCAGAGTTCGTCCACCATCTTCCCGGTTTCGGGGAAGAGGTCGCTCACGGGGATGCCGCTCTGCCCGTAGTTGCGGAACTCCCACGGTGATTTGAGCAGATTGCCCGTCTGGGCGAACACGACGCGCGGGCGCGGGCCGGAGTAGGGCTTGCCGTGGTCACGGGTGAGCAGAGGCTTGGGGTCGAACGTGTCCACCTGGCTGGGGCCGCCGTGCATGAACAGGAAGATGACGCGCTTGGCCTTCGGCGCGAAGTGCGGCTTCTTCGGCGCGAGCGGATTTGGTGGCTCCGCGCGCGCGGTCTCCTCGCCGAGCAGGGCGGCGAGGGCGAGCATCCCAAAGCCGACGCCGGACTGGGTCAGCATCTCGCGGCGGGTCAGCGGGCGGGTCTCCCGGCGGCAGAAGGTCATGGTGCGTCGTCTCTCCGGTTCATTCCACGCGATTACTCAACATACACAAACTCGTTGGAGGCAAGCAGGGTCTGGCAGAACGCGCCCCAGGCCACCGCCTCGCGCTTCTTCGCATCCGGTTCGCGCGCGGCGAGCAGGCTTTCCACGCGCCCCAGGAAGTCCTGGGCGACCTGCGTCTCGGCCGGGAACGGCGCCCGCTGCAGGGCGCGCTCGTAGGCCAGACGGATGCGCGCGGCGTCGTCCGCGGCCCGGGTGTCCTTCAGGACCATTTCCGCGAACGCCTGCGACTGCTGGCGCACGAGCGGGCTGTTCAGCAGCAGGAGCGCCTGCGGCGCGACCGTGGTGCTCGGCCGGTGCGCGTTTACCAGGCTCGGGTCGCCGAAGTCGAACACCTGGAAGAAGTCATACACGGCGTTACGGATGACCGGCAGGTAGATGGCCCGGCGCGGAGCGTCGTAGAACGCCTGATTGGCCGACTGGTCGTTGGTGACGTAGTCGCCGTTCTTCGTGGTGAGCAGCGTCCCGCCCCGGGTCCGGTCCAGCGTTCCAGCCACGGCGAACAGGCTGTCACGCAGCGGCTCTGCCTCCAGGCGGCGGCGGTTCTGCCGCCACAGCAGCCGGTTCTCCGGGTCCGCCTGCGCCGCCTTCGGATAGTCCCGCAGACTCGCCTGACGGTAGGTGCGCGACAGAACCATGCGCCGCACCAGCCGCTTCAGGCTCCAGGCGTCGTCCGTAGCGAAGGTCACCGCCAGCCAGTCGAGCAGTTCGGGGTGCGACGGCTTTTCCCCCTTCAGCCCCCAGTTGTCCGGCGTGCTGACCAGTCCCTGCCCGAAAAGGATCTGCCACACGCGGTTCACGGCCACACGCGCGGTGAGCGGGTGTTCCGGACGGGTGAGCCACTGCGCGAACTGCAGGCGCCCGCTCCCCGCGTCCGCAGGTATCTCCTCGCGCTCGCCCCCGCACAACACGGCGGGCAGGCCGCGCGGCACCACATCCCCCAGGCTCTCGGTGCTACCGCGGATGTGTACCTTTACGTTCTCCGGCTTCGGGGCCTCCTCCACCGCCATAACCACGGGGGTGACGGGCCGCGTCGCCGCGATCGCCTGGCGCTCCTTCTCCGCCTTCTCCACGGCGGCCTTCTCTTCCGCGCTGAAGAAGGCGTCGGCCTTTTCGGGGACCTTTCCGCCGCCCGCCACGAGGTCCGGAATCAGTCCCGGCTCGGGCGAAAGCAGTACCTTATCCACATGCGGCCACGCGCCGTCTCTCTCCGCAGCCAGAGTGACCTTGCCCGCGGGCAGGTCGGCTACGGCAAGGGGCTCCCACTGCTGGCCTTCCGGGTTGAACGAGCCGGTGATCCGGCCCGCGGCGTCCTTGCGAACCTCTTTGCCGTTGATCAGCAGCCGGATCGGGCGCTGCTCGTTCGATGCATAGCGCAGCGACACCTCCCAGCGGCCCGCGGCGGGCACCGTAATGTCCCACTCGGCCGTGGTCTTTCCCGCTCTGCCGGTGCGAATCACGCCGATCTCCTTGCCGTAGGTGTCGGAGTCGCGGATAGCGGTGCCGCGCGCAAACGTCTCCGCCTCAAAGAGCAGAGCGGCCTTCGCGGCGCGCTCATAGCGCGGCTTATCGGCGGCAACGCGCGCCTCCAGGGCGGCGCGGGCCCGCGCCCGGGCGGCGTCCACGACCTTCTGCGCAGCGGCGACCTTCGCGTCCACGGCCTTCTGCTCGGCTATCAGGGCGGCAGTGGGCACGGGGCGCTCGTTCCAGCGGGACACGAAGTCCAGATTGCCCATCGTCTTCGTGGACTTGAAGATGCCGGCGAGGGCGTAGTAGTCCTTGGTCGTAATGGGGTCAAACTTGTGGTCGTGGCAGCGGGCGCAGGCGATGGTAAGGCCCATCGTCGCCTTGCTGACCACGTCGATCTGCTCGTCGATGACATCCATCACGAGCTTGGGCTTGTCCTGCTCCGCCAGCACCTTCGCACCCAGCGTCAGGAAGCCGGTCGCGGTGAGGCGGCGGTTGCGCTCCGTCTCGTCGCTGGTCGGCATCAGGTCGCCTGCGATCTGATGCCGCAGGAACTCATCGTACGGCAGGTCCCGGTTTACGGCGTCGATAACCCAGTCGCGGTAGCGCCAGGCGTTGCCAAATGCCAGGTTCTCGTCCAGGCCGTTGGAGTCGGCGTACCGGGCGACGTCCAGCCAGTGCCGCCCCCATCGCTCGCCGAAGGCGGGCGAGGCCAGCAGGCGGTCCACCGCGCGCTCGTAGGCCCCCGGGCGGGTGTCGGCAAGGAATTCGCGCACCTGCTCGGGGGTGGGGGGGAGGCCGGTGAGATCGTAGGTCACGCGGCGCAGAAGTGTCCGGCGGTCCGCAGGCGGCGCGGGGGTGAGCCCGCTCTTCGCCAGCCGCGCCGTGATGAAGCTGTCGATCCCACTGACCGCCACCGGCGGCTCCAGGGGGCGCTTCGGCGGCACGAACGCCCAGTGACGCCCCGCTGCGGCGTCGGCGGGCTTTGCGGTCGCAGCATTCGCCGGCCACGGTGCGCCCGCTTTGACCCAGGCTTCCAGCGCGGCGATCTCATGGCCGGGCAGCTTGGCCGCGGGCGGCATCTTGACCTTGCCGTCGTAGCGCACCGCCGCGATCAGCTTCTCGGCCGCGGCGGCATCCAGCGGGCGGTCCACTCGGAAGTCCGCGGAGGCGTTCGGTCCGCTGTGGCAGACGGCGCAGTTCTCCAGCAGAACCGGGCGTATCTTCGCCTCGAAGAGATCGGCGGCCTTGCTGCCCGCGCGCACGGTTGCTGCCTTGGGCGCCGTCTGTTGCGCCCCGGCGAGGCTAGCAGCAGCGCAGACGGCCAGGGCGAGCGCGGTCAGCGCTCCGGCGACGCGACCGGAAAGGCGAGAAGCGGCAGAGGGAGCGGGCGGCTTCATGGGGACAGTATACACGAAGTAGGGGGGTATCGGGGCTTCGAGGAATGCCCGCCGT
>CALEKU010000037.1 GCA_937902745.1 uncultured Armatimonadota bacterium
TCGCCACACGGCGAAGTAGTCGCCACACGGCGAAGTAGTCGCCACACGGCGAAGTAGTCGCCACACGGCGAAGTCATCGCCCGCAGAAGAAGGGGAGCCTCACCCCCCGGCCCCTCCCCGCGATACCCGCGCGGGGAGGGGCGCAAGTGTGCGTCGCCCGTGCCGGCGGATAGTCGGCGGCGATAAGCGTCGGGCGCCCGGCCAACCGGCGGGCGCTGCGTCGTTAGGAGAAGGAAATGATTCAGCAGTACACCCGCCTCAAGGCGGCCGACAACTCCGGGGCGCGGACCCTGCTCTGCATCCGCATCCTCAAGGGGAGCACCACGCGCGTCGGGCACGTGGGCGACGTGATCGTCGCCGCGGTGAAGTCCGCGACGCCGGGCGCCAACGTCAAGAAGGGCGACGTGGTCAAGGCGGTCATCGTCCGCACCAAGCAGCCCATCAAGCGGGCGGATGGCTCGACCCTGCGCTTCGACGAGAACGCCGCCGTGGTCCTGAACAACAACCGCGAGCCGCGCGGGACGCGCGTCTTCGGCCCCGTCGCCCGCGAACTGCGGGAGTCCAACGTTTCGGGCGGCATGAAGATCATCTCGCTCGCCCCGGAGGTGTTGTAAGATGCGTAAAACGCCCATCCCCTACGCGGGGAAGATCCGTATCAAGACGGGCGACCGTGTGATGATCATCAGCGGGAAGGACAAGGGCCAGATCGGCACCGTCACCCGCGTCCTGCCCACCGAGGGCAAGGTGGTGGTCATGGACGACACGCCGCGCAAGGACAAGGACGGCAACGACCTGGGTCCGCGCCCGCTGAACCGGGCCATCAAGCACATCAAGGGCACCCCGACCCCGATGAACCCGAACCCCCAGGGCGGGCGCATCGAAGTGGCGCTGCCGATTGCCGTCTCCAAGGTGGCTCTGGTGAATGCGGACGGTCAGCCGACCCGCGTGCGCATCCAGATCAACGAGGACGGCACGAAGACCCGGATCGCGGTGAAGGGCGGCCAGCCCATCCCCGAGCCCGAGAAGAAGTAGAACCGAGGAATACCCTCACCGCCGGGCGGGCTTTCCCCGCCCGGAACGAGCCTTCGGTCGGAAACCGAAGGGAAGGAAATAAACCGTGGCAAACGAGAACGGAAGCGGCCCCGCCGCCTATACCCCGCGCCTGAAGGAATACTACCAGAAGACCGTCATTCCGGCGCAGATGAAGCAGTTCAACTACACCAACCCCATGCAGGTGCCGAAGATCGAGAAGGTCGTCGTCAACATGGGAGTGGGGCAGGCGGGGCAGACCGGCGGCGACCCCAAGCTGCTGGACAATGCCATCCGCGACCTGCAGACCATCACCGGCCAGAAGCCGGTCGTCACCGTGGCGAAGAAGTCCATCGCGAACTTCCGTCTGCGTGCCGGCGCGCGCATCGGCGCCAAGGTGACCCTGCGCGGCGCGAAGATGTACGAGTTCTTGGACCGCCTGTTCAACATCACGCTCCCCCGCGTGCGTGACTTCCAGGGCATCAACCCGAACTCGTTCGACGGGCGCGGCAACTTCGCCATGGGCATGAAGGAGCAGCTCGTCTTCCCCGAGATCGACTACGACAAGATCGACAAGATCCGGGGTATGGACATCATCATCGTCACCACCGCGAACAACGACGAGGAGGCCCGCTACCTGCTGCAGCAGATGGGCCTGCCGTTCCGCCAGTCGGCCCAGGCGGGCCCCGGCGGTGCGACGCGCATGATGTAGTCTCCCTTTCACGGTAGAAGCGGGCGGGGCGGGCACTTCTATAGTGCCCGCCCCGCTTTTTGCTTTCGGGTAGGGCCCCGGTCTCGTGACAGGCGGCGCGGAAACGGGCATACTTAAGCAGTAGAGGCTATGGTATGTTCCTGCGCTCCGCCAGAAAAACAGAACAGAAAGAGCACGCCGTCTTCGGCTCCGGTCGAAACAAGATCGTCTACACCGTCGAAGGGGAGGGCGAACCTCTGTTGCTCGTGCACGGTCTGTCCGGCTCGGGCCGCTGGTGGCGGCACAATCTGCCCGTGCTGGCCCAGTCGTACGCCTGCCACATCATCGAACTGGTAGGGTACGGCGTCAACCGGGCGCTGCGGCCGACGCGACTGGAGACGGCCGCGGAGGCGCTGGCGCAGTTCATCAGCACTCTGCCCACCGGCCGGGCAAACGTTCTGGGGCACTCCATGGGCGGCCAGATCTGCACCTACCTCGCCGCGCAGCACCCGGAGCGGGTGGAGAAATTGGTCCTGGCAGCGGCGAGCGGTCTGGTGCGCTCGGACGTGGTACGGATGGCGATGCGCCTGCCGGTAGCCGGCCACTACGCCCCACTGGACTTCCTCCCGACCCTGGCGATGGACGCCCTGCGCGCCGGGCCGCTGAATCTGTTCCTCTCCACCCTGGATATTCTGAGCAAGGACACCACCGAACTCGCGCAGAAGATCACCGCGCCGACCCTGCTTATCTGGGGAGAGCGGGACAATCTGGTGCCGGTAGCGGCGGGGAAGGCGATGGAGGAGTTGATTCCGAACGCCCGCTTCGAGCTGATTGAGGGGGCGGGGCATGTGCTGATGTGGGACCATCCCCGCACCTTCAACCGCCTTGTGCTGGAGTTCCTGAAGGAGGACACGCCGCCTCCGGCGGGGTAGCTGAGGCGCGAACTTTCCCTTCGCCAGATCCAGCACGGCCACGCTGCCCGCGGCGATAGCAGCGACGTACGGGGCTGCCTGGCGCGGCCTACCGTGCGGTGGGGCCGTTGTAGTTCTCGACCTTGACCGCGCGGCGCTCGAAGCCAAAGCGCTCCATGAGCAGATCGCGCACGGGCTTCGTGAACTCTCGCACGCCGCAGGCCATTGCGGTAAACGGGAGCCACGCCTCCGCCCTTTCGGTCAGCAGGGCGATTTCGTCCTGCCCGGCGTCCAGCAGAAGGGGGTGATACTCCAGCCAGTCCTCGGAGCGGGCGGCCAGTTCCGAAAGTTCGTCGTGGTAGACCTGCTCCTCCGCGGAGGGGGCGCCGTAGACCAGATGCACCCGGCGCTTTGGCGCGAGTCCCCGGTCTATAGCCTGGAGCATGGCACGGAAGGGAACGATGCCGGTGTAGCGGGCCAGGAGGACCAGCAGCGCGCCGTCCCCAGGCGGCAGTACGAAGTTGCCGAGCGGCCCGGTGAAGGGCAGAGACGCCCCCGGTTCGGCGTTCCACAGCCATCCGGAGCCGAGCCCACCCTCCACACGGTCGAAGCAGAGGGTGAGGGTGCGGCCCTCTTCCGACGGGGGCGACGCCAGCGAGTAGGCCCGCACCAGCGGCGGCCGGTCGCCGACCGGCAGGTGCAGCGAGAGCCACTGGCCGGGCGCGAAGTCCACCGGGGCGTTGGCCACAAGGGTCAGCTCCCGCACATGACGGCTCAACAGCCGCGCGTCAGTGACCGTGGCGGTCATCGGCGCTACCCCCCCACTCCCGGTGCTCCGGGGGAGGGAGGGCTCTGCGGGCACGGAAGGAACGGTCAATGCGGCGTTTCCTTCACGGCGTTGCGGTTCCAACTCGGAATCTCCACCACCACGTTCTGCGTGCCGTTCGGGACGCACTGGCAGCCCAGGCGAGACTTGATCGTGAGGCCCGGCGCCTCCTCCAACTGGTCCAGTTCGTCATCCGTCGCCTCGTTGCACGAGTCCAGGCCCTCTTTGACGATCACGTGGCAGGTCGAGCAGGCGCAGACGCCGCCGCAGGTGTGCTCCAGCGGGATCTCGTGTCCCTCGCAGATGTCGAGAATGGAACCCGGCAGACCGCTGCGCTCATAGGGGATGCGCTCGGGGTCTACCGTGATGACGTGTGGCTCCCCTTCATAGAGGATAGTTATCTGATATTTCGTCTTCGGCTTTTCGTAGGTGGGTGTATCGATATACGGGTTTGTCCCGGCCATTGTCTTTTGCCTCCATGGGCGGCGCAAACAGGCATCCGTCCAATGAATGCTACCCGACAAGCGGACCGGAGTGCAAGACGCCCCACCCGGCGCGCGCCTGCCCGCTTGCCGCGCCGGGCGGTTCAGGAACTGGCCGAGGTGTAGGAGCGGGTGGCGTATCGCCAGAAGAGGGAGGTCACAAACAGGAAGAGGGCAGCCATACCCGTAGCAATGCACAGCGTTGCCGCATGAACGCCCTCTTTCAGCGCGCCCGTAGGGATGGCAGCCACAAACGCCAGCGGGAGCAGGTAGGTGACCGCAAACGCCAGGTAGCGCGGGAAGATATCCGGGGGATAGCGGGCGACGAATACAATGGTGTCGGTGAGGGCGCTCAGGTTGTCGATGCGCACCAGCCAGAAGGCCAGCGTCATGAGCAGCATGTTGATGGCGTAGAGGATCGCCAGCCCGCAGGCAACCAGGAAGAGCCACGCGCCGACCTGCGCCGCGGTCAGCGGCAGGCGCAGCAGCGACCACGCATAGCCCAGGACCAGCCACGCCGCCAGGAACGTCCCGGCCTCGTCCAGGGAGAGGTAGCGCGCGGAAACGTAGAACTGCGACGAGACGGGCTTGGTCAGCACGAAGTCCATCGTTCCCATGCGCACCAGCTCCGGAATCTTCCCGAGACTCTGGGTGAACAGCATATCCATGAGCGAGCGCACGAGCAGGAAGGTGCCAAACAGCAGGAACAGCTCCCCTTCGGTCCAGCCCGCGACCGCGGTCGTGTTGGCGAAGATGAGCTTGACGATGGCCGCGAAGGCCGCGACCCAGCCGACGCTCGTCAGCAGCTTGGCCCAGAAGTTGCCCCGGAACTCCATCTCGCGCACCACGTTGTTGCGCGCGAAGACCCGGTAAAGGCGCAGGTAGCGCCGCGGATGCGTCACAAGCCGACCCCCGTGAACCGCTTGAGGCCGCGGCGCCAGAGCGCCACGCCCGCCGCGTATCCCAGAACGATCCACAAGACCTGCATGCCGAGTCCGCGCCACACCTGATCCGGCGGAAGGCGCCCCATCAGTACCTCGGCCGGAAACGCGATGGTGTAGCGGAACGGCACCCACTCGGCCACTGCGCGCAGGGCCGGCGGGAACAGAGTGAGGGGGGCGATCTGGCCGTTGAAGATCATGACCGGGATGTACCAGAAGTTAAAGAGCGAGCGGGTCTCTACGAAGTACAGCGCCAGCAGCCCGAACGGGTAGGTGATGAAGAACGAGACCAGATGTCCGCCAAAGAGCGCAAGCAGGAACGGCCACCCGAGTTGGACATCCTCCCAGCGGAGCGTCCCGCGGTACAGAAAGGCGACCACGAGGAAGATGGGCACAAACAGCAGGGTGCGCATTATCCGCCAGGCCAGGAACCCCAGGTAACTCATCGCGATGTACGAAAAGGGGCGCATCAGGTACGCCGAAAAGCGCCCTTCCTTGATGTCCGTCGCGATCTCCCACATCACGTGGCACTGCACCATGTTGGTGATGCCGAGGACAAGGAGATAGTAGGCGGTCATATCACCGGGGGTGAAGCCCCCAATGGTCGCGCGGCCATTGTACGATGCCTGCCAGATCAGCGGCATGACGAGCGTGGGGATGGTGTCCGTGAGGATCCAGATGACGGCGACAGCGCGGTAGGCGAGGGCGTCCTGTGCGAAGACGGTGAAGATGCGCGCCCACTTGCGCGCGGCGTGCCACATGCTCTGATTGTACCGAAACGGGAGCACAGGCATCGCCGTGTAGGGTGACCTGTGTCATAATTATCCACGGGAGCCGCCCTGCCGATGAGTGACTTCGCATCGCCCCTCTCTGCATCGCCGCCGCGGCCCCGCGCCGCGCGGATAAAGTCCCTCGCGGTGGCCTACGGCGTGGCGCTGGCCGTAACGCTGGTGGCCTGCATGCTGCGCACGCTCCTGAACCCGATCTTCGGCGAGGAGGTGCCGTTTATCACCTTCTTCCCGGCCGTCGCCCTGGCCGCCTGGTATGGAGGGCGGGGGGCAGCCGCCGTCTCCGCGCTCCTCGTCGGTCTTTACTTCCTCTGGCAGGTCTCCGAGCCGCCGGGCTCCTGGCGGCTGCAAGACCCCCGCAAGGTTCTTCAACTGCTCCTCTTTCTGGGCAGCGCTCTAATCATCACCTTCGCGGCGCACGAGCACCGCTGGGCCCGCGAAACGGCCCGGGAGCGGGAGGAGCAGTTTCGCGCCCTGGTAGAGCACTCGCCCGCCCCCGTAGCGCGCTTCGACCGGAGCCTGCGCCTGCTGTACGTCAACCCGGCGGTTGAGGCGTTGCTGGGGAGGGAGGCCGAGAAACTGGTGGGCAGGACACTGACTGCGGTGCTGCGGGACCCGAGCGGGGGGGAGTCGGAGGCGCTGCGGCAACTGCGAGGTGCCCTGGAGCGCGTCTTTGCGAGCGGAGCCGAAGCCCAGGAAGAACTGGTGATAGAGTTCGAACCGGGCCGGAAGCGCTGGTACCAGGTCCGCTTTACCCCCGAGCACGCTCCGGAGAGCGGCGCCGTGGATTCGGTGTTGACGGTGGCGCACGATATCACGGGGCGGGTGGAGGCGGAGGCGGCCGTGCGACGGAGTGAGGAACGGCTCCGCGCCTTCGCGGAGTCCGACCTGATCGGTATCCTGCACGGCGATGCCGATGGGCGCATCCAGGCCGCGAACGACGAGTACCTGCGCATCGTGGGGCGGGCGCGAAAGGAACTGGAGTCGGGGCGGTTGCGGTGGGATGACGCGACCGCCCCGGAGTACGCGGCCCTCGACAGGGAGCGCGTTGCACAGGCGCTCCGGGAGGGGGCCTGCTCTTCCTACGAGAAGGAGTGCCTGCGCCCGGACGGCAGCCGGGTGCCGGTGCTCGCGGGCTTCGTGGCGGTGGGGGAGGAGCGGAGCCGGGAAGTGGTAGCGTTCGTGATGGACATAACCCGGCAGAAGGCCACCGAGGCGCGCCTGGCGGAAGCGCTGGAGTACGAACACCGGATCGCCGAGGCGCTGCAACGCGCCCTCCTGATCCGGCCCCGGCCCCGCCAGTTCGCTGGCCTCGCTGTCGCGACGGTCTATCAGTCTGCCCTGGACGAGGCGCGCATCGGCGGCGACTTCTACGACTTCTTCGCAGTGGGAGACGGCCGCGTTGCTCTGGTCGTGGGCGATGTGGCGGGCAAGGGACTCGCCGCGGCCATGCGGACGGCGGAGGCGCGCTTTGCCCTCCGCTCGGTTGTGCGCGATACCGCCGCCGCGGCCACCGCGACAGCCCCCCCGGGCGACCCCGCCCGGGTTGCCGTGGTTCAAGCGGCGATAGAGCGCCTCAACGACCTGATGTGCGCGGCGCGGCGGCTGGACGAGGCCGAGGAGCGGGGGGCGGGCTTTATCGTCCTCACCCTGATGGTAATCGACCCCGCCACCGGCGAGGCCGTGTTCGCCTGCGCCGGCTCCGAGCCGCCCATGATCCTGCGCGGAGACGGCACAGGCGGCGCTGCGGAGGTCGTTCTAGAGGGCGGTCCCCCGCTCTGCGTGGAGCCCGGCATCGAGTATCCCGTGGCGCGGTACACGGTGCAGCCGGGCGATACGGTGCTGCTGCTGACGGACGGTCTGACCGAGGCGCGCCGGAACGGTGAGTTCTTCGGCTTGGAGGGTGTCACGGCGGCGGCGCGGGAGGCCCTCGCACGCCGGCACACGGACGAAATGAGCCCGGGGGGGACAGAGGCGGCGTTGCGGGCGGCAGGGGAGGAGATAGTCGCGGCGGCTCGGGCGCACACCCCGGGCGAAAGGCTACAGGACGACGCCTGCCTTCTGCTGGTGCGGCGCCTTCCCGCCGGGGTGTCGGGCGAACCCGTCACCGCCGCGCGCGTCGTTCCCGAAGCGGACTAGCTCTGCAGGTAGTCGCGCAGGCGCCGCTTGCGGGCGGCCGAGCGCAGCTTGCGGAGCGCCTGGGCCTCGATCTGGCGGACGCGCTCGCGTGAGATATTCAGCTCCTCCCCGATCTGCTGCAGGACATAGGTGTCCTCGCCGTCAAAGCCGAAGCGCTTACGCATGATAAGCCGCTCGCGCTCGTCCAGCGTCGCCAGAATCGAGTCGATCTCGTCGCGCATCTCCGTATCGACCAGCTCTTCTTGCGGGTCGGGCGAGGTGCGGTCGTAGAGCAGGGAGCCGAGATTCGTGTTCTCCTCGTCGCCCACGGGCATATCCAGCGAGATCGGCTCCTGGGTGGTGTTGAGCAGGGCCGTCACCTTGCGCGGCGAGATGCCTGTCTTCTGGGAGAGTTGGTCGGTGGTGGGCTCCTCGCCCAGTTCGCGGCGCATCTCGGAGCGGGCTTTGTCCAGCTTGCGCAGGGACTCGGAGACGTGGGCAGGGAGGCGGATGGACTTCGCCTTGTTGTCAACGGCGCGCCCGATGGCCTGCCGTATCCACTGGGTGGCGTACGTAGAAAAGCGGTAGCCGCGCTTGGGGTCAAACCGCTCTGCGGCGGTCATAAGGCCGATCGCCCCCTCCTGAATCAGATCTTCGAAGGGGATGCCGGAGGAGCGGTACGCCTTGGCGATAGACACCACCAGGCGCATGTTCGACTCTACCAGGCGCGTCTTTGCCTTCGCGCCCTCCGACCCGCCCTCTGCAATCTTATAGGCGAGGCGGATCTCCTGATCCGGGGTGAGCAGGCTGCAGCGAGTCAGCCGGTTGATGTAGGATTGCAGGTCATCCGTCCGGAGTTCGGCCAGAGGGGGCGGACCCTCTCCGGCCCAGTCGTCGGAAGATGCTTTCCGCACCGACTTCTGCTCGCCATTTGCTGCCGTTACTGCCATGGACGCTCCTTCCACGCATGGAACCCCGCAGTCTAAGCTGTCTGGCTTACGGTGTCAAGCGCTCCGCGTATAGGGAAAACGGAGGGCATGACGACCGGGCGTAACCAGTATTCCACGACTGCGTGCAACCTCAAACCCTAGAACCGCTGGGAGCACAACGCCGGGGCACGTAGGTGCCGTCGCAGGCGCATGTGCGCTGTGTGAATGTGCATCGACGCCCGGATTGCCGCCGTCGGGGTAGGCGAGCCGTCAACGCCGGGCCGTTCGCAAGAATCGTCCTGAGCAGGTGATCTCCGCTAGGTCTTGTAATCCTGTTAAAAAGTGGTATGCAATTCTCATGCCGACGCTGGCGGGAAGAGGGAAGGTGCCATAGGTTTCGCGGCTCCGCCACGAATTCCTTCTTCCTTCGTCAGCTTTTCTGCGCAAGAAAAGGAGCGGATAGTATCATTGTATCGTGCCGGATTTCTTTTCCGCACGCTCATGTTTTTTTGCGCCCAGAGCCGCCTTCTTTTCCCGTGCCCGTTCGGCGAAGGAAGTTCCCACCAACCACTCCTCCACCACGGTGTAGACCTGGGCGGCGGCCGCCGGGTCGCCGGCCAGCACATACAGGTCGCCGTAGTTCATCAGCATCGAGGCATACTGGTCGAGCAGGGCGGTGCCGTCCATCTCCTGGTCCAGGCGAATCCGCTCCAGGTCGGGTAGGTCCGTGTTCGCCCATATTTCGCGGTTTCGGGCGAGCGTGACCGACAGCGGGTCCGGCGCCTCGCGCGGGGATAGCTTCACCACAAGCCCCTGTCCCAGGGGGTAGTGCGTCTCGTGCATCCAGCGCATCACGTTCGCCCGATCCAGGCCGCGCTGCACATCCGCCTCCTTGGCCACCGTGAACCGCGTGAACAGGGGACGGCCCTGGCGCTTTAACTCCTGAAGGAGGTCAATCAGGAGTGCATCGTGTGCGTACCGGTCGGCGTCCTGTTCGGTCTTCACCTCCGGGATCGTGAGGGGCGCGCCGCGCTTCTTGAGGTCGTGCAGGTACCAGAGGCTGTCGTCGCCCTTGCCGAAGTAGTTGAACATGGCGTTGACCATGCCCCGGTCGATCACCAGTACATCCGGCCGGATACCCAGCACCTGCTGGGCGTATAGCACGGGGAAGACGTCCTGGTCGCCCTGCACCATGAGGGCGGCGTTGGTGTCACAGTGCTCCAGCTTCTGGCGGGCGAACTCCCGGATATAGACGTAGTTGCGCAGGTTGCACGCAGGGAGGTTGCGGACGATCTGCGCCATCGGCAGAACGACGAGCAGGACGGATGCCAGGATAAGGCCCTGTCCGTGCCGCCGCGCCGCTGCGTGTGCGGCGTCCAGCGCCGTGCCGAGCAGGAGCGCCGCCAGCAGCCAGGCCGGGATCAGGTAGGGGGCGATGTCGTCGATCCGGTAAGAGGCGGCGTAAACGAATACGAGCGCCATCCCCAGCAGCGACGCGGCCACCAGCACCCGCGTCCGGCGCCAGAGCGCAATCGCCCCGGCCGCTACCAGGAGGACGATGCCAAAGGGGAAGGCATCCAGGATCAGCTTCGCCGTGGCGACAACAGACGCAACTGACGGCCCGACGAGGAGGCCCCGGTAGACGCGCGCCGTGGCGTGGGCGAGGAGCCAGGGGAGGGTTGTGGGCCGCGACCAGTTCTGTAGCGGCTCTGCGCTCGCCCACAGCGCAAGCAGGCTATACCAGGCCGGGCCGAGCAGCACGGGGAGTGCCAGCAGCGGCAGGCGCGCCCCCAAGCCCGGGTCGCGCCAGAGCCGGGGACCGCAGAGCAGCAGGGCGGTCGGAACCAGCAGGACGATGGTCAGGTGGTGCCCGATCCCGCACGCGAGGGCAAGCGACGCGACGAGCAGGTCGCGCCGGCGGCCGGTACGCCGATAGGTCAGCGCGCCCAGCAGCATCAGTGCGGTAAACAGGGCGTGCAGGCTGTAGACCTCTACCCGAACCGCCTGACTCCAGAATGTGTACCCGAACGCAAAGACTAGCGCAGCCGAAAGGGACGGCCCACGGCTCACCCCGGCTTCACGCAGGAGCAGGTACAGCGTCGCAACCGTGCCCGCCGCCGCGGTCGCCACAAGGCAGCCGAGGCGGAACGCCACCTCGCCGACGGGGACCAGCGCCAGGAACATCCGGCCCAGCAGTCCGAAAAGGGGATAGCCCGGCGGGTGGATGATTCCGTTCACCGCAATGGCGGTAGATATCTCGCCCGAGTCGCCCAGGTAAACGGTCGGGCAGAGACACAGAAGGTAGACAAGCAGGACCCCGCCGCCCAGCAGGAGGGCGTTGCGGGTGTCCTGTCGATCACGGGGGGTATCGGTGGGTGGAAGCATAGAGGGCGGTAACTCCACCGTATATGTCGGCAGAACCACCCGCCCGCGCCACCCCTCAAGAAGCGCGTTGCAGCCGCCAGGTGTACCGTCGCCCCTGGCGGTCCTGGCCCGTCCCGGACATGACATCGGCCCCGTTCAGGTATCCCGTATTGCTCCCCAAATCCCACGCATGGTCGGCGGTGGTTTCGAGGATACGCTTTTCCTCCAGCAGGATGCGCGGCTCGTCCCCTGCGTCGTCCAGACGACCCCGGACCTCCACACGGACCGTGGCTTCTGGGGTCCGCACAGTCAGGATACCGGTGAACCGGTCCCCTTCGGCGTTCTCTTCCCGCACTTCGAGGAGGGCGGGGTTGCCACTGTGAGTGCCCCGCCACACGCCCTTGAAGCCGACTGCTTCTGCGGGGGCGGCGGAGAAGTTCTCCGTCTCTACCTCGTCCGTGTCCCGCGGAGCGGAGGCCGAGGAGCGGGGCGGCCGTTTTTCGGCGTCCGGCCGGGCTGCGGGGGCGTCTCCGCTGCCGTGGATACGGATGACGATCGGGGTGGGGCGCGGCGCCGGGCGGCGGCGGACCGGCTTCGCGGGTGCCGCCGCCGCGACGCGCTTGCTCGCCGGTGGTCGTGGCGAAGCGGTGACCGCAGCCGGCGAGGAGGGGACGCGGGCTTGCGGCTGTTTCTCCGTCACCTCCATCCGCGAGACCACAGCGGACGACGGGCGCGGGGTGGGCACGGCCGAAACTCCCTGCGTGGCCGAGGCTTCCGCATCGGCTTCCGGGACAGTCTCTTCCCCGGGGCCAGGGGGCGGCGTCGGCGGTGTCGTGACGCCGACAGCGGCCGGCGCCGGTGGGAGGGCGACGTCGGTATTCGCCGGACCCTCTCGCCGCAGCGCCGCGTCCGTGAGAACGACCCCCAGGAACAGAAGCCCGGCGCTGGCAATCGTGACAAGGGGGAGGGTCAGGACAAAGCCCTTCCTGCCGCCGCGGCGGGCAGGATGAGGCTCCGAAGTGGGCGCCGCCGGTGGGGGGGCGCTCGGAACGTCGCCTGGGCGGCTTTGCTCCGCGCCCAGCAGGCTGTCGGCAGAGCGAGCGACCTGGCCGCCCGACCACCCGGACACCGGGAACACGCGTATCCGCAGGCCCTCCTCCACGGCGTCTTCCACGGCATCGGCGAGCGCCGAGGCGGAGAGGAAGCGGCGGGCGGGATTGGCATCGAACGCGCGCTCCAGCACCTCCAGGAGCCGTTCTGGGGCATCGTGTGGCGTTCCCCCGAGCATTCCGTGGAAGAGCGCGGCGAGCGACTGGATGTCCGAAAGCGAAGTTTGCGGGGGAACAGGCAGCAGAGGAAGGAAGCCGAAGTCGGTGAGCAGCGCCTTTCCGGTGCGTGGCAGCAGGACGCTCTCCGGACGGACGTTCCCGTGGACGATCTGTGCGCCGTGCAGGGCGTCCAGCGCATTCGCCAGGGAGCGGAGGATAGCGGACGCCTCCGGCAGGGACAGCGGGCCGTCCCGCTCCAGCCGTGCTGCCAGCGTCTCTCCGTCCAGCGCATCGGTAACCACGAAGCCTTGCGGCCCGGCCACTCCCGGCGCCACGCCCGCGTCGCGAATACGAACCAGGGACGTATCCCCCAGCAGCGTGAGACGCTGCCGATCCCGATTCAGCCCCGCAAGCCACTGTTCGAGCTGGGGTTTGGAGAGGTGCGTCCCTGCCACGGTCGCGAGCCGCACCACGCGCCCGCTGCGGCCGTCCACCGCTTCAAAAACGGCAGGCGGGGCGTCCGCCGCGCCGTTGAGAGGGCAGATGAGGCCGTAGGGGCCGATACTGACGCCGCCGCTGCCGCTATGCAGCCTCCGGGCCGCAGTCGTGGGTGTCTGCTGCATTCGGGGTACTCCTCGACCTGTACTTACCCGAATGGAACGTCCCGTGTCTCCTTCTCTGTGACCTTTATGGCACTCAGTAACGCCGAAAGGCCGGAAACAGGTAACCTGTCTCCGGCCTTTCGCGATCCTACTGTATGGAGCTAAGGGGGCTCGAACCCCTGACCTCTACAATGCGAATGTAGCGCTCTCCCAACTGAGCTATAGCCCCGCGCAGGAATGAGTATATCACGCTCCCCTGCAATCAGCAAGCTAGTTGGGGCGTTGATTACATAGAATGTCACGGCTTCTGCGCTCCCCAGGACCGCAGAAGCCGGGCAGACTTTTCAGAGGGGAAACACGCATGGGAGCGTGCTCCCTGGTTGCTTACATCGGAAGCGTATCCAGGAGTGGAAGGAGGGCCGTTGCCGCCGTGGCCGTTGCCGCGCCGACCGCGGCGCTTCGGCGGCCCGTGTCGGTCGCGACATCGCTGGCGCGGGACTTGGTGGCCTGCGCCAGCAGGATCGTGCCGTACTCGTTGAAGCCCGGGAGGCCGACGGTCGCCCGCGCCATGAACTCTTTGAATTTGAAACTGGGCATCCGGAGGACCAGGGGGAGCTCCACCACGGCCGGGCAGAAGGTGACCTGGGAGAACGCCGTCAACTCCTGGGCCAGCGTCTTGCGGGTGAAGTTGATGTAATAGATGCCTCCCTCGGTGTACCGGCCGGAGACCGGGTACTTCCGCAGCCGCTTGCGCATGTCCTGGTGGTGGGTGCTGACCAGATACAGGCCGCCCGGCTTGAGCCCCTCGTGGACGGCGCTGTTGCAGGCGAGGCGGATCTCCTTGGTGGGGAGGTTCGAGTAGAGCGTGGTGAGCGCGACATCGAAGGCGCGCGGGCACAGCTTGATGGTGCTGACATCGGCGCGGACATAGCCGACGCGGCCCGGAGGAATCGAGGAGGGCAGGTTCGCCTTGTTGCGGCGCAGCGCCTTCCACGAGAAGTCCAGGGCGATCATCGCGCTGACCTTCTGGGCAAGCTGGTGGGTGTACAGGCCCGGTCCGCAGCCCAACTCCAGCAGCGTCTTGCCGGAGATGTCCCCCAGGCGAGCAAGCGTCGTGTGGAACTCGGCGGTGTCGCGCCAATCGGGCTTCCATCCCGGCACTCCGCGCTCCATCGGCATCGTGGTGTCACGGAGTTGCCGCTCGTGATCGCTGAGCTCGTCCTCCGGGGCGGAATCGGCCAGCAGATCCAGCACTCCGTCAACGATCGGGAACGTGGCGCCGCAACTGAGGCAGCGGGTCACGCCATCGTGGATGATACCGTTCGGGCCATACCCATCAGGCGGAGCGAGTTCGCCGCCGTCCCCGGTACATCGGAGTAATGAGAGCAGGGAAACCGGGAAACCGACAGACTCAGACATCAGCACCTCCTCGGGAGAAACAGAGAGAACGGGACGCTCTCGCAATCGATTTACGCACCACTATACCCCAGGAGTATACTTTTAGACAAGAAATTTAGTAATTATTTAGTGGTTCTTAGATAAAGAAAAACCGCCGCTGCTCGCCTGTGCGGGCAGCGGCGGTTTTTTGGGGGGGCCGGACCTACGTGGTGAAGGCGTCGCACTCCCGGTAGGCTTTGATAAGGGCGATCTCGCCCTCCTTGCCCGGCCGGGCGTTTCCGTGCTCCATACCCAGGATGCCGGTGAACTTCTTGTTGTGGATATGCCGGAAGATGTTCCGGTAGTTCATCTCGCCCGTGGTCGGCTCTTTGCGGCCCGGGTTATCACCTTGCTGGAAGTACGCGATCTCGTCCCACGCCTGGTCGATGTTGGGGATGATATTCCCCTCGGTGATCTGCTGGTGATACATGTCAAAGAGTATCTTGCAGGAGGGGCTGCCGACCGCCTTGCAGATGAGATATGCCTGCGGGACGCGGGTCAGGAACATGTTGGGGTGGTCCCGGAAGTTCAGCGGCTCCAGCACCATGACCAGGCCGGCGGGCTCGCAGATCTCGGCGCCCCGCTTGAGCAGGTCCACCACATTCGCGGTCTGGAAGTCGAAGTCCAGGCGGTGGAAGCGCTCACCGGGCACCACCGTGACCCAGCGGGCGTTTACCCGCTTCGCTACCTCCACGGAGTCGCGTATCTCCTGCAGGAAGCGCTCCCGGGTCGCCTGCTCACCCGATGCGTACCCGGTGTTTCCGAAGCCCGCGCTGGCCACGAAGACGCCCATCTCCATGCCCAGACGCGCCATCTCCTTGCCGATACGCTCCTGCTCTTCGGGAGAGCGGCCCTTCATCCCGTTGTCCTCGATGGCGCGGAAGCCCATGTCGTGCATGAACTTCAGCTCCTCGATCGGCCCACCGGGCGCGTGGGCGCGGAACATGCCGAAGTGCGGGGCGTACTTCAGCTTGAACGGCGGATTGCCCCCCTGCATCGAGACAGTGGGGGCCGACTCGCCCGCCGAGCGGCGGGCGAGCGGGGCGAGGGCAGCAAGCGCCGCCCCCGCCGTCAGGACGCGGCGTCGTGGTAACTTTGGCTTCACTCAGGCCACCCGGGTAAAGTCTTCGAGGCGGGTGCGACCCGGCACTGCCACCGGCGGCACCGGCAGTTCGCCCATTTGCAGCTTCTCCGGCATGAGGTCGATGGGCAGGGCCAGCGCCTGGTCCCACGTGATCTCCTGGCCGGTGTAGGCGGAGAGGCGGCCCATGATCGCCGTGAGCGTCGATTCCGCCACCTGCTTGCCCTCGTTCAGCGGCTTGCCGGCGCGGATGCCCGCGATCAGGTCGACATGCTCCTGAACATACGGGTTCGGGTTCTGCCCCTCGAACCGGTAGTTCTGCGCGCCACGGATGCTGCTGGCGCAGTTCGACGAACCCTTCGTTCCTACCACATGCTCCGCGACGCGCGAGGCGGTGCCGTCGATCTGGCGGCACATGCTGAGCAGGCGGGCGCCGTTCGGGTACTCGTACTCCACCGTAAAGTGGTCGAAGATATGGCCGTATGCCGGGTCGGTGCGCACCTGCCGCCCGCCCATGCCGAGCGCCTTGATCGGGTGGGACTGCATCGCCCAGTTAATGACATCAATGTTGTGGACGTGCTGCTCCACGATGTGGTCGCCGGAGAGCCAGGTGAAGTACAGCCAGTTGCGCACCTGCCACTCCATGTCCGACCACTCCGGGCGCCGCTGGTGCATCCACAGGCCACCCTGGTTCCAGTAGCACTGCGCCGCGGTGATCTCGCCGATGGCGCCGTCGTGGATTCGCTTGATGGTCTCCACGTACTTGTTCTCGTGCCGCCGCTGGGTCCCCGCCACGATCGACAGGTTCTTCTGGGTCGCCTTCTCCGCCGCCGCCAGCACCGCACGGACGCCGGCCGGGTCTACCGCGACGGGCTTCTCCGCGAAGACGTGCTTGCCCGCGTCGATAGCCGCGGTCAGGTGGGCCGGGCGGAAGCCCGGGGGCGTTGCCAGGATAACAATCTGGGCGTCGGTTGCCAGCACCTTCTGGTAAGCGTCGAAGCCCGAGAAGCAACGGTCATTGTTGAGCTTCACCCGGTTCGGGAACTTCTGCTCCAGCATGCTGCGGCAACCCGTAACCCGGTCCTCGAAGAGGTCGCCGAGGGCGACGATCTGGACCGCCGGGTCGGCCTCCAGGATATTCTGTGCCGCGCCGCTACCGCGCCCACCACAGCCGATCACTCCGACGCGCAGCGTCTCCGACCCCTGAGCCGCGAAGGCATAGTTGCCGCCCGCGAGCAGCGCCGCCGTGCCGGTGGCCGTCACAGCGGAGCGCTGGAGAAACGCACGCCGCGACAGCGTGGATTCTACCGTCGTCTTGTCGTCAGCCATTACCGTTGCTTCCTTCCTGGATCACATCTCGCAGACCACCCGAAAGCCCACCTGCGGGCCATCGGAGAGCCACCACTTCGACTTCGGTTCCTGTGCGTCCGACTCCTGCCATGCGGCCTGGTAGGGCAGGCGCGCCTTCGGCGTCAGGTCCGCCGCTTTGCTCTGGTACGATCCGCCCTTGACCACCGGTGGCTTCCCCGGCCCCGTGGTCACCCACTCCTGCACATTGCCGAGCATGTCATGGATGCCCCAGGCGTTCGGCGCCTTGGTCGCCACGCCCATGGTCTTGTCCTCGGTCGTGTCGAAGTACCACGCGGCCTTCTCCAGGTCTGCCTTCGCGAGCGGCTTCGTCGCGTCGGCTCCGGCGGCACAGGCCCACTCCCATTCGGCTTCCGTGGGCAGGCGGTACTTCTTCCCGGTCTTCTTCGACAGCCAGGCGCAGTACGCCTCCGCCGCCTGGAACGTGATGCTGCCCGCGGGGTAACCCTGGTGCCCGAACCCCCGGTCCGGTGCGCCGTAGGGCTTGGACGGGCGCGATTTGGCGTCCACATCCGCCGCCATCTGCTCACGCGGCAGATCCAGGCGGAAGGCGAACACATCGTAGGCGTCCCAGGTCGTCTCGGTCTTGGCGATGTAAAACGGCTTGCCGCCCGGCGGGGCCGGAATCGGGATCATCTCGAACGTTACGAGGGAGCCGGGAATCTTTTCTACGTATGGTGCGGGCTTTGCGGCCTGCTTGGCAGCCTGCTTCGCGGCAGCCGGTGTGGCGGGCTTGGCAGCCTGCTGCGCTCCCGCCTGCGCCCCCGCGGCAAGTGGTACAATCAGGCCGATGGCCGGCACCAGCAGTGCGACCTGCGTCACACGACGTCGAACTCTCAAGGCGCTTCTCGTCACAGCGCTTCTGTTCCCCTCTCTGACCGGGATTTCCTCGTTTGCATCGGCGAGCACGCGTCCCGCCGCTCAAGCACTTGCGCGCTTTCAGTTTACCGAAGTCCACATGGGAGTGCCCGTCCGCCTGACGGTCTACGCGCCGAGCGAGGCGACCGCCCGCACCGCCTGCCGCGCCGCCTTTGATCGGTTCGCCGCTCTGGAAGACGTCATGAGCGACTACCGGCCGACCAGCGAGCTGATGCGCCTGTGCGCGAACGCGGGGCAGGGGCCCCAACCGGTGAGCGACGACCTGTGGCGCGTGCTGGAGCGGGCACAGCGCCTCGCCCGCCTGAGCGATGGGGCGTTCGATGTTACTGTGGGGCCGCTGGTGCGCCTGTGGCGCGTCGCCCGCAAGACCGCCCGCCTGCCCGATGCCCCCGCCCTCGCGGAGGCGAAGGCGCGCGTCGGGTGGCGCAAGGTCCGCCTGGACCCGGAGAAGCGGACGGTCGCGCTGGAAACGCCGGGGATGCAGCTTGACCTCGGCGGCATCGCCAAGGGCTTCGCCTGCGACGAGGCGCAGAAGGCGCTGCGGGCGCACGGCGTGGACCGGGCGCTGGTGGAGGCGGGGGGAGATATCGTGGTCAGCGGCCCGCCACCCGGCGCGGACGGCTGGCGGGTGGACGCCGGGGGCGGGGAGACCCGCGTGCTGGTGAACGGCGCTATCTCCACCTCCGGCGACACCGAGCAGTTTGTGGAGATCGGCGGCGTGCGCTACTCCCACGTCGTGGACCCGCGCACCGGCCTGGGCCTGACGTCTCGCGTTGCGGTCACGGTTATCGCGCCGGACGGTCTGACTTCGGACTCCCTTTCCACCGCCCTGGGCGTTCTCGGCGAACCGCAGGGTCGCTGGGTCGCCTACCTCTACCCCGGCGTCCGCGCCGTCTTCCGCCGCCCCGTTGCGGCCGACTGAGAGCACTCTGCCCGGTTCAGAGCCGCTGTTCGCCGCCGTTCTCGGCGACAGCGTGGCGAAAGGCGGCTTCGTCCAACGACAGCCCGAAGCCTGGAGCGTCGGGCACGACGACATGGCCCTCCTCCACCCGGTAGGCGGAGGCGTCCAGGCCGGGCGTCGCTGTCTCGTCCCACTCCACGAATGTGAAGCCACGCAGGGCAGCGGCGAGGTGTGGGGTGGCGTAGTTGCCGATATGGCCGCCGTAGTGGTGCGGAGCGGAGCGCACGCCCCATTCGTCTAGCTGGCGGCCGGTCCGCAGCCAGCCGGTCAGGCCGTGGCCGAAGATATCGTACTGGATCACGTCCACCAGGCCCTCCCGTGCCCATTGCAGGAGGGTGGGGGACGCCTGCCCCTCTCCGTCCGCGATCAGTACCGGCAACTCCCGTTCGGCCAGCCACCCCTTCAGGTCGCGGTACAGCACCGGGTCCTCGTGGAACGCCTCCTCGATCCAGAACACGCCGCAGTCCGCCGTCTCCTCCAGCACGCGCTTCGTCAGGTTCAGGTTATAGCCGTTGTTCGCGTCCAGCATCAGGGGGCAGTCGGGGCCGACCGCCTCGCGCACCGCCCGGACGATAGCGATATCCCGCTGCGTGCCCTCCTCCAGAGGTAAGTGCCGCGCTCCGCGTCCAACCTTGATCTTGAAGGCGCGATGTCCCGCCGCAAAGCCTTCGTACGCCTCGGCCGCGATGTGTGCCGCTGCCTCTCCCGTCGTGGGCAGGTGCAGGTCGTCGAAGTAGAGCGACGTGTCGTAGCACGGCACACGCAGCGGCGGGGGAGAGGAGGGGAGGCCCGCTCCGGCGCGTTCGGCCAGCAGGGCATACACGGGTCGGCCCGCCCGGCGTCCTGCCAGGTCCCACAGAGCGAACTCCACCGGGAGCGCGGCCGCCGCAATGCCGTCTTCCTCCGCCGGGAACAGCCCGCTCAGGCGAGCGCCCAGGAGGTTTACCGCGACCTCGGGGGAAATGCCGCCCCGCCCGAAGCCGGTGGCGCCGTCCTCCGTGGTGAGTCGGATGAGGGGCAGGGGAACGCCCCTGCCGTGCTCCCCCAGGCGGGCGTTGGCGCCCGCCGGGCGCGGGCGCAGCCCCTCCAGTCGCCCCCATTCGATGCGAACGATGCGTGGGTCTTCCATGGCGACATCTTACCCCCGTCCGATAGCCCCCGCGAAAACATCCTTTAACGCGGTGTCCAGATCCGGGGCGTCCTCCCGCCAGCCGCGCGTCCGGTCCTCCACGGTCAGGAAGCAGATCGCCTCGCGTGGAACGGGCCGGTCGCCCAGCAGGCCGCCGAGGAGGCGGTGCTGGCCCGCGTGGATGGCGAGGCGTCCGTCGGGGCCAGGGCCCACCACGATGGCGTCACGGTCGTAGGGGCCGGCCGTGCGCCACGCAAACTCCGGATGCCGGACATACTCCGCCCAGGCGACCACCTGCGCCCAATCGACGGGGCGCTGGAACTGGGCGGGGAAGTAGCCCGCGGCCTCGGCGCGGCGTATGGCTTCACGCTCTACCTGCTCAAAGTCGATCTGGGCTGCAATGATGGCAATAGCGTGCATCGGCTCTCCCCTTCGCGCCGGGCGTGCCCGGGTATGCGAACAGGGTAAGCCGAGAGCGCCGCCGCGCCCGTGACCACCGTCACGAGCACACGTGATGCGACGCTCCGCTATGGCGGATAGAGGGGAGGGCTAAAGGGAGCGGAGCCGTTCCAGGCGAGTGCGATCGAGCAGCAGGGTGTCGCGGGACTCGCGCAGGGCGGCTTTCGTGTCGTGGAAGGCAGAGAGGGCGCGGCTCACGGTTTCGCGCTTGGCCCCGATGCGCGCGGCGACCGCCTCGCGTGTCTCGTTCAGGTGGAGCCGGACGCGTCCGCCGGGGAGCGTCTCCCCGCGCGCATCGGCGCAGGTCAGGAGGTACTCGGCCAGGCGGCCCTTCACGTCTCTGGTCTGCCGGGCAGTGGTCTGCTCCACCGTCTCGCGCAGGCGGGCGGCGAGCGCCGCCATCACCTCGCGCATGACCGCGGGTTCGCGCTCCAGCAGGGTCAGGAAGGGCTCACGATCCAGCATCAGGACATCGCAGGGCTCCGGACCGGTCACGGCGTCCGCCGAGCGCGGCCCGCCGTCCAGCAGCGACAACTCCCCGATGTGCTCCCCGGCGCGGCGTGTGGCCTGGTGCACGGGCTCGCCTGTGTCCGGGGCGACACTCTGAATGTCGATACTGCCTTCGAGGAGGACGTAGAGGGTGTGGCCGGGATCGCCCTGGTGAAACAGCGCCTGCCGGGGCGGGAAGGTGCGGCGGCGGCAGCGCGCGGCCACCAGCGCCAGCGTCTCGTCGTTCAGGCGGGCGAACAGCGGGACGCTCTTTAGCAGGGGCAGCAAAGGATCGGCCGGGCGGGACATCTCGTAAGGAGATTTCCGCGCCCGACCGTGTGGTTCCTCGTTGATTTGCCAGGTTGCCGGTGTTTTTAGTTCGGAGGCTTTGGGGGGACTACTTGCCCTTGTAGGCGACGCGCCAGACGGTGTTAGAGCCGTCGTCGGTCACAAGCAGGGAGCCATCCTTCGCTACTGCAACACCCACCGGGCGGCCCCAGACATCACCCTCCGGGGTTACGAACCCGGTCAGGAAGTCCTCATAGTAGCCGGGCGCCCGCCCCTTCTCGACCGGCACACGAATGACCTTGTAGCCGGTGCGCCGCGTGCGGTTCCAGGAGCCGTGCTCGGCGGCGAAGATATGGTTCTTATACTCCCCCGGGAACTGCTGGCCCGTGTAGAAGCAGAGGGCGAGGGACGCCATGTGCGACTGCACCAGCACATCCGGCACGATGACCTTGTTCTTCAGGTCCGGCCGCTTGCCCTCATGACGCGGGTCCTGGTTGCCACCGATGTAGTACCAGGGCCAGCCATAGAAGCCGCCCTCCTGGACGCGCGTAACGTAGTCCGGCACCAGATGGTCGCCCAACTCGTCGCGCTCGTTGACGCTGGTCCAGAGGTCACCCGTCTCCGGGTGGATGGCGATGCCCACCGGATTGCGGATGCCCGTGGCATAGAACTTCTCGTTCTTGCCGTCCGGCGTGAACTCCAGGATGCAGGCGCGGCGGTTCTCGCGCGCGTCATCGGTTGCGTTGCTGCGCGAGCCCACAGAAACAAACATCCGCTTCCCGTCCCGGCTGAACGTGATGTCACGCGTCCAGTGCCCGCCGCCGCCGACCTGCTCCCGTCCGCTCGGGATGTTATCGACCAGAACCTCGGGTGCGCCGCTCGCCTTCGTGTCCCCATTCTTGTACGCGAAGCGCACCACGCTGTCCGTGTTCGCCACATACACATACTGCGGGGAGTTGCCGTTCGGGTAGAACGCCAGCCCGAAGGGGCGCCGCAGCCCCTCCGCGAAGACCTCGTTCACCTCCGGCTTGCCGTCCCCGTCGGCGTCGCGCAGCACGCGCACCCGACCCGGGCCGCTCTCCACTACGAACACGTCCCCGTTGGGGGCGGTCTTGACCACGCGCGGGTTGTTCAGGCCGGTCGCGAACTCGGTGACGGTGAACCCGGTTGGCGCTTTGGGCCACGCCCCCTCGGGCCGGGGCACGATCCGGGGACCGTTGCGCGCCGACTCGGTATCGTACGGCTTCGGCAGTTCCTGCTCTGTGATGAGGCGCCGGACGCCCGGCGCATCCGTGGTCCAGTCCCCAAGCGCCTCCTTGCCGGTCAGGACGCCCTTGGGAGCGGCTGCCTTCTTCTCTGCTGCCGTCTTGGAGCGCTCCGGGTTGGCGATGGACGCCGGGAGGGTCATGGAGGTGCCCTGCTGGCGCGCCCCGGCGGACTCCGCCCCGCCCGAGGCAACGCCGGTTCGAGAACTGCACGCGGCGATCACGCCGCCCAGGAGAAACGCCGAGGCGAAGAGGACGCGTCGATTGCGAAAAGTCATGGGAAGGCTTTCTTAATGTCCCTGTGGGGGTGCGCGCCGGGGCGGCACCGGTGGGGGGTATCGAATCGATTATACCCGCGCTTGGGAGGCCTTCACGCCCGTCCCGTCCCCTTCGCACCAGGAACCCACCCTCCGCCTTTCGTGTCCCAATAACAGGCGAGAAAACGATACAATCAGGCGTTATAATTGCCACGGACTCCTTTTTCTGAAATCACACTCCAGAACACACTCTTATTAGCTCAAGGAATGGCGCAAGGTATGGCTGCTGTAGCGGTCGGGACGGGCGGGAATCGGCAGGGTTTGGCCGTGGCCCCGCCGGATGATAAGAACAGATTGGCGGGGAACAATAAGGGAACAGGGCAGGACGCCCTAGAGCGCGCCACCCAGGAGCGGGGGCGCGTTCTCCTGGCCGGGCTGCGGCGCGAGGAGAAGCGCGTCGGCAAGGTCACGGACGCCTTCTACGACCGCCTGATTGCGCTGACCACGGGCGACGACAAACTCAAGGTGGAGTTGTTCCGCTTCGTGGACGCCCTGCCCGCGCTGAAGACGCCGGAGGCGGTGGTCAAGCACCTCGAAGAGTACCTCATCCGCCCGGACATCAAGCTACCGCCCGGCGCTGCGAAGCTGCTCCAGGCGCTCGGCGGTACCGCCTTCACGCGCAAACTACTCGCCGCGAGCGCACAGATCGGCTCGCGGCAGATGGCGCGGCGCTTCATCGCAGGGCGGGATGCCCACGAGGCGACCGCCGCTATCGAGCGGCTGCGCCGCCAGAATCTGACTTTCACCCTGGACCTGCTCGGTGAGGCCGTTACCAGCGAAGCGGAGGCGCTCGCCTACCAGAATAAGTATCTGGAGTTGATCCGCGACCTGGCAAAAATCAGCCAGCGCTGGGCGCACAACCCCCAGACCGATCAGGCCGCCTTCGGTCCGGTTCCGAAGGTGAATGTTTCCGTCAAGCTCTCCTCGCTCTACGCGCGCTTCGACCCGATGGCGGCGGACGCCACGGCGGAGGCGGTGAAGGAGCGTCTGAGGCCCATCCTGTCGGAGGCGAAGCGGCACGGCATGTTCGTGAACTTCGACATGGAGCAGCACGACTTCTGCGACATCACACGGCGCATCTTCCAGGAGGTCTTCGCGGAGCCCGAGTACCGTGACTGGCCGGACGTCGGCATCGTCGCGCAGGCGTACCTGCGGGAGGCCGAGGACGACCTGCGCGAGCTGGCGACGTGGGCGCGGGAGGTGCGCGGGACGCCGGTCTGGGTGCGTCTGGTCAAGGGCGCCTACTGGGACTACGAGACGATCGTCGCGGCCCAGCGCGGCCACCCCGTTCCGGTCTGGCAGACGAAGGCGGACACGGACGCCTGCTATGAGCGCTGCACGAAGTTCCTTCTGGAGAACTGGCAGTGGCTGCGCCCGGCCATCGCGACCCACAACGTCCGCTCTGCGGCCCGGGCTCAGGCGCTCGCCGCCGCGCTCGGCCTGCCGGAGCGCACCATCGAGTTCCAGGTCCTGTACGGCATGGGTGAGCCCATCGGCCGCGCGCTGGCCGGGCAGGGGGAGCGGGTCCGGGTCTACGTGCCCTTCGGGGAACTGCTCCCGGGGATGGCCTACCTGGTCCGCCGCCTGCTGGAGAACACGTCCAACGACTCCTTCGTCCGCAAGGCCGACGAAGCCGCGGATGCTACGACGCTGCTTGCTCCCCCGACGACGCAGTCTGCACAGTCCAACGGAACGCTGGCGCACGCCGCGCAGGCGGAAGGGGCGAAATTCACCAACGACCCTGAGACCGACTTCGCCATTCCGACGAACCAGACGAAGATGGAGCGGGCGCTGGGGGAGGTGCGCGGGCGGCTCGGCGAGACCGTACCGATCGTCATCGCAGGTCAGCGCGAGGAGGGCGCGGGAGGCGTCTTCGAGCGGTTCGACCCCTCCAACGACAGCCGCGTTGCGTCGCGGGCGCAGTTTGCCAGCGCCGAGCAGGCGGAGCGCGCCATCGCCGCGGCGCACCGCGCTTATCCTGCGTGGCGCGACACGCCCGTGGCAGAGCGCGCGGCCCTGCTACGGCGTACCGCGGACGAGTTCGAGAAGCGCCGCTTCGAGATCAGTGCGTGGATGGCCTACGAGGTCGGTAAGCCCTGGCGCGAGGCGGACGCCGATGTCGCCGAGGCGATCGACTTCTGCCGCTACTACGCCAAAGAGATGGAGCGCCTGGATACCCCGCAGCGGCGCAACGTCCCCGGTGAGTGGAACGAGTACTTCTATGACGCGCGCGGCCCCGCGGTCATCATCGCGCCGTGGAACTTCCCGCTTGCCATCCTGACCGGCATGGCGACGGCGGCGCTCGTGGCGGGCAATCCCGTGGTCCTCAAGCCCGCGGAGCAGTCCAGCCGCATTGGCTACTTCCTCCAGGAGGCGCTGGAGGCGGCGGGCGTCCCGGCGGGCGTTTCCAACTTCGTGCCCGGCGACGGCGAACAGATCGGCCCGACCCTGGTGAACGACCCGCGCGTCGCCCTGATCGCCTTCACCGGCAGCAAGGCGGTCGGCCTGTCCATTATCAAGAGCGCCAGCGAGGTGCGGCCCGGCCAGCGCGAGATCAAGCGCGTGATCGCGGAGCTCGGTGGCAAAAACGCCATTATCGTGGACGAGGACGCCGACCTGGACGAGGCGGTGCTCGGTGTGCTCTGGTCAGCGGTCGGCTTCGCCGGGCAGAAGTGTTCCGCCTGCTCGCGCGTGCTGGTGGTCGGATCGGCCTACGAACCGTTCTGCACCCGCCTCGCGGAGGCGGTGAAGAGCATCCGCATCGGCCCCGCCGAGGACCCGGCCACCACGCTCGGCCCGGTCGTGGACAAGGACTCGCAGGCGCGTGTGCTGCGCTACGTCGAGATCGGCAAGAGTGAAGGGCGCCTGCTTGCCCAGGCTGAGGTGCCGGAGCATCTGCAGGGCAAGGGGTGCTTTGTCCCGGCGAGCGTCTTCACCGACTGCCCGGCGGACGGGCGCCTGTGCCAGGAGGAGATCTTCGGGCCGGTGCTGGCCGTGCTCAAGGTCAAGAACCTGGACGAGGCGCTGAGTGTCGCCGACAACACGCTCTACGCGCTCACCGGCGGTCTGTACTCCCGCTCGCCGAAGAACATCGAGCGGGTGCGCCGTGAGTTCCGGGTGGGCAACCTCTACATCAACCGGAAGATCACCGGCGCTCTGGTGGACCGGCAGCCCTTCGGGGGGGCGCGCATGAGCGGGGTGGGGAGCAAGGCGGGTGGCCCGGACTACCTGCTGCAGTTCCTGGTCCCGCGCACCATCACCGAGTCCGTCATGCGCCGGGGCTTCGCTCCCAGCCTGGACGAGCCGACGGGCGGCGAGTAATCGCCGCCCCCAGTCTCTCTACCAGGCCGTCGGGGTGACTTCGGCATCGTGCCGACGACGCGGTGTTTCGGCGTTCGTTTAACGTTGCTCCACAGGCGACACGGGGCCGCCGAACTCCATTACCACGATTCCCTCTCCTTTTCCGCGGGCGGCACGGCGATATCCGCGACGACGGGGCGGTGGTCCGAAGCGCGGACATTAGGAACCCAGCAGCGGCGAACGTCCAGCGACCGGCTGACGAATACGTGGTCGAAGCGGGCTGTTGGCAGGACTGCTGAGGGCAGCGTGGTGTAGCCGTAGCCGGCGCCCGCCCGGTCGAAGGCGTTATCCCACCGGCCCGCGAGGCGGCGGCTCAGGCGCGACTGCGGCTGCGCGTTAAAGTCGCCGCCGAGGATCAGCGGCGCGGCGTCTTCGCCCTCCTCCGTTACCGCGGCCAGGAGGGCGTCCCGCTGCGCCAGTCGCTCTGCGGTGACAGCGCGGGAATGGCGCAGGCTGCCGCGGCGGAAGTCCCCCAGGACCTCGCCAAACTGAATCGGGATGAGGTGGACGCTAACCACGCGCACGGGCCGCCCCTGCCACTCCACCACCGCCTCCAGCGCGGGCCGCTCCACCGGGCCGGGCGGGAGCGGATGTGCCCGGAAGGCGCGTACGGGCAGGCGTGAGCCGACCATAATCTCGCCGTCGCGGCGGAAGCGATAGGCGGGTAGGGCGCGTGCCAGAGCATCCGGGTTGTGCTCCGGGCCGGTCAGCCAGTGGTAGCGCCCCGCCTCCTGGAGGCTGACCACATCGGGCCCTACCGCCTCGATCGCGCGCGCAACCGCTGGAACGCCGTGCGACCACTTTTCCACGTTGAACGTCATCACGCGCAGGAGGGGTGGGGCATCCGGGGGCACGGGGGGGCGGGGCGCCGGGACGCGCAGGCCCATGAGCGGGCCGAGGCAGAGCGCCAGCGCGCCCAAACTCCACAGCGCCGCCGCCCGGTTCCGGTGCAGGCCGGCGAGGAGCAGCGTGACGAGCGACGGGAGGGCAAACGTCGCCTGCGGGGCGGCGGCGAGCAGCATCGCCCCCGGGTGCGCCTCGGCCACCCCCCACTCCGCTGCCCACAGCGCCAGCGCTCCCGTCAGGCAGAGGACCGCAAACCGGGTCAGGCGGGAGCGGGGACGCGCCATCGGGGCTAGCTCGTCGGGTCGAAGCGCTGCCATAGGAACGTCGCGACGGCGAAGGCGCAGGCCGCGGCGACGGCGTTTACCACCGCGACGCCCAGGCCAAGGAGAACAGGGGGGGCGTTCGCCAGCGACAGGAGGATGCCCGCAATCACGCCGGGGAGGAGGGCGAGCATCGAAGCCAGCAGGCTCAGGAGGCCGCTAATGCCGTTCTGGGCGGCATCCTGGTTCGCGACCGGATACACCAGCACGAAACAGGTCTGTACAAAGAGAATAAGCGCCGCCACCGACGGAAACACCACCAGAGCGGCGGCAAACACGGGGCCGCGCCCGCTGCCAAGCAGCCACATAATGCCCATCGAGAGCCAGCCCAGGATCGTCATCTGGAGCGCGGAGAAGGCAAGTTCCGCCAGCAGCAGCTTGCCCGGGGAGACGGGCAGCGCCTTGGTGATGTCGGCGCGGCGCAACATATCCCGCAGGCCGAGCAGGAACAGGCTGGAGGTCTGGACGGTGAACATGACCAGCCAGAACACCAGGCCGATGTCGTTCTGGCGCTTGCCGAAGATCAGGCTGAAGAACGCTGGGAACGACGCCAGGAACAGCAGGGTGAGCCAGGAGCGCAGCGGGGTGCGCGTGAGCGAAACGGCGTCCTTCCACAAAATCGCCCGCGCGCCCATGCCGAAGTCGCGCAGGGTGCGCCCGGCGGACAGCTTGCCATCCTGCGCCATCTGCGAGAGGATAGAGCCCGCATCGCCCTGACGCATCGCGCTGACCATGCGCGCCTGCTTCTGCGAGAAGTCCATTACCCCCTCGTAGAAGTCTCGCTCCCGCGAGAACAGCAGGCCGAGCGACCCGACCGCCAGCGCCAGCAGGCCCAGCAACCGGCCCGCGTCGGCCAGAGTCCAGCCCTCGAACGCCACCCGGTACAGGTCAGACGCCCAGGCGACGGGCGCGAGCAGGAGGGTTGCCGTCCGCGAGTTCACCACGCGCAGGACCTCCTCCAGGAGTCCCCGGTTTTCCCGGTTGCCCATGGCGTAGAAGACCAGCCCCAGGATGCCCAGCAGCAGGACCGTGGTGGCCCCACTGATCACGCGGCGGGCGCGCTCACGGCGCTTCGCTCGCGCCTCGTCCGCCGGGTCTTCCCCGTCGTCGCTCGTGCCACGCGCCAGCAGCGCCGCCTGTGTCAGGTTCGCCGCCGTAATCATGAAGAGCCAGGTCCCGAAGATGCCGGGCAGGTACGCCAGCGGCGTCGTCCCCGCCCGCGCCAGCAGGGACGTCCCGACCAGCAGGGGCAGGTAGGCAGCCGGGAAGATCAGGGCCAGGTAACGCCCCAGCATCTTAAAGAGCAACACGGCCCGGCGCGAGAGCGGCGCCGGGAACAGGAAGTCCATGTCGCTCTGCGTGAAGAACAGGCTACCCTCGCCCATGGCCTGCACGATGGAGGTCAGCAGGGAGAGCAGCAGGATGCCTCGCACCGCAGCGATCAGAGCGCCTGGCCCGCCCGTCAGGAACTCGTTCGGCGTGAACGCGGGCGACAGGCCCGGGCGCGCCGCGCCAGCGTTGTGCAGGGCGAAGAAGGCGACCCCCTGCATCAGAAGGAACAGCCCCATCAGCAGGTACGGCACGAGCAGCCGCGGCTGGCGCGGTATCTGCTTGATCGAGTTGAGGAACCGGCGTATGGTGAGGTAGAGCAGGGCGCGCATGGCAGTGGTAGTGGCCTACTCCCCGTCCCGCGGGGGCGACCCGTCTCCGTCTCCGCCGGCCGCGGTCGCCTCGTTGGTGAGGGTCAGGAATACGTCTTCCAGAGAAGGGTCCGTGCGCGCGGCGGAGTCGCCCGACGACCAGGTGGAGATGCTCCGCGCCGCCCGCTCCCGTATCTCGTCCAGCGTGCCCTCGGCGATCTTGACGCCGTGGCGCAGGATGACGATGCGGTCGCATAGTCGCTCCACCGTGTCCAGCATGTGTGTGGAGACCAGCACCGCCGCGCCCTCGTTGCGCGCCTCTGCGATGCGCTCGCGCAGCTCGCGCCCGCCCTGTGGGTCCAGGCCAATCAGCGGCTCATCGAACAGGAACACGCGCGCTCGGTGCAGGAAGGCGCAGGCGATGGTCAGCTTCTGGCGCATCCCCTTGGAGAGTGTACCCACCAGCGCGTTCCGCTTCTCGGTCAGTACAAACCGCTCCAGCAGGGCGTTTGCCCGCTCGTCGAAGCCGTCGGTCGTCCCGTAGGCGTGGGCCACAAAGCGCAGATGCTCCCATACGGTCAGCATCTCGTAGGGATTGGGCTGCTCCGGCACGAAGGCGAGGAGACGCTTGGCGTCCTGCTCCTGTCCCGCCAGGTCGTACCCGCCCACGGACACGCGTCCTGCCGTGGGGCGCACGATGCCGGAGATGCAGCGCAGCGTAGTCGTCTTGCCCGCGCCGTTGGGCCCGAGCAGACCGACGATCTCGCCCGCTGCCACCGAAAACGACACATCGGAGAGCGCCGTAAACTTGCGGTAGCGCTTGGTCAGGCCCTGGACTACCAGCAGGGGTGGGTCGGCAGCCGCGGCCTCGGAGCGCAGGGCGTCGGGAAGGCTCACACCGTCAGGTTCGCCGTACGGGGCAGATTGACCTTTCCGGGCAGCGCGTCAATCCCCCCCCACGCGCCGCAGCCCCTTCCACGTCAGCACTATCACGGTGGACAGGAGGAGCACGCCCTTGACTTCGCGCGACAGCCCCGAGGCGATTGCCAGAGCGATTACCACCACGACCAGCATCGCCAGAGATTCGGCGGTCTCGCGCAGGATCTTCGTTCGGTGGTCGTCCCGCTTCCAGGCATCGAAGTAGCTGTCTACGGGCAGGCTCTCGCCGCAGGTGACACAGGCGCGCTCCTGTGGCCCGTTCAGGTTGCCGCAGCGGCGGCAGACCTGCTGGCGCGTGGCCAGGGTCAGGCCCTGCGCCGCCGGGTCGTGTGTCAGCTCGAAGCGCGTCAGGCGCACCTTGTTCTCCAGGCCGGAGCCTGCGACCTGCCCCGCACCGCTGTTCGGCTGGGTCGCCATCAGGCGCAGTGCCGTCTCGTAGGCCGTGAGGGCTCCGGAAAGGTCGCCCGCCTCCCGCAGGGCGTCGCCCAGGCCCTCGTGTGCCGATACCGAATCCGGCATCCGCTCCAGAATCAGGCGCCGCTCGGCCACCTTGGCGTCCCGCCGCGCCTGGTCGCCCCGCATCTCGCGCCGGTCCCGCGACAGCGAAAGCACCAGCCAGATTCCCACCGAAGCAAGCAATAATATTCCGATCACGTAAGCCACAACGTACGGCGCCCGTTTTCCGTTACGGCACGGCGCAACCTGCGCGTGCGCGGAGCCGCAAAGGGAGGTTCGATGAAGACACCCGAAAGCGACCGGGGACACCAGGAAACGGGTCTGCCGCGTGTCGCGGTGGTCGCGGTACACGGCGTGGCCACCCACCGTCCGGGCGAGTCGGCACGCAAGGTAGCGGACCTCCTGGTGGGCTGGAAGCGTCCCCCCGGGGCCGGGCCGGCAACGGATGCGGAGCGGCAGGAGAAGCCGCCCACGCAGCAGTACACTCCGTTCCTGCGCCAGTCCCTGCGCATCAAGGTGCGCCCTATGGAACTGGAGGCTCCCGGGGACGCCGGGGACGCCGACGCCTGCCCGGACGATATTGCATTTAGCCGGGACCTGCTCCGGCACCATCCGGCGAAGGCCGGGGCGGACGATGTCTACGAGACGGCCCGCTTCGAAGGGAGCCGGGTGGGCGAAAACGGGCAGAAGCAGGCCACGGTCCACGTCTACGAGATGTTCTACGACGACCTGGCGGCGCTTCGGGGCGGCTTCCGCGGGGTCTTCGGCGAACTGTACCAGCTCCTCTTTCATCTGAGCGACCTGGGGCGGGACACACTGGCACGGGCTCGCCACTGCGCCGCGCCCGGCGGGGAGAAGCGGGCCTGGGACCTGCTGCTCGGCCTGCATCGAGTGGCAGCCTTCTTCCTGGCATCGGCGCTTCCGGTACTCTCCCTGCTGCTGCTGACCCTTGCGCTCTCGGTCCTCACCGTGAGCGTGCCCGCCGGCTTTCACCCGGCCCTGGTCCGCGGGCTGCCAGTCGCCGCGGTGGCCGTGGGGGCGCCGTTCCTCGGGTGGAACCGGTGGCAGCGGCGCGGCGGCGGCGTAGGCTCCCGCGCGTGGTGGGGCGTCCTGGGAGCGGGGCTGCTGGCGCCCATGGTGACGTACCTCCTGGCGGGGTATCTGCTGAGTCGGTTGGACACCTACAAGGCGCTGGCAGGCGAGGCGGCGCTCTTTATCTCGGGCGGCGTCCTGGCCGTCCTGGCGGAGTACGGGAAGCGGCGGCCCAAGGCCCTGCTGCTCGCCCGGGCGTTCCTGCCGTTTACGCTGGTGGCCTTTGGTCTGGGGATGGCGTGGACGGAGCCGGGCGCAACGGGCGTGGCGCGGGCCGCCCTCTGGACAAGCGAGATCCTCCTGCTGGCGCTCGGGGCCTCCTGGACCCTGTTCGCCTTTACGCAGCTTCTGGCGCGCGTAGCGGGGCTCTTGTTCGCTTGGACGCGCCCCACGCCGGAGGCGCGCAACTACGCCGACCGGGTTACCTACACCGCTGCGATTTCGCTCCTGGTCACGTCGCCGCTCCTGCTCTTGTTGACCATGGCGGGGTGGCTGCTGTTTGGACGGGCGCTGGAGCCGCTGGTGTTCGACCCGGTGAGCGAGCCGTCCCTGTGGGAGATGCTCCTGGAGCCGGAGCCCGTCAAGCGCCCCGCGCCACTGACCGCGATGGAGTACCAGC
Organism: uncultured Armatimonadota bacterium; assembly: GCA_937902745.1. Taxonomy (GTDB): domain Bacteria; phylum Armatimonadota; class Armatimonadia; order Armatimonadales; family Armatimonadaceae; genus CALEKU01. The sequence continues at coordinate 31,895 of CALEKU010000037.1, forward strand.
CGGTGTTCCTGAGCGGAAACCAGGTCTTCTTCGGCCGCGCCGCCGACTGGCTGCCCGCACAGGAGTTCCTGGTGCGCGTTTTCGTCGCGTACGCCCTGCCGCTGTTCCCACTGCTGCCCACGCTCGGGCTGACACTCGGGCTGCTTGCCTGGGCGCTGTTCCCCTCGGTTCACGCGGAAACGCGGACGCTGTTCGGCGCAAAGGACGGAGACTCCGCGGTGGCACGGCGCGGGGGCACCTGGCTGACGCACGGCTGGCGGCTCCAGCGGTATGCGGGTGAACTCCTGATTGTGTTCGGTGGGATCATCCTGCTGCTCGGCCCATTCGCGGGGCTGGCGCTGAGCCCGTCGGTGACGGCACAGGCGCGCGCGGCGCTCCAGGTGGTTGGGGGGACGCTGGCGGCCTCTACCGTGGGCCTGTTGGCGCTGGGGCGGCGATTGGACGCGCTCTCCAGCTGGTTCTACCCCGTGCTGGACGCCGCGCTGGATGTGGACAAGCACCTGCGCCGCTACCCGGCCGACGCCCCGCCGCGCGCCCGGGCGTTCGCACGGTACGCGTCGCTCCTGCGCTACCTCGTGCGCCGGGACGGCCCGGATGCGCGCGGCTACGATGCGGTGATTCTGGTGGCCCACAGTCAGGGCAGCGTCCTCACGGCAGACCTGCTCCGTCTGATGATGGCGGAGCGGCAGGCGGCGGGGGAGGGGACACCGGTGGAGCCGTCGCTGGCGAAACTCGGCGGGGCGGGCGGAATCCCGGTCTGCCTGTTCACCATGGGCAGCCCGCTCCGACAGCTTTACGCCCAGCGATTCCCAGACCTGTATGCGTGGGCGCGGCACCGCGAAGGGCGCCGCGCGCCGGAGGAGCGGGTTCCGCAGGGCGCGCGCGACCCCGACCCGGAGGCGCTGGGGGTGGCAGTGTGGGCGAACGCCTACCGGAGCGGCGACTATGTGGGGCGGTATCTGTGGTGCGCCGAGGACGAAGACCCCTGGGACCGTCCCGGGATGCTGCCACGCGTCCTGGCGCCGAACCGGATGGAGATGTGCATCGGCCCCGGTGGGCACCTGCGCTACTGGGATGCATCCGCGCCCGAGGTCGCCGCGACCCTCGACGCGCTGATAGACGCCTTCGTTCCCGGGGGCGCTCCCGATGCGCCGCGGGATGGGGCACGCTCCGCCCGACCGCCGTTTACGGACCCTACCTTTGTGGAATCCCTTGAGTAGGAGCTTTTGCTGGGGCAGAGGCAGGGAAGCGAGGGAAACACCATGCCGGAGAAGACGAGCGCGAGCGAGCAGAGGGCAGGGGCGCCCGCCCTGAAGCCGCTAAAGGAGCAGGTCATCGTCATCACGGGGGCGTCGAGCGGAATCGGGCTGGCGACCGCCCGCGCCGCCGCCCGCGCCGGGGCGAAGGTAGTCGCTGCGGCGCGGAGCCAGGAGGCCATCGAATCCCTGGAGCGCGAGTTGACCCGTAGCGGCGCCGAGGCGATGGGCGTCGTGTGTGACGTATCGAAGGAGGAGGACGTTCACCGTCTGGCGCGGGTAGCGGTCGATCGCTTCGGTGGCTTCGACACCTGGGTCAACAATGCGGGCGTTTCCATCTACGGGCGCATCGAGGAGGTGGCGCTCGCCGACATGCGCCAACTCTTTGAGACCAACTTCTGGGGCGTGGTGTACGGCTCCTGGGTTGCCCTGGAGCACCTGAAGGAGCGCGGCGGCGCCCTCATCAACCTCGGGTCGGCCCTGTCCGAGCGCTCTATCCCGCTCCAGGGCATCTACTCCGCCTCGAAGTTCGCGGTGCGCGGCTTCACGGATGCCCTGCGTATGGAGGTAGAGAAGGCGGGCTATCCCGTTTCGGTCACGCTCATCAAGCCCGCGGCCATCGACACGCCCTACGTGCAGCATGCCAAGAACTACATGGACGAGGCGCCCAAGAACCCGCCCCCGGTCTACGCGCCGGAGGTTGTGGTGGACACCATCCTGCGCGCCGCCACCCATCCGGAGCGCGATCTGTACGCAGGCAGCGCGAGCGCGGGCTTTGCTCTGATGGAGAAGATCATGCCCCGCGCGACCGACAGGGGTATGGAGGCGACGCTGTTCGACGTGCAGAAATCGGGGCGTCCCGCCGGCCCGATCGAAGACCACAGTCTGTACGAGCCCTCGGAGCCGGAGCTGCGCGAGCGCGGCGGCTACCCCGGCAAGGTCTTTGAGCATAGCCCCTACACCTGGATGCAGACGGCGCCGGGTGCCCTGGGCCTCGCCCTGATCGGCGCAAGCCTGGTCGCCGCGACCGTAGCGGTCACAAAGCGCTCGGCATAGCGTCGGCACTGCCCGTCCCACGAAGGCATCCGCGCCGGACGTTGCTTTCTGGAAACGCCCTCCTTTAGCACAGGAGGGCGTTTCACGTTTACAGGATGCTGCCGCCGCGCGTCCCGGTTCCCGTGGTGTTGCTGGGGCGGCTGGCGGTGGACAACCGCCAGAAGGGGCGCGGTCTCGGCAAGAGGAGGCGGCGCGGTTCTATGCGCGGTACGGGTTCGTGCCGCTCCTGGACGACCCGCGGCATCTGTACCTGCCCATGAAGACCATCGCGGCGCTGGGCCTGGACTTCGCTAGCGGCGACACAGACGATCCGGAGTAGAACTCTCGGCCTCCACACGTTCGCCACACGGGGGCGTCGTAGAGTGGCGGAAGGAGGACCGAAACATGTCTCGTACCCTTTCGCCTGCGGTGGCAGCGGCCGGATTGATAGCGTCCCTGACGGCTGCCGCTTGCCTCGGCTTCACCGCGCCCGCCGCGGCGCAGGACCCGACACTGACGCCCTACTTCCGCTCCCTGTCGTTCTTTGGGGTCGACGACGACGGCGACGGCACATACTCGAGTGCGGCGCCGGGGGGGATCGACTACCGCGACAGCAACTCCGGGCCGGCCAGTACGTTCGTTACCGGCGCGGGCAACGTCAACGGCGCCACCGTCAGCGGCACCGCGTCGTCCCGCTACAACGGCTTCTTCTCCGCGCGCAACAGCGCTTCGCTGACTATAAATAACGTTCAGGCGAACGGGTATTACATCGTGGGCGGTCAGGGCTCGCACACGCGGGTCCAGTTCTTCACGCCGGGCGCGCTGGCGGAGCGCTCCGTCTTCACGTGGCGGGTCACAGGCACGGGGACCACGAACGCGGGCATGGCTACCGGGCGCCTCGACTTCCTGGCAGGCGCTTACGACGCCGGAACGAGCTTCGACACCCTGTTCGACGCCGGTAACGGCGCCCTGAGCGTGTACGGTCCCGGCACCTACACCTACACCCTGCCGCTGCTGCTGGACCAGCCCATCGACCTGTTCTACTGGTCGTCGGCGTTCGTGGAGGTCAGCCAGTCCACGGCGGCATCCCTGCTCGGCGGCGTGATCTCCGGCAGCGCCGACTTCGGCAACACGTTCACCCTGGAAAAGATCGACCTGTACGACGCGAACGACAACCTGATTACGGAGTGGACGATGCAGGACCTCAGCACCGGGCTGATTGTGTTCGACCAGAACGGGCGGACGTTCGCAGCAGGCGCGGCCGTGCCGGAACCAGGGACGCTCACCCTGGCGCTTATCGGGGGGCTTGGACTTGCGGCGTTCCACTGCCGGGCAAGGCGCCGCGCCGCGGCGTAGCAGCGGGCTGTTCGCGCAGGGCCGGGAAAGTCCCCGGCCCTTTATTTTTCGGGCGCGTGATGACCCTGGGCAAGCCGCGCGGGGCGCTGCGGGCCGGGCGGCGTTCCTGAAGGCGAGTTCCTGACGCTCTCAGGGCGCCCGGGTCGGTATACTCTACTGGAGGTTATCCGACCCTATGCCCACTTTGAAGAGAAATGCAGCGGCGATGGCGGCGGCAGCAACGGCCACCGCCATCGCGGCAGTTGCTCCGCTTGCGCCCGCGTCCGCACAGACGCCAGGGGCGACGCCGCCTGTCAAACTCGCGAGTGTCAAGCCAGAAAAGCTGGACTTCAAGGTCAACACCCTGAAGAACGGTCTGAAAGTCATCACACTCGAAGACCACACCGCGCCCGTCGTGACAGTACAGGTCTGGTACCGCGTCGGCAGCGCCGAGGAGCCGAAGGGGAAGGGCGGATTTGCCCACCTGTTCGAGCATCTTATGTTCAAAGGCTCCGAGAACGTCGGGCCGGAGCAGCACTCGCGCTATGTGGAGCAGCTTGGCGCGTCCTACAACGCCGACACCTCCTTTGACCGCACGCGCTATTACGAGACAGTGCCGTCTAACGCCCTGGAGCGCATCCTATTTCTGGAGGCCGACCGTATGGCCTCGCTCCGGGTAGACGAGGCGAACCTGAAGTCAGAGCGGGACGTGGTCAAAGAGGAGTATCGCCTCCGGGTCGCCAACAGTCCCTACGGCAGTCTGCTCACTAACGTTCTTGCCCAGGTGTTCCCCGAAGGGGACCCCTACGCGCACCCCACCATCGGGAGCATTCCCGACCTGGATGCCGCGCAGCTTGCCGAGGTGCAGGCGTTCCACAAGGACTACTACCGCCCGGACAACGCGACGCTGGTCCTGGTGGGGGATTTCAAGACCGCCGACGCCCTGAAGATGGTGGAAAAGTACTTCGGGCGTATTCCCAAGAGCCCTGATGGTGCGTTCAAACGCATCGCGCCCACCCCGGACACGCAGGAAAAGGCGACCCGGGCCGTCCACTACGACAAACTGGCGCCGCTCCCCGCGGTGGGGCTCGCCTATCGGCTCCCGGCGGCGAAGGACCCGGACATCCCGGCGCTCGATGTGATCTCGCAGATCCTCTCCGCAGGGCAGAGTTCGCGCCTGTACCGCTCGCTGGTGCGCGACAAGCAGCTTGCCGTGCAGGCCAGTGGCGGCGGGCTCGGCCTGCGGTACGGAGGACTCTACTTCTTCTTCGCCATCGCGTCTCCGGGCAAGCCCCCCAAAGATGTCGAGGCGGCCCTGCTCTCGGAGGTGGAGCGTCTGAAGGCGGAGAAGGTCTCGGAGGCCGAACTGGTCAAGGCCAAGAACCAGGTGCTCAACGACCGCGTCTTCGGACTGGTCTCGACCGAGGGCAAGGCGAACGCGCTCGGGGAGGCTGACCTGCTGTACGACGATCCAGGCGAGGTAAACCGCGCCCTGGAGAAGATCCAGAGGGTTACCGCGGACGACATCCAGCGCGTGGCCCGGAAGTACTTCGCGAACGGTCGGGAGAACGTCTTTTACGTGCTGCCCGAGTCGATGAAGCAGCAGGCCGGGGAAGGGGGCGCCGCCCAGTGAGTACGAAAAACACGCCGTTCCGAATGACGACCGGCGCGGCGGCCACCGCTGCCGTTGCGCTACTGCTGCCCGCCGCCGGGGCCTACGCCCAGGAGGCGCCGTCCGCGGCAGCGCTCCCGCCGCTGGCCGCGCCGAAGCCACTGACCCTGCCGAAGGTTACGCAGGAGACGCTCCCTAACGGACTCCGCCTGGTGGTGCTGGAGAACCGCAATCAGCCCGCCGTCTGGTTCCGCCTGGCGATGCCGGCCGGGGCCATCCGCGACACGCCGGAGAAGGTGGGGCTGGCGACCATGGTCGCCGACATGCTGGACAAGGGCACCACGACACGCACCGAGAGCCAGATCGCCGATACGGTGGATGGCCTGGGAGCGTCGCTCGGGGCGTCGGCGGATGACGACTACCTGTTCGTCTCCGCGTCGGGCCTGTCGCCCTACGCCGACACGCTGCTTGAGCTTCTGGCGGACATAACGCTGAATCCTACGTTCCCCGAAGCCGAGGCGGAGCGCTACCGGGCGCGGACCCTGGGCGGTATCCAGGCCAGCCTGGCGGATGCTGGCACAGTGGCATCCGCGGCGCTTGCCCGTGCCGTCTACGGGGCGCACCCCTACGGCAACTTCTCCACAGGGACGCCGAAGACGGTCCCGAACCTCCAGGTCGCGGACCTGAAGGGATTCCACCAGCGCTACTTTGCCCCGAACGGCGCAACGCTGTTCGTGGCAGGGGACATCACTGCGGCGCAGGCGCGCCAGAAGGTCGAAAAGGCGTTCGGCTCCTGGGGCCGTAAGGTCGTACCGCCCCTACCCGCCGCCCCTAAGCCGCCCAGCCAGAAGCGCATCGTTATCGTGGACCGGCCAGGCGCCGCGCAGACCGAAATCCGCATCGGGCAGCAGACCCCCGGGTACGCCGACCCGAGCCGCATTCCGTTCCAGGTCAGCTCCGTCCTGCTCGGCGGCGGGTTTGAGAGCCGCCTGTCCAAGGAGATTCGCGTCAAGCGTGGCCTGACCTACGGGGTCTCTGCCAGCAACCGGCGCAACAGGGACGCGGGCCTGTTTTCGATCGGCACGTTCACCAAGAACGAGTCCACCGGGGAGGTCGTGCAACTCTCCCTGGCGGAGATGAAGTCCCTCCGCGACACCGCGCCGACACCCACCGAACTGGGCGAACGCAAGACCCTGCTGACCGGCCTGTTCGCGCTCGGGGTCGCCACCCCGGAGGGCGTTCTGACGCGTCTCATACCGGCTACCCTCTATGGGGGCGGCGTGCAGGACCTTGCAGCCTACACCCAGAGGGTAACCGCGGTAACGCCAGAGGACGTACGGAAGGTCTTCCAGAGTCTGCCGGAGGAGGCCAGCACCGTGGTGCTGGTGGGGGACGCGAAGGCGATCCAACCTCAGGTTGCCGGCATGGGCACGGTGACCGTGATCCCCCAGGAGGCCCTGGATCTGAACGCCCCGGACCTGGGCGCCGGCGCGGCAAAGCCTGCCACGCCATAAACTACCCCGGAGGCATCGCCCTCACAATGGGCGATGCCTCCCCATTAACAAGGAGGAATGCATGGTCGCTTCCCGACTCGTCCGATTTGTTGTCACCGCCGCGGCCGTCTGCCTGGCGGGCGGGCTGTCCGTTGCCCGTGCGGCGTCGGAAAACGGCACGGGCGCCCCCGCCCCCGCCGAGCCACAGCCGCCCCGGCGCGAAGTGAAGTGGAACATCCCCGACGGGCCGCCGATCCGGGACGTGGAGCATGGCGTGCTCCAGAGCAAGTCCATGGAACGCGAGGTCGGCTACAACGTCTACCTGCCGCCTGGTTACAAGGAGGGCACGAAGCGCTACCCGGTCATCTACTTCCTGCATGGGGCAGGCGGCACGGAGAACTCCGACGCGGGAGGGTTCTCCTCGCTGGTGCGCACCGAGATTGAGGCGAAGCGCATCCCGCCTGTAATCTGCGTCTTCCCGAACGGTGGTATGAGCGGGTACGTGGACCGGCCGGAGCAGAAGGTGATGGGGGAGACCCTGATCATCAAGGAGTTGATCCCCCTGATCGACTCCAAGTACCGCACCATCGCTTCGCGGGAAGGGCGCGTCATATGCGGCTTCTCCATGGGCGGGGGCGGCGCTATGCGCCTGGCCATCAAGTACCCCGACCTCTTCTCCGCCGCCGCGTCCTGGGCCGGCGCCCTCGGCTCGCGCTCCGGAGCGCCGGCCGCGGCCGGGATGAAGGAGAGCGTGGAGAAGATTGCGGGCAAGGTGCGCCTGCTGATGATCGTCGGCGATCAGGACCAGACGTTTGCCGCGCACGCCCCATTCCGGCAGGTGCTCGATGAGGCGAAGGTGCCCTACACCTACCGCGTGCTGGAGGGGGTGGGGCACAATCTCGGCATCCTCTACGAGAAGACGGGCTCCGAGTTCGTGCGCTTCCTCGCCGCCGGGTTCGGAGAACCGGCCGCGACGGCGTCCGCGTCGCCCGCGCCCTGACGCAGACGGCCCGCGCACCCGCCCTTCATACGGCGGGTGCGCGGGCCGCGCCTTTGTTTCGCTTACCGCTCGGCGGAGATGATATAGGCCGCGCGCACGGGCGCTTCGCCCGGGGCGACTACCTCCAGGTAGTACACGCCGCCTGGGTCCAGCAGGAAGTTGTCTGTGCGGCCCACTGTCCAGGCGTTCGCGTTGCCCTGGCGGTTTACGAAGATGCGCTGCTCCTCGTCCTTGCGCGCCTCACCGCCGCGCGCCTCCTGGTAGCGCCGCAGCGCCACCGTAAACTGCGACGGAGGCGGAATCTCACCGTTCCAGGCGAGCGTGAACGTGGTGTTGCGGCGGATAAAGACCGAACCCGGCGCAGGCGAGATCGTCAGCCCGCGCAGGCTGCCGCCGGTGCCGGGCGTGACGTCCACCGCGCGGCCCGGGAGCGGCTGGCTGCGGTCGTTGGTGATGATGTAGGCTGCCAGAACCTCCTGCTGGTCCGGCGTGGTCAACTCCAGATAGTACACGCCGCCCTGGTCCATCTCTGACCCGCCACGGCGGCGGATGCCCCACGTGGTCGCCCCCGGCTGGAACACATCCACCGACTGTTCGCTGATCTCGCGCCCCTCGCCACCGCGCGCCTCCTTGTAGCGGAAGAGGCGCACCCGGAACTGCGGCGGCGGGTTGGCATCCGGCCATGCCGCCTGGAACTGCGTGATGCGCGAAATGAAGACGCCGCCCGGGTCCGGCCCGATGGCCACCGTGGCGAGGCGACCGGTCCCGTTGGTGGTGATGTAGGACGGGACATCCTGCTTATCGCCCCCGCCGCCTCCGCACCCCGAGAGCGCCGCAAAGGCCAGCGAGGTCACTGCGCCCGCCGCCAGTCCGAAGAAGCCCCGGCGTGAGGTCCCCTGCGGAACCGCCGGGTCGCTTGCCATGCCCATAAACTCTTTCCTCCTGGACGAACGGACGCTATTCCGCCCGCCGCGCGTGACGTTGTGCCGCTACTTTAGCGTTTCTGACAACGCCGGAGGCTCAGAGGCGCGCAAAGTTATCGAGTAGGCGCAGGCCCACCGCGCCGCTCTTCTCCGGGTGGAACTGCACACCGTAGAGGTTGCCCGACCAGACGGACGAGCAGTAGGGGGCGATGAACTCGGTGGTGGCCGCGGTCACGTCGGCCTCCTCCGGGGCGCAGTAGTAGGAGTGGACGAAGTAAACGAGCGAGCCGTCAGGCACGCCTGCGAACAGGGGGGAGCGCCGCGGCTCCGGCGGGAATCGGAGCGCGTTCCACCCGATCTGGGGCACCTTGACCCCGCGGGCGGCGGCGCCCAGGTTCGCCTCGTCGAAGCGCAGGACACGACCTGGCACCAGGCCGAGCCCCCGGTGGCGGCCCATCTCCTCGCTCTCGGAGAACAGGAGCTGCATGCCGACGCAGATGCCCAGGAAGGGGCGTCCGGACTGTGCGGCCTCCAGAGTGACCTCCTCCAGTCCGGCGGCCCGTAGCGTGTCCACCGCCGCGCCGAACGCTCCAACGCCCGGCAGTACCACGCGCGCAGCGTTGCGAATCACCGCCGGGTCGCTCGTGACTACGGCATCGTGCCCGTTCGCCGCGAACGCCTTCTGCACCGAGCGCAGATTGCCCACCCCGTAGTCGATGATGGCGACGGAGGCGCCGCCCTCGCCACGTGGCATCACAGCACCCCCTTCGTAGACGGGATGTTGCCGCCGAGCCGTGGGTCCAGGCGCACCGCCTGTGCGAGCGCCCGCCCAAACGCCTTGAACGCCGCCTCGGCGATGTGATGGGCGTTTTTTCCCGTGACCAGGCGCAGGTGCAGCGTCATGCCGGAGTTCAGCGCGACTGCGCGGAAGAACTCCTCCACCAACTCCGTCGCGAATGTCCCGATGCGCGTGTCCGGATAGGTGATGTCGTACCACAGGCCACCGCGCCCGGAGAAGTCCAGCGCGCAGAGCACCAGCGACTCGTCCATCGGCAGCAGCGAGTCGCCGTAGCGGGTCATGCCCCGCTTGTCACCCACCGCGTCCCGGAGCGCCATCCCCAGCGCGATGCCCACGTCCTCCACCGTATGGTGGTCGTCCACATGCCGGTCACCCTTGGCGTGCACCGAGAGCGCGACCAGGCCGTGGCGCGCGATATGGGTCAGCATGTGGTCGAAGAAGCCGACACCTGTGGCGAGGTCGCTCTGGCTACCGTCACTGTCCAGGTCCAGGCGCAGGGTGATGTCGGTTTCGGCAGTCGTGCGCTTGATCTCCGCGATGCGGCGGCGGGGGGCGTCGGAAGGGGGAGTGTCCATGCCCCGAATGGTAGCATGCCGCCCCCGGCCGCGCAAGAAGGGCGGCCGGGGACGCCGGCAGTCGCGGTTGGGGGCGAGCAGGCTAATAAACGTGTGCGGTGCCGTCCGCGCGGCGGACCTGCGGCATATAGGCACGCTGGTAGGGGTACTTCGCTGCCGCCGCTTCGTCAATGTCGATGCCCAGACCGGGCGCCTCGTTGGGCAGGGCGTAGCCGTCCACGACCTTCAGCGCTCCGGGCATGACCTCGTGCGTGGCCTCGGAATACAGCGTCCACTCCTGCACACCGAAGTTAGGAATCACACACTGGAGGCTGACCGATGCCGACTGGGCGATGGGACCGACATCCGCCGCCCCGTGGAACGCCGAGCGGACATTGTAGGGCTCCGCAAGCGTCATAATCTTGCGCGCCTCGGTGATTCCGCCCACGTGGAGCGGCTTGATGCGAATAAAGTCGATCCAGCGGTTCTGGAACAGCGGCAGGCAGTCCCAGCGCCCCGTAAAGATCTCCCCGATGGCGAGAGGGGTAGCGGACGCCTGCCGCAGCAGGGGCCAGCTCTCACGGTGCTCCGGCATCAGCGGGTCTTCCAGGAAGAACAGGCGGAACGGCTCCAGATCCTTCGCCAGGCGCACCGCCGCAATGGGGTCAAGCTGCTCGTGCGCGTCGTGCAGAAGCTCGACCTCCATCCCCAGCGTCTCCCGCAGGTGCGCGAAGAGCTTCGGTGTCCCTAGCAGGTACGGGGCCGGCTCGAACACCTTGGTCGGCGGCGTCCCCGGCGAGAGCGGCGGAAGCTGCCCGATCACGCCCGCGCCGCCGTAGTCGCCGATCTGGGCACGCACGACCTTATAGCCCTGCTCCAGAAACGACCGGACACTGTCCTCAACCTCGATCGGGTCGCGCCCGATGCCGTGGCGATAGACCAGCACGCCGTCGCGCGCTCGGCCGCCCAGAAGCTGATAGACAGGCAGCCCGGCCTGCTTCCCTTTGATATCCCAGAGCGCCATGTCGATGGCGGCCAGCGCCGCCATGAAGATGGGGCCGCCGCGCCAGTAGCCCTGGCGGTAGAGCACCTGCCAGGTGTCCTCAATGCGCTGCGGGTCGCGCCCAATCAGGAGGGGAGTGAGGTGGCGCAGAGCCTCGGCGACGATGGGCTCGCTGCCGTTCAGCGTCCCTTCGCCCACGCCGTACAGGCCGGGCACATCGGTCAGCACCTTAACCAGGACATAATTGCGCCCCGGGCAGGTGACGATGACCTTCACGTCGGTGATTTTCACGGGAGAGGAAACTTTCCGGCGGCCACCCGAAGCGTCTCTATAGGTGGGCGGCCTTGCCACCCCCTCATACGCCCTGCCCGAGCCAATCTCCTCCGTTGCCTGTCGGTTTCAGGTGCCGGCAGGAGGGCTTGGGGGTGTACTGCCGGCACCTGGGGGATGTAGACCCGCGTCACGCAGGACCCGGCGCAGGTTCATGACCTCCACGCGGTTCAATCGCAGACGCTCGATCGTAGCCCGGCCGGTCGGCGTCAGACCCTGAAGCCGCAGGAGGTCTTCGCTCCAGCGGAAATGATGCGACCATTCCTGCGTACGGGGGTGAAACAAAGGGGCGTCTTGTCCTGTCACGGGGTCCGGCGCAGTGATCGCCATCGCTTTGTGGCCGTTGCAGCCCATGCATGCCCAGACAAGATTAGAGGAGGCGTCCGACCCTCCGAGAGCGCGGGGGTAGATGTGTTCGACAGAAAACGGACCGGGTGAAAACGCGTCGGGGCACTGGCAATACTCGCATCGGCCCCCAGTTTCGCTTCCACCTGCGCGTTCAGAGCCAGGAACTCTTGCCGCTCCTGATCGGAGAGGGTGTCCTGCTCTAACTTCTCACGCAACTGCCCAAACCGCTGCCAGAAAGTCTCTGCGAACCCTTCGTTGATGACATCCAGCAGCTCGCTTTCGGAGCGGCGCACCGGCTCGCTCGGTCGAGCAGTCGTCCAGTGTGCTTCAATGACGCGCGCGGCGGCCTCTTCCGGCGTTATGCCTTCGCGCTGAGCTTCGTGCTTCAGCCAATCCTCAAGTTCCGGTCGTAGCGAGATGGTTACAGGCAGGCACTTCTGACTCCTACGGGAATCTTACCACCGGAAAGAAGAAAAAGGCCGGGGACATTACGCCCCCGGCCCGGGATCGGCTGCGCGGTCTCGTCTACGAACAGCCGATGGAGGTGCCGCAGTTGGCGCAGCGGTAGCACGCGCCGTTGCGAGTGGTGATAGAACCGCACTCGGGGCAGGGCGGGGCGTCCGCCTGGGTCACGAACACCTGCCGCTCCGCGACCACTGCCCGGCCGCCGGTGCCCGCCGGAGCGGGCGCGCCGGTCGGACCCGCCTGGCCCGGCGAACCCTTCGCCGCCGCCGGAGCCGCGGCGGGCTTGACGGGAACAGACGCCAGAGTCGGTTTGGCCGCGGGAGCCGAGGACTGCACGGCGGGCAGATCGCTGCCGCTGTTGTACTCGTCTTCCTGGTCGGCGATCAGGCCAACGTTCGCCCGGTCGTCCCGGTCCAGGAACTTGAGCGCCATGTACCGGAACAGGTAGTCCATGATGGACTTCGCCATCGGGATGTCCGGGTTGCCCGTGAAGCCGCTCGGCTCGAACCGGGTGTGCATGAACTTCTCGACCAGCGTCCGCAGCGGCACGCCGTACTGGAGCGCCAGCGAGATCGCCGTTGCGAACGAGTCCATGAGGCCGGAGACGACCGAACCCTCCTTGCTCATGGTCACGAAGATCTCGCCCGGCTGGCCGTCCGGGTACAGGCCGATGGTGATATAGCCCTCGTGCCCGCCGACGCTGAACTTGTGGGTCAGTGACGCCCGCTCGTCCGGCAGCTTCCGCCGGAACGGCCGTACCTCGACCTCCTGAGCCTGTTGATTCGCCTCTGCGTCCGCCGCCTTGCCTGTCGAAAGGGGCTGCGTCTTCTTGGAGCCGTCCCGGTAGATGGCCAGCGCCTTGACACCCAACTTCCACGCCTGCAGGTACGCCTCGGCGATGTCGTCCGGCGTCGCATCGTGCGGCATGTTCACCGTCTTGGAGATCGCCCCCGAGATGAACGGCTGCACGGCCGCCATCATCTTGATGTGCCCCAGGTAATGGATCGAGCGCTCACCCTTCATGGGACGGAACGCACAGTCGAACACCGGCAGGTGCTCCTCTGCCAGCCCCGGCGCGCCCTCGATGGTGTCGTTCTCCTCGATGTAGTCAAGGATCGCCTTGCGTTCGCTCGCCGAGTAGCCCAGCCGCTCCAGCGCCTCGGGCACGGTCTGGTTCACGATCTTGAACATGCCGCCGCCCACCAGTGACTTGAACTTGACGATGGCGATGTCCGGCTCAACGCCCGTGGTGTCGCAGTCCATCAGGAACCCGATGGTGCCCGTAGGCGCCAGGACGCTGATCTGCGAGTTGCGGTAGCCGTTGGCGGTGCCCGTCTCGATGGCCTGGTCCCAGGTCTGGCGCGCTGCGGCGATCATATCGTCCGGCACGTACTCGCGCTGGATCGCCTCCACATGGTCGCGGTGCATCTGCATGACCCGCAGCATCGGCTGGCGGTTCTTCTCATAGCCCGCGAACGGCCCAACCCGCCCGGCGATGATGGCCGACTGGCGATAGCCCTCACCAGAAAGGATGGCGGTGATCGCCGCCGCGTACGCCCGGCCCTCGTCCGAGTCGTAGGGCAGGCCGCGCGCCATCAGGAGCGCGCCCAGGTTCGCGTAGCCAAGCCCGAGCGGGCGGTAGTCGAACGAGTTAATCGTGATCTTGTCGGTGGGGTAGGCGGCGTTCCCGACCATGATCTCCATGGCCGTGACCGTCACCCGCACCGCGTGCTTGAACGAGTCGATGTCGAACTCGCGGTTCGGCTTGCGGAACCGCATGAGGTTCAGGGACGCCAGGTTGCACGCCGTGTCGTCCAGGAAGAAGAACTCCGAGCACGGGTTACTGGCGTTGATACGGTCGGTGTTCGCGCAGGTGTGCCAGCGGTTCGCCGTGGTGTCGAACTGCATGCCGGGGTCGCCGCAGACCCACGCGGCCTCCGCGATCTTATGCATCAGGTCGCGAGCGCGGTAGGTCTGGCTGGGCTTGCCGGTGGTCACCTCCACCGTGGTCCAGTCGCGGTCCAACTCCACGGCGCGCATAAAGTCGTCCGTGGCGCGCACGGAGTGGTTGGCGTTCTGGAAGAACACCGAGTCGTAGGCTCCGTTCGACACGTTGAACGCGCCGCTGTAGCCCGCCTCGATCAGGGCGTGCGCCTTCTTCTCAGCGTCCGCCTTGCACTCGATGAACTCCTCAATATCCGGGTGGTCGGCGTTGAGGATTACCATCTTGGCCGCGCGCCGGGTCTTCCCGCCGGACTTGATCGCCCCGGCGAAGGCATCAAACCCGCGCATGAACGACACGGGGCCGCTGGCGGTGCCGCCGCCCTTCAGGCTCTCCTTGGAGGAGCGCAGGACCGACAGGTTTGTGCCGGTGCCGGAGCCCCATTTGAACAGCATCCCCTCGGTCTTGGCGAGCGTCAGGATGCTCTCCATAGTGTCCTCGACCGAGTTGATGAAGCACGCGCTAACCTGCGGGCGCTCGCCGGGGACGCCGAGGTTGAACCAGACGGGCGAGTTGAAGGCCATCATCTGGTGCACCAGGAGGTACTTCAGCTCATCGTGGAAGACCTTCGCGTCCGCTTCGCTGGCGAAGTAGTTGCCCTTCTTGCCCCAGGCGTAGATGGTATCGGCGACGCGGCTAACGAGCTGGCGAACGCTGGTCTCCCGCTGCGGGGTGCCGATCTTGCCGCGGAAGTACTTGGACACCACGACGTTCGTGGCGAGCATGGACCAGGACTTCGGAATCTCGCAGTCCTTCTGCTCGAAGACGACCTTGCCGCGCTCGTCGGTGATGGCCGCGGTGCGCAGCTCCCACTCAACGGTGTCGAAGACGTCCTCACCCTCCCGGGTGTAGTAGCGCGAGAAGGTCAGCCCTTCGCCCGCGAAGATGTCCGCGGGGGCATCCGCGCCCGCGGCGGCCTGTGCCACGCGCTCCGGCAGTTGGGGCGCGGTGGTAGCGGCGGGGGAGGTGGGGGCGGCCATGAGCGGCGCGCCGCCGCCCGGCTCGCTGGAGGACTCCTGGGACAACTCCGCGGCGACGGCGGGGATCTCCTCCTCCGCAAACGGATCGGTCAGGGCGTCTGCCACCGGCTCGGCCGTCGCCGTGGCCGCGGCAGCGCGGGGCGCCGCCGCACTCGCCTTCGGGGCTTTGGCGGCCTTCGCGGCTGCTGCGCCGCCGCCGCTATTCTTGCCGCCGTTTCCGTTGGCCGCCTTCGCGGGCGGCTCGTCGTCGAAGAGCTCGTTTGCCACGGTGTCTTTCCTCGCTTCCAGAGGGTCGTTTCAGGGCGCCCACGCTTCGGGCGCCTTCACGGATGAAAAGGACTTATTATTTGGGACTCCGGCTCCCGCGCCGCGGGGCCAGGCGATCGATGAACTGTCGGAACTGCTGGGCGTCCTCGAACTGACGGTAGACCGAGGCGAAGCGCACATAGGCGACCTGGTCGATGAGGCGCAGGCGCTCCATCACCATCTCGCCGATCTCGGCCGTGGGGACCTCCTTCTCCTGGCGGCTATAGAGCAGACGCTCTATCTCATCTACCAGGCTGGAGATCTGGTCCTCGGAAACCGGGCGCTTCTTGCACGCGATCTCGATGGCGCGGCGCAGCTTATCCCGACTAAACGGCTCACGGCCCCGATCGGCGGCCTTGACCACCATCAGGCGCATCTCTTCGATCTCTTCGAAGGTCGTGAAACGCCCGTTGCAGGCGTCGCACTCGCGCCGCCTCTTGATGGCCGCGCCGTCGCGCACGGGCCGGGAGTCGAGAACGTGGTCTTTATCCTGTGCGCCGCAATACGGGCATCTCATCTCCGGCTCCAGGTGCCACGGGCACCTCCACCACTGCTGCCTTCGCCACTCCGTCGGGACATTGCCCGAAGTCTACATCTTGTACAACGGCAGGATTGTACACCCCACATCTTGTGCCGTCAAGCAGTGTGGGAAGAAAATGCACCCCCTTTTCTCCGGCCGCCGTCGGATCTAAAGGCGCCGGATCGTGCCCCCGGTTTGCCCCTGCAATCACCGGATTTTGCCGGTTTGCGGCCTGTTTAGAAATAATCCATAGAGAGCGAGCACCCCGATACGGTATGCTCGAAAAGGGTATCCCTAATCTGTACCCCTTTTAGGAAATCCGGAATGCGTGTGTCCTTTCTGTCCCGCCGGGGACGAAATTCCCGCCACTCACCTCACGTCAGTCTGCGCCGCCATCTGGCCGAGTTTGGCCGCCGTCTGCTTGCCTCCGCAGCCGAGGTCCGCGCTGGTGCGCACGGGGAGTGGGAAGCGGCGCACGAGTCTGCCCCGCCGCCCCCCTCTCCCTGGCTGCGCCCCAATCTGCTATTGTCTGCCGCCCCCGAGACGGGTAGCCTGAGCCTGCGCCAGCGCCGGCTGATCGAACTGAGCGTTGCCGTGGCCAATCGTCACGGTGGACACATTGCGCACCGTGTGCGCGAGGCGTTCCTGGCCGGCGCGGGTGAGCCCGAGGTCATGGAGGCGATCAGCGTGGCGGTCTGGATGGGCGGGACGGCTGCGGCGGCCCACGGCGCGCACGCCCGGGAGGCCGCGCGCCAGATGCAGGAAGAGTGGGTGGCGATGCCCCTCGTGCTGCGCCCGGCGTAGGACGCACGCGCGCCCCACGCTACGGCTTTCGCGCGGGAGGAGAATCCGGCGTCGCCGGGGAACGACGGGAGTAAGGCCGCCGCCGTCCGGGCGGTGGCGCGCTTTCGGCACTGACTACCCGTTGACGAGGACCCCGACGACGTTGCACCCCGACACCAAACCCCGCATCCTGCGCGCCCTTTCCGCGCGCCCCGGTGACGCTGCGAAGCGCTGGCTCCGCCGCGCCGAGTGCGAGCTGGCCTTCGCCCGCGCCTTCACCGCTCTGCGCCCTGCGGACGAGGCAAAGGCCTGGCATGACCTCGTTGACCGGGCGCAGGCGGTGCTGGACGGCTACGACCCCAACAGCGGCCTGTTCGGTCTGTCCGCCGCGGTGCAGGAGGCCGAGCGCCTTCTGGAGCCGATCGGGCAAGCCGCGAAGGGCTACACCATCCACTGCGTTGCCCATGGCCACATCGACATGAACTGGATGTGGTCCTGGCCTGAGACCGTCGCCGCCACGCACGACACGTTCGCCTCGGTGCTCTCGCTGATGCGGCAGTACCCCGACCTGACGTACTCCCAGTCGCAGGCGTCGGTGTATGCCCTGGTGGAGAAGTACTACCCGGCGATGTTCGCCGAGATTCAGGAGCGGGTCAAAGAAGGGCGCTGGGAGGTCACCGCCGTCCACTGGGTCGAGGGCGACAAGAACATCGCCTCCGGCGAGTCTCTGTGCCGCCACCTGCTCTACACCCGCCGCTACTTCCAGGAGAAGTTCGGCCTGTCCCCGGAGGACGTACCGCTCGACTGGGAGCCGGACACCTTCGGCCATGCCAACACCATCCCCGGGGTGCTGGCGCAGGGTGGCGTCAAGTTCTACTACGCCTGCCGTACCGGCGGGGGGCACGAGCACGACATCGTCGGTGACGAGCGCCCGCCGCTGTTCTGGTGGCAGGGGCCGGACGGCTCCCGCGTCCTCGTGAACCGCGAGACCACCTGGTACAACTCGTACGTCAACATCGGCGAGAATATCGCGGCCCCGGCGGTCGACTTCTGGCGCGAGACCGGCCTGACGGACTGGCTCAACATCTACGGCATCGGCAACCACGGCGGCGGTCCCACCCGCGCGGAGATCGACTACCTGATCGAGATGCGCGAGTGGCCGGTCTACCCGAACGTGGTGTTTGGCACGGCGAAGCGCTGGTACGAGACGGTGGAGAAGGCGCTTCCGGCCGACCTACCTGTAATCGACCACGAGTTGAACTTCGAGTTCACCGGCTGCTACACGTCCCAGAGTCTCATCAAGCAGGCGAATCGCCTCGGCGAAAACTACTGCGAGGAGGCGGAGATTCTGGCGACCCTCGCGGGCCGTCTGGCGGGCGAACCGTACCCGAAGAGCCTGCTGCGCGAGGCGTGGATCAACGTCCTGTTCAACCAGTTCCACGACATTCTGCCCGGCTCCGGCGTGCGGCAGACCCGCGAGCACGCGCTCGGTCTGTTCCAGGAGGCGGCGGCGATCACGGGCAGCATCAAGCGCGCCGCGGGCCGCGCCCTCGTGAAGGACATCGACACGCTCGCGCTGCTGCCGGATACCCCGGAGGCCGCGGAGGAGCGGGCTCTGGTGGAGGCGGGCACGGTCAACACGCCGTTCGAGGCGGGCGCCGGTATTCAGGCGATGGAGTCCGGCTACTCCGTGGCGAAGGGCGGCGGGCGGCGCTTCCGGCCCGTGGTGCTGTTCAACCCCTGCGCGTGGACCCGGTCCGAACCCGTAGCTGTAACGCTCTATGATACGGACTTCGACCCCGGCCGCATCGTCGCGCGTGACGAGAACGGCGTGAACCACCCGACCCAACTTTTGGGCCGCGGCCATGATTGGGGGCACGACAAGATCGTCGTCCTTCTGCTGGCGCGTGACATCCCGCCGCTCGGCTACAAGACGTTCGTGTTCTGCGAGGGCGCGGCGGACGACACCGATGTGCCGCGGGTGCAGGCGGGGCCGAACGGCCACTTCGAAACCCCGTTCTTCTCGCTCCATTACGACCGCTATCAGTCCGGCTTCAAGGAGGTGGTGGACAAGCGTGACGGCGTCCGCTTCACTGACCCCCTGGAGGTGCCGCTCGGCGCATGGGAGCGGACGCTGGAGCAGCCGCGCGGCATGACCGCCTGGGTGCTCGGCGGTGAGGTGGAGACGCCCGTCGTGCTGCGCGCCCGCCACTACGCCGTACATGGCGTCCCGCGCAACGGCGGCACCGGCAATCCCCTGGAGAGTGGCAGCCTGGCCTACCGCATCGAGCAGGTGCTGGAGGTGCCGGGCGGGTCCGGCAGCACCGTGCGCCTGAACGTCCTTCTGCACGGCCTCGCGCCGCGCATTGATGTCACCGCGGAGATCGACTGGCGCGAGATCGGCACCCCAGAGCGGGGTATTCCCGGCCTCTCGGTGCGCTTCCCGTTCGATCTCTCGTCGCTGGACTTCGACCAGCGTTACGAAACGCCGTTCGGCTCGGTGGTGCGCCACCTGTCGCTCGGCGAGGAGGTGCCGACGCTGCGCTACGCCCACTTCGACGCCGTGGCGCCCGTCCCGGTGAGCCACGAGATGCCCTGTGGCTTCACGCTGGTACAGGACGGGCGTTACGGGCACGCGATGGAAGCGAACGACCTGCGCATGCGCGTCATCCGCTCGTCGTATGACCCGGACCATGCGCCGGAGGTCTGCCGCCAGACCCTGCGCTACGCCCTGCACTTCCACGACGACCACACCGACCCGGCCACCCTGACCCGCTTCGGCGCGGCCTGGAACCACCCCCTGATCGTCCTGCCCGCCGACCTCGGCGCGGGCGCCGGCCCGGCCTCGCGCGGCCTTGCGCGTGTGGAGACACCGAATGTCGTCCTGTCGTCGCTCAAGGGTGCGGAGGACGGCGACGGCCTGGTGCTGCGCCTGGTGGAACTGAACGGGACGGACACCGAGGCGGTTGTCGTACTGGACGAGGCGTTGGCAAAGGGGCTTTCCGGCGCCACCCTGACCGACGTCATGGAGCGCCCGCTCCCCGACGGCGCCTCCGCCTCCTTCGACGGCAAGACTCTCACTGTCCCCGTTCGTGCGAACTCCTTCGTCACGGTGAAACTGGGATAACGCCAGGCATAGGAGGGCGGTTTTGCCCGCCCTCCTTCTCCGTGCTACCATCAGGCAGGAGGCAATGCCATGTCATCCGCCGTACCCGCCGCTGCCGCGCAAACATCCGTAAGGCCCGTTCCGGCGCCGCCCCTCACCTATGAAGAGTTTCTGGAGTGGGCGGACGAAGACACGTACGCCGAGTGGGTGGGAGGGGAGGTCGTTTTCATGAGCCCGGCCAGCCTGCCGCACCAGAACCTCAGCGACTTCCTGACCGCCCTGCTGCGCCTGTACGTGGAGGATCACGACCTGGGACAGATACTCAGCGCCCCGTTCCAGATGCGGCTCGCGCGCGTCAACCGTGGGCGGGAGCCCGACATCCTGTTCGTCGCGCGGGAGAATGCCGGCCGCCTTCAGCGCAACTTTCTCGACGGTCCCGCCGATCTGGTGATCGAGATCGTGTCTCCGGAGAGCGCGCTGCGCGATCGGGGCGAGAAGTACGCCGAGTACGAGGCGGAGGGGGTGGGCGAATACTGGCTCCTGGACCCGGACACGGCGCGGGCGGACTTCTTCATCCTGGGGACCGACGGGCGATACGAGCGGGTGCGCGAGGATGCTCAGGGCATCTACCGTAGCGCCGTCGTGACGGGCTTCTGGCTGAACGTTACCTGGCTCTGGCAAAGCCCGCTCCCGCGTCTGCGCGACGTCCTGAACGCCCAGGAACCGAATAGCGGCTAGGACTCTGACCCCATTTCTGTATCTCTTCTGTTCTCGCGCCCGTTGACGGCCGGGGGACGGATGAATTACCATAGAAGGCGCCGCCCGCTGCTTCTCGCGGGCCAGAGGAGATGCCGCCATGACCGCCGTCGTCGCCGCTGTGGACATCGGCACCAATTCCGTGAAAATGACCGTCGGGGAGAAGGACAGCAGTGGGACGCTGCGCGTCCTTGAGGATGTCACCAAGATTACCCGACTAGGTAAGGGAGTGGACGCCGGGGGGAGTCTGGCGCCCGAAGCGGTGGAGAAGACGCTGACCGCTCTGGCGTGGTTCGGTGACCTGGCACGGAAACACGGGGTGGGGAAGGTGGCCGCCGTGGGCACCAGCGCCCTGCGCGATGCTGCGAACGGCGCGGAGTTTGTGCACGAGGCCGAGAGGCGGATGGGCGGCCCGGTCGAAGTCATTTCGGGGGACCGGGAGGCGCAACTTATCTACCTCGCCGCCCGACGCGACCCGGACCTTTCTCGGACCGTTCCTGCCGACGCACTGCTCGCCACCACGGACATCGGCGGCGGCTCCACTGAGGTCGTGCTGGGGCAGGGGGACGCGGTGCGCTACCGCGACTCGCTGCAACTGGGCGCCGTCCGCCTTACCGAGCGGGCGCTGCCGTCGGACCCACCGACCGAGCAGGAGATCGCCCACGCCTCCGGGTTCGCCGACGAAGCCCTCGCTGCCGTCCCCGTGCCGCTGGAAGGCGAGGGGGCGGTGATTCTGGTCGCCAGCGGTGGCACCGCCGCGAACCTGGCGGGGATGGAACGGGGCGGCTTTGCGCCCGATCTGCACGCCATGCGTCTCACCTGCGCGCAGATCAAAGCCCGTATCGCCTC
>CALEKU010000038.1 GCA_937902745.1 uncultured Armatimonadota bacterium
ACGACGGCGACGCGGCGGCGACGATGGGCTGCCATGACAGCCACCTCCAAACACGGACGGGGGGAGTGTTTTCACTCTATCACAGGGAGGAGGCCGTCATGGGGCGTCGGAGCGCGTGCCGCTATTATTTTTTCGACAAGCGCTCCGGGAGGCGGTCCTGGCGCACCACGTCTTCCAGGGTCTCACGCTCGTAGACCAGGTCCGCCTGGCCGTTCTGCACGAACACGACCGCTGGTCGGGTGAAGCGGTTGTAGTTCGAGGCCATCGCGTGATTGTACGCCCCGGTGGTCTGCACGGCGAGGATGTCGCCGATATCGGTATCGCCGAGGTTGATGTCCCAGATCAGGATGTCGGTCTCGCAGTGCTTTCCGGCGATGGTGACCACGCGGTCACGCGGCTGCCCGGCGCGGTTCGCCACCATCGCCGAGTACACCGCATCGTAGAGCTGCGGGCGCGGATTGTCGCTCATGCCGCCGTCCACCGAGACGTAGTAGCGAACACCCGGGTCTTCGGGCAGCGCCACGGTCTTAATCGGGCCAAGCCGGTAGAGGGTGGTGCCCGCCTCGGCCACCAGGGAGCGGCCGGGCTCCTGGAGCAGGCGGGGCGGCGCGAGGTCGTATTTGCGCAGGAAGCGGGTCAGCGTGCCACACACGGTCTCGGCAAACTCCTCGTAGGTCGGCGGCTGGTGCTCTTCCAGGTAGCGGACACCCAGCCCCCCGCCGATATTCAGCTCCTGCAGGGTAGTGCCGGTCTTCTCGCGTACCTCCGCGAGGAACCCGACCATGACCTCAATGGCCTCCTCATGGGCGTGGCTGTCCAGAAGCTGCGAGCCGATGTGGCAGTGGATGCCGAGCAGCGTGACGCCCGGCAGGGTAAGCGCCTCGCGGATGGCCTCCAGCGCGGCGCCGTCCGAGATGTTGATGCCGAACTTGGTGTCTTCCTGCCCGGTCCGGATGCGCCGGTGGGTGTGCGGGTCGATACCCGGCGTGACGCGCAGCAGGATCGGCTGCTGGCGGCCCGCCTTCTCCGCGAGCGACGACAGGCGGCGCAGTTCGTAGAAGTTATCTACCACGAAGCGCCCCACACCCGCCTCGACGCCCATCTGCAGTTCGGCGTCCGACTTGAAGTTACCGTGGTAGAGGATGCGCTCCGCCGGGAAGCCGGCCGTCAGGGCGGTATACAACTCGCCGCCGGAGGCCACATCAAGCGACAGCCCCTCTTCATCGATCAGGCGCGCCATCGCCTGCACCAGGAACGCCTTGCCTGCGTAGCTCACATGGCTCTCGCCGGGATAGCGCGCGGCGAACGCAGCAGCGTAGCGGCGGCAGTTCTCGCGCAGGAATGCCTCATCCACCACGTACAGCGGAGTGCCGAAGGTTTTCGCGAGTTCCACGGTATCGCAGCCGCCTATCTCCAGGTGCCCGCGGTCGTTGACGCGCTGTGTTCCGAGTAACATCGCCTGAACCTTCCTCCGATCCCCGTGATTCGTGATTTGGGGAGACATGAAAAATAACGCGGTCCCCGTCCTATGGTCGGGTTGCCGCGTGCGGAAAATGTATCACACGGATGGTCCCGTGTCAATCGGTATATACTCTTTCTCCATTTACCAGAACGGGCGCCGCGGGCGATACAGGTACACACAACACAGGAAACAAGGAAGGGCCTTTATGACTATTGCTGCTGGGACGGGAATCGACCCGGCCGGAGACGTTCTCCGCCGCCGGGGCCGCATTGCGCCATCACGGACCGCGCCGCCGCCGCATCGTGCGGGAGCGCGGCCCCTGACCCGTTCCCAGCGGGAACACGGAGACCCTACCGTTGCAGCAGGACCTTTACGATCTGGAGGAGGCAGAGGAAGCCTCCCCGGAGGGACGTGACCGGCGGCGCGACACGCGCCGCCCCCATGAGAAGAAGAAGCGGCGGGACCGCACCCGGGCGCCCATGCGCCCGGGCAAGGCACCCGAGTGGTTCGCCTGTGTCCACTGCGGGCAACCCATCGCCGCGGAGGCGTTCGGCACCCAGCACCGGAACCACTGCCCGTATTGCTTGTGGAGCCGCCATGTGGACGAGACCCCGGGCGACCGCGCCAGCGAGTGCCGCAGCGCGATGGAACCCATCGCGGTATGGGCGCGCCCCGGCGGCGACTGGGCGATCATTCACCGCTGTCGCGGATGCGGGGACTTAAAGTCGAACCGCATCGCAGGCGACGACAACGAACTGCTCCTCGTGGCTCTGGCGACCCGTGCGCTGGCGCAGCCGCCGTTCCCCCTGAACCGCCTGGCGGCTCTGGGTGAGCGCGGGGGAGGGGGCGGGACGGCGGTGGCGTAGAGCAGTCGGCGGCGGGTTTGTACCGTGCCGCCCTGAAGGGGCAAAGTGCGAAGGGGGCGCCGCGCGCATCGCGAGGCGCCCCCTTTATGTGTCGGGTTGCGGGTTGGGTCAGATGCCCGCGCCGCCACCGCCGCCAGGCCGGCCCTGACCGCCGCCCCGGCGTCCGCCACCACCGGGGCCGCCGCCGCCGGGGCGCCGTCCGCCGCGCTGGCCCATCTCGTCCAGCTGCTTCTGCTGCTCAGGGGTCAGGATCGGGCGCAGCTTCGTGCGCATCTCGGTCATGGCCTCCTGCATCTTGGCGAACCGCTCCTGGCCCTGGCCCTGCGCCGGCGGGTTCTCGCGGAGCTTGGCCATCTTGTCGTTGAACTCCTTGAAGATCGGCTCCGCCTTCTTCTTCTGCTCATCCGTCAGTTTGAGCTGCTGACCCATGCTCTCGGCGATGTTGAAGTTGCCGCCGCCAAAGCCGCCAAAGCCGCCGCGGTTCTGCTGCGCCTTCTTCAGCTCCTCCTGGAACTTGGTCTTCTGCTCCGGCGTCAGGATGGCCTCGATGTCGGCGATCATCTTCTGGTTGTTCGCCTGCATCTTCTCACGGCGCTCCTGCGGCGGGATGTTCTGGCCCAGGTTCCGCATCTCCTCGCGGGATTTGGTCACGACCGCCGTGATCTTCTTGGTCTGCTCGTCGGTCAGCTTCAGCGTCAGGAGGGCCTGCTGGACCGGGTTCTGGCGCTGGCCGCCGGGGCCGCGCTGGCCGCCAGGGCCACCGCCGCGCTGACCGCGACCCGCACCGCCGCCACCGGGGCCCTGCGCGTTGGCCACCGTCACGCTGGAAAGGACAAGGGCGGAGATGGACAGCGCAGCCGTGGTCAGGTAGAGGGAACGTTTGAGCATGATTGTTTCTTGCCTCGCTTCTGGAAAAACACTCTTCCTAGCGATAGACGAACCGAAAAAAAGAAGGTTCACGTACGTCGGAGTCTTTTTATACGCCCGTGGTACAGTGAAAGTCGATGCCCACCCCGGTTTACATCGTCCTGTGCCTGCTCGTTCCCGTCCTCTGGGCACTGATCTCGGCGCGGCTATTCGACTGGTGGCAGGCGCGCCGCGCGGATACTGACGAAGCCCGTCCCACGGGCGCATCGGGCCACAGTTCGCCCCCGGCGGCAACGGTGGTTACGGAGCCGGACGGGCCGGACATGTACTACATCTGAGCCCCGCCGCATGCCGCCCCAAGCCTGGATCTCCTTTGCTGCGACGCTCCCGTCGCTCCCCAGCCAGGACCCGCTCTGGTGGGTACTGCTCGCCTCGCTCGGCCTGGCGGTCGGGCTGATTGCCGGGATGTTCGGGGTAGGGGGCGGCTTCATCCTGACGCCCCTGCTCGTGCTGCTCTTTAAGGTCCCCCCGGGCGTGGCCGTGGGCACCGGACTGTGCCAGATGATCGGCGTTTCCGTGGCCGCCCAGTTGCGCTACGCCCGGCTGAACGAGGGCGAACCGAAGCTGGGCTGGATGATGATGGCCGGGGGCGTCGTCGGCGTCGTGGCGGGGGCCGATGTCGTGCGGCGCGTCGCCGCTATGGGCACCGTTTCTCTGCCGTGGCCGGGTGCGCAGCCGGTTGCTGCGGACGACCTGTTTCTGGGGCTGGGGTATGTTCTCCTGCTGACCGGCATCGCCCTGTGGATGGCCCGCGACCTGCGGAAGCCGCAGGGCACAGGAGCGGCGCCGCCGCCGGGGCCGCTGACGCGCCTGAAACTTCCCCCCATGACCGTTCTTCCGCGCACGGAACGTCTCCTCTCGGCGCCGCTGGTGGGCCTGATTGCTCTCGCACTGGGCCTGCTGTCGGGGCTGCTCGGGGTGGGCGGGGGGATTATCCTGACGCCGCTCCTGGTCTACGGGGTCGGGATGCGCCTGCGGACCGCCGCCGCGACCGGGGTGATCCTCCTGTTGTCAACGTCGGTGGTGGGGACGGTCACCCACGCATTGGCCGGGCATGTGGACCTGGGCATCGCAACCACCCTGCTGATCGGCTCGACCTTCGGCGCCCAGATCGGTGCCCAGCTGACGGCCCGACTGGACGCCCGCCGCCTGAGCTTCTTGTTTGTCGGTCTGGTGACGCTAACCGCCCTCGGTGTCGCCTGGGATCTGGCGCACAAGCTCCTCCCGGTCGCCGGGTAGACGCGAGCGCGGACCGTCGGGCGCCCGCTCCACCGTGTTGCGAAACGGCAGCCAGGCGTCGAGAAAGGCGCCGGGCGCGACGAACTCCATGGCGTGTGTTGCCCCCGGCACAGCGCAGAACTCGCCGCGGGGCAGGGCGTCCGCGAGCCGCCGCGCGCTCTCTTCGTCCACGATTCGGTCCCGCTCTCCCCGCAGCACGAGCGCCGGCGCCCGCACCTGCCGCGCGCGGGCGAGGGGGGCGTCCTCTACCATGTGCAGCGATGTGGCGAGGTAGCGGCGAAAGCCCATCTGCGCCCACATCCGCACCTGCGTCGCGACGTACCGCGGCGTCTCCAGGGGCAGGTCACAGGCCAGGCCGTAGGCGTATCGGCTCAGTTCGGCGTACCCCCTGCGGACCGTCGGCCCCTGCAGGGTCAGGCTGAAGACGCGGCGGGGATGGCGGTGCGCCAGGGCGAGGGCGACCTGGCAACCCATGGAGTTCGCGAGGACATGGACGGGGCGCTCCCAGCCCCAGGCGTCGAGGACGGCGGCTGCCGCGTCCGCCAGGGCGTCGATGTCGAGAGCATGGGAAGGGCCGGGAGTGTGGCCGTATCCCGGCAGGTCCGGCGCGAGGACCGGGACTCCGGCCGTCTCCGGCCGCGTTGCGGCGGCCCGCATCAGCGGGGTCCAGGCGTCGGCGGAGCAGGCGAGGCCGTGGACGAGCAGGAGCGGTGCCTGCCGCTCGCTCGCGTGTGCGGCGCGCGGCGGCCCGTAAAGGACGCGTGTGCGGCGCCCCTGCACGTCCAGCCACTCCGTGCGCGCCTCTCCTGGTTTCCGTTTCACCTTTTCAACTTACCCGCCGCGCGTCGATATAATAGGCGAGATGACGACCACCACGAAGGACAACCGGACCGGCGGCGCAAAGCCGGACACGCTGACCCTGCTGCGCGAGGGGCTGCGCGGCACGGAGTATGAAGGCCGCCTCTGGATCGTGGGCGGCTACGTGCGCGACAAACTGCTGGGACGCGCCTCCGAGGCACCGCTGGAAGACATTGACCTGGTGCTGGAGGGCAACGCCATGGCCGTGGCGCGCCTGCTCTGGAAGCGGCGCGTTGCCGACCATGCGCCGGTGGAGTTTCCCAACTTCGGCACCGCGATGGTGCACGCGGGCGGAGCGCAGGTGGAGCTCGTTACGGCGCGGGCGGAGACCTACCGGCAGGGGTCGCGCAAGCCCGTGGTTACGCCGGGCACACTGGAAACGGACGCCCTGCGCCGCGACTTCACCGTGAATACGTTCCTGGAGAACCTCCACACGGGCGAGGTCCGCGACCCCACCGGGCAGGGGCGCCCGGACCTGGAGACGCGCGTGCTGCGGACGCCCCTGGACCCGGATCAGACGTTCACCGACGACCCGCTGCGCATGCTCCGCGCCTGCCGGTTCGCCGCCAAGCTCGGCTTCGCCATCCACTCCGATACCTACGCCGCGCTGGCGAAGAACGCGTTCCGCCTGTCGCCCGAGTACGGCATCTCGTTCGAGCGCATCCGTGACGAACTGGTCAAGACGCTCCTCGCGCCCGGCGCCGCCCGAGGTCTGGAGCAGATGCGCGAAACCGGCCTGCTGGAGAAGTTCGCGCCGGAGTTGGCTGCGATGTATGGCGTGACGCAGAACCGCTTCCACCGCTACGACGTGTGGGAGCACACGCTGGTCGCGCTTGGGAACCTGCCGTCGGACGCCGACCTGGGAGTGCGCCTGGCGGTGCTGTTCCACGACATCGGCAAGCCCCGCACGCGCAGCGAGGACGCCGCGGGGGAGGTCCACTTCTACGAGCACGAGAAGGTCGGTGCGCAGATGGCAAAGGAGGTGCTGACCCGCCTGCGCTTCTCGTCCGATGTGGTCGATCGGGTAACGGCGCTGGTGGCGCTGCACATGCGCTACGGGGCGTACGACCCGGGGGAGTGGTCTGATGCCGCCGTGCGCCGCCTGATTCGGGCGGTAGGGCCGCATCGGCGCGACCTGTTCACCATCGCGCGGGCGGACATCGCCGCCTGCAACACGGAGGATTTCCCTACCGCGGACCTGCACGGGCTCTCGGCGCGGATGGAGAGCCTGGAGGCGGTCGCGCATGTGACCGAGGCGGTCTCGCCGCTCACCGGGCAGGAGATTATGGCGCGGCTGAATATCGCGCCGGGGCCGGCGGTGGGCCGAATCAAGGACGTGCTGACGGATCTGGTGGTCGCGGGGGAACTCGCGCCCGACGATAAGGCCGGCGCGGAGGTTATTGCACGCCGCCTTCTGGAGTCGTGACCGCCGGGCCGGCCCGAAAACGGTTCAGGACCGGGGCGACGCCGGGAGGTCGTTGGACGGCGGCAGGTTGAGCTGGCGCAGCCACACCGGCAGCGGCTCGGTCTTCTCCTGCTCCAGCACGACGGTGGTGCCTCCTGGCCCCGTGAGCAGGAAGACCCGGTCGCAGGACTGAAGGGCGAGGAAGAACCCGTAGCCCATGGTGCCCGCGGTGGTGTATCCCCGTTCGAGTGTAGCGCGGGGGAGCCGGTCGAGTGCGATTCCGGCGCCCTGGTCTTCCACGGTCACCTGGAGCAGTCCGTCATCGCCGATCGCCACGCGCCCCTCACCGCCGCCCGCGTGGACCACGGCGTTCATGGCTGCCTCACCCGCCGCGACCAGGAGGTTATGCCAGCGCTCGGCGGGCAGCTCCGCAACGGTGGCCGCTTCCCGGATGCGCTGGCGTAGCGTCGCGAGGGTTTCGTGGGTGAGCGGTATCGGGTCGCCCACGGGGCGGCGGGGTGGCGGGAGCACGCTCCGGTCGTCGCACAGGCGTAGCCGCCCTTCGGTAACGCTGAACAGGACGTCCCGGAAGAAGGCGCGCTGGCGCTCCTCGCTTTCGCGCAGGGCCTCGGCGGCGCGCTGCCGCTCGGTGATGTCCCGCACAAAGGCGGTGAACAGCTTCTGCTCGCCGAGTTGCACCGTGGAGACGGTGGCCTCGACCGGGAAGGTGCTGCCGTCCCGGCGACGCGCCAGCAGGGCGCCCGTCCCGGCCGGTCCGTCGAACCCGGGACTGGCGAAGCTGCGGAAGGGAGTATCGGCGCGGGCGCTGCTGGCCTCTTCCGGCAGCAGAAGATCGAGCGGTTGCCCCACGATCTCGTCCGCCCGCCAGCCGAACATGCGCTCGGCAGCGGGGTTGAAACTCACGACGCGCTGCCGCTCGTCTGCCGAGACGATGGCGTCCATCGCCGACTCGATGATGGCCGAAAGGCGCGCCTCGCTCTCGTGCTGGGCCGCCTCCGCTCGCCTCCGCTCCCGCCGCCCTTCCGCTTCGCGCAACTCGCGCGCGACAGCGGGGGGCAGGCGATCCAGCTTGTCCTTCAGCAGGTAGTCGGCGGCTCCGGCCTTCATCATCTCCACCGCGATCTTTTCGCCGATGGAGCCGGAGATCACGATGAACGGGAGGTCCACGCCCGTTTCCCGCATATAGTCCTGAAGGAGCGTCAGGGCCTCGGGGGCGCTGAAATGGGGCAGACTGTAGTCAGACAGGATGATGTCCCATTCCTGCGCCCTCAACTGAGCAACCATACCCGCACTGTCTTCTACACACACGGAGCGGGTGATGTCGAACCCGCCGCGGCCCAGGACGCGCAGGATTAGCGTGGCATCGTCCTCTTTATCCTCTACCAGGAGAACCCGTAGCGGGATCGACATCGGGCATGTGTTCCTTTATCTGGGTTGCTGGGACGGCAACTGGTTCAGTTCGAGCCAGTAGGTTCCAATCTGGCGCACCGCTTCCATAAACTCCGAAAAGTCTACCGGTTTACGGATATAGCTGTTAGCGTGCAGATCATAAGCGCGGGCCATGTCCTGCGGTTCGAGCGACGAGGTCAGCACCACGACCGGGAGACGGCGCGTGCGCTCGTGCGCACGGATACGCCGCAGCACCTCCAGACCGTCCACCTTCGGCAGCTTCAGGTCCAGCAGCACCATTTCGGGCAGGGATGACGGCGGTCCCTCCGATGGGCCGGCCTCCGGCTCCACCCGCAGGCTGGCCAGCGCCTCGACGCCGTCGCGCGCGACGATGACGTCCGCGCCGATGTTGTTCTTCCGGAGGGCGCGCAGTGCCAGTGCCTCGTCGTCCGGATTATCCTCTACCAGGAGGATGGTCTTTTCGTTCTTCAACCCCGTTTTTGCATCCTTCTCTAGTTCAACCGTCAACGGGATTGTATAGCAAGGTTGCCTGGCCTTCTTCCTTATTTTTCCGCCGACCCGGCACGGAGCGTAAAATAAAACGTCGCCCCCTGTCCCGGCGCCGCTTCCGCCCAGACACGACCCTGGTGGCGGCGGACGATGCGCTGCACGGTTGCCAGGCCGACGCCGTTTCCCTCGAACTCCTTTTCCGTGTGGAGGCGCTGGAACACACCGAAGAGCTTGTCGCTGTAGGCCATGTCGAAGCCCGCCCCGTTGTCGCGCACAAAGAACACCGCCGCCGCTCCCGCTCCGGCCGCGCCATCGGGCTCCCGGACGCCGAACTCGATGCGCGCCTGCTCCTGCCGGGAGGTGTACTTCCAGGCGTTCCCGAGCAGGTTTTCCAGGGCAATCTGCATCAGCCGCTCGTCGCACACGGCATGAAGGCCCGGCGCAATGGCCCATTCGATTCGCCCCGCCCGGTCGGGATCTCGCTCCGCCAGGCCGTCGCTGATCTTCCGGGCGAGCGCGCTCAGGTCGACATCGGACAGCTCCAGGTCCAGTCGAGTGACACGGGACAGGGCGAGCAGGTCGTCGATAAGCTGCCCCATGCGACTGCCGGCGGCGCACACGCGGCGCAGGTAGTCCTGGCCCGTCGCGTCGAGGACCTCCTCGTAGTCTTCCAGCAGCGCCTGGCTGAAGCCGCTGATGCTCCGGAGGGGGGCGCGCAGGTCGTGCGAAACGGAGTAGGAGAACGCCTCCAGTTCGCGGTTCGCCGCCTCCAACTGGGCGGTCCGCTCCTCCACCCGCTCTTCCAGGGTGGTGTTGAGCTTCCGCACCTCCGCCTCCGCCCGCCGGCGCTGGATAAGCGTTCCCAACTGCGCCGCCGCGGCCGTCACCAGACGCAGCGAGCGGGCATCCTCCGCACTCTCCTGGAACGCGAAGAACGAGAGCACAGCCACGACCTGCTCTCCCAGGAGGACCGGGACGGCAACCCCCATCTTCACCCCGAGCGCCGCGGCGGCCGCCGCGCGCTGGAAGGAGGGCTCACGGCTCACATCCGGTATCCAGAGGGGCTGCCGCAACTGCCACGCCCGCCCCGGCAGACCCTTGCCCGGGACAAAGGAGCGCTGCACGGCTTCCCGCCAGGCGTCCGCCCCGGGAACACCGTTGAGGAACAGGTAGCCCAGCGTCAGATGGGTGCCCTCCGCGTCCGGCATCCAGGCTTCCCCGATCTTCCACCCGGTGACCTTGCAGACGCGCTCCAGGACCTGCCCGAGGGCGGTTTCCAGGGTTTCCGCTTCGATGACGACGCGGGTCAGGTTGTGCAGGAACCGCAACTCCTCTTCCGAGCGCTTGCGGTCGGTGATGTCCAGGATCGTACCCACGTAGCGCAACGGCTCTCCGGCCGGGCCGCGGATTACTTCGCCCTGGCCGAACGCCCAGCGGACTTCACCGTCCGGGCGGACGATGCGGTACTCGGACTCCGACCCCCTGCCGTTCGCCATCAGGCTGTCGATCTGGCTTACGACCACCGGCACGTCCTCCGGGTAGACGCGGTCGTAGAAGTGCTCCTTGGTGGGCGTAAAGGCGCCGGGTTCGTAGCCCAGGATGCGGAACGTCTGGTCCGACCAGTAAATCTGCTGCGTCTGGGCGTCGATGTCGATGTAACCCAGCTGGGCGACGCTCTGCGCCCGGCTGAGACGGCGCTCGCTTTCGCGGAGCTGCTCCTCCGCTTTCTGGCGCTCCGTGATGTCCGTCCGCACCCCGACAACGCGCCAGCGCCCCGGCTCCAGCGTCTCCACGCTCACCTCGGTGTGTATCCAGCGCCACTGGCCGTCCTTTGCCTGGACGCGATACTCGTGGGCGTAGTCCTCGCCCGCCCGAATCTTCTGCCCGGCGTAAGCGTCGATGCGGGCCCGATCTTCCGGGTGGATGCGGGCGTAGTTGATATCGGTGTACGACCGGCCCGGCGGCACATCCAGAGGCAGGAAGCGCTGCGCGGCCACCTCGTCAAAGTGGAGGTAGCGCCAGTCGAGCCCGCTACCGTCGGGGCGCTCGGTGACCTCGGCGCTGTAGAGCAGGCACCGGGCGCTGCGGGTGACCTGGCGAAGACGCTCCTCCGCGCGCTTGTTTTCCGTGATATCCACGCCGACGCCGACCAGGCGCCACCGTCTCGGTCCGAGGGTGCTGACCGAAATGTCCTCGCGCAGCCAGCGCCACTCGCCGTCCTCGCGGCGGACGCGGAACTCCTGGGAGTAACTCTCACCCGCGCGAATCATCCGCTTGGCAAGGGTGGCCGTGCGCGCCTTATCCTCCGGGTGCCGATTCTCCCACGCCGCCTGGTGGTAGGGCACGCCCGGGGGGAGCCTCAGCGGAACCAGGCGCTGCGCGGCGGATTCGTCAAAATACTGGTACGTCCATTCGAGGGAACCGTCGGAACGCTCGGACTCTGCGACTTCCGCGCTCCAGAGCAGACAGCGGGCGCTCTGCGTGACGTGCCGCAGCCGCTCGGCGGCCTCCCGCCGCTCCGTGATATCCGTGGAGATGCCAAGGACCTGGTACTCCCCACCGTCCGCCGACAGGATCGGCCGCTTGACCGTCTCGACCCACCGCACCCGCCCGTCCGCGAAATACACCGGCTCCTCATAGATCAGCGTTTCCGACATCTCTGCCAGCGTCCGCTGATCCGCCTCCCGATAGGCAGCCACGATCGCCGCGTTATTGTTGTAGTCGGCGTCGTTGCTTCCTTCCAGCGCTTCCACCGTCGTCCCATACGCTTCCGCGAGCGCACGGTTGCCCAGGGTGAAGACGCCGTCTGCATCTTTCACGAAGATGAGGCTCGGGTCCGTGTCGATGACGCTGCGCAGGAAGGCGCGCTGGCGCTGTATCGCCTCCTCGGCCGCCTTCTGCTCAGTGATATCCACGATCACGCCGACCAGGCGCCAGCGCCCTGTCCCTACCTCTTCGACGTGAACATCCTCGCGAACCCAGTGCCACCGGCCCGTGTTCGCCTGGAGCCGATACTCCTGGGAGTAGCTTCGCCCGGCCAGGATCTGTTCGACGCCGTAGCGGTCCACGCGCTCCCGGTCCTCCGGGTGGCGGCTCCAGTACGTTGCCTCGATATACGTCTTGCCAGCGGGAACGTCCAGCGGCAGGAACCGCTGCGCGGATTCGCCGCCGTAGTACAGGAAGTTCCAGTGCAGCGCCGACGGGCCGGTGCCGTGGCCGGTGCCGTGGCCGGTGCGTGTTACCTCCGCGCTGAAGAGGAGGCAGCGGGCGCTCTGCGTAACGCGCAGCAGATCCGTTTCGGCGCGCTTCCGCTCGGTGACGTCGGTAAGGATGCCGTGCCATAACACCCCCCCGTCCGCTTCCCGGACGGGGCGGGAGCGCCCATCAACCCACAACAGGCCGCGCTCCGGGTGCCGTACGCGGAACTCCGCCCGCCAGGGGGTCATCTGCTCCCGGGATTCGCGCATCGATTCGCGCACCCGTTCCGCGTCGTCCGGGTGTATCCGCCGGTAGACCTGTAGCCCGTCCTCGGCCAACTCCTCCGGCGTGAAGCCGAAGATGTCCGTGATTCCGGGGCTCGCGTAGGGGTATGAGGACGAGCCGTCCGGTCGGTGCCGGACGGTGTAGATGACGCCGGGCACCGTGGCCGCCAGGGTCGTGAAGCGCTCCTGCTGTTCGCGCAGCGCCTCCAGGGTCCGCCGTTCGTTGTCGATATCGGTGTTGGAGCCGAGCCACTTAATCACCCGGCCTTCGTTGTCCCGGACCGCCACCGAGCGGGTATCGAACCAGCGATACACGCCGTCCTGGCGTCGGATGCGGATGGCCGTCTGAAGGATGCCTCCCGTGTCCGCAGCCGCCTTCCAATCCTCCACCAACCGCCATCGGTCGTCGGGGTGGATCTGCAGCAGCGGCCCGGTAGCGAGCTGCTCCGCCTCGGGAATGCCCGTGTATTCGATCCAGCGCGGACTCAGGTAGTCGCACGTGCCGTCCGGCTCGCACGTCCACACAAACTGGGGGAGGGCCTCCGCCAGAAGGCGGAACCGCCGCTCGTTCTCTCGAAGCGTCTGCTCGGCGCGTATGCTCTCCGTAACGTCGGTAACGGTCAGGAAGAGAACCGGCCGCCCCGCCGCGTCGCGGACCGTGGCGCCGCCGTAGCGGAATATCCTTTCCCAGTCTCCCGAGCGGCGCCGTAGCTTCAGCACCATTGGTGGCAGCGACTCCTCGTGCAGGAGACGCGATAGCGGCCATTCGGCAAACGGGAGGGGCTGTCCGTCCAGATCGGAGAGCTCGAAGAGGTGCTGGAAGTCCGCCAGCAACCGCCGCCCCTCCTCCTGACTGGCAAAGCCGTGCATCTCCAGAGCGGCGCGGTTCCAGAAGGTCAGGTTGCTCTCCTGGTCCGAAAGGATCAGGCCCTCGGTGAGGTTCTCCATCACCACATGGAGCCGGTCCTCGCTCCGGCGCAGCGCCTCCTCCATGTTCTTGCGCTCGGTGATGTCCACGCAGGAGCCGATGTAGCCGGCGAACGTGCCGTCGGGCGTGAAGCGCGGCGTGCCGTTGTCCAGCAGC
This sequence comes from uncultured Armatimonadota bacterium, assembly GCA_937902745.1. Lineage (GTDB taxonomy): Bacteria > Armatimonadota > Armatimonadia > Armatimonadales > Armatimonadaceae > CALEKU01. The sequence continues at coordinate 13,244 of CALEKU010000038.1, forward strand.
CAGCGGTACTCGCCGTCGTGCCGCCGCAGGCGGTAGTCCATCGTGAACGGCTGCCGGGCCGCAAACGCCGTAAGGTAGGTCTCCAGGCACCGGTCCTGGTCCTCCGGGTGGACAACCTCCGCCCAGCCCTGCCCCTGCTCCTGCTCCAGTGTTCTGCCCGTAAACTCCAGCCACCCCCGGTTGAAGTAGTAGCAAAGGGCGTCGGGCCCGGCGAGCCATACCATGACCGGCGCCGCGTCGGCCATCGTGCGGAAGCGCTCCTCGCTTTCGCGCAGGGCGTCCTCCACCCGCTTGCGGGCGGTCACGTCCCGCAGAATCGCCGTGAACCGCTTCCGTCCGCCGACCAGCGCCTGCGAGATAGAGGCTTCGATGGGGAATATCTCGCCCCCCTTGCGGCGCGCGGTCAGCACGCCGAGCGCGCCCATGGTGCGGCCGGTCGTGCCGGAGAGCGCAAAGGCCCGCACATGGTCTGCGTGCGCGGCGCGGTGGGGCTCCGGTAGCAGCAGCTCCAGGGGCTGTCCGAGGATTTCGGCGGCGGCGTAGCCGAACATGTGCTCGGCGGCGGGGTTGAAGCCCACCAGGCGCTGCTCCTCGTCCACCGTGATGATGGCGTCCATCGCCGACGCCACGATGCCGCTGAGCTGCGCCGCGTACTCCGAAGACTCCGCGGTTGTTGCCGCGCTCTGCGGTGGTGCGAGGCGCTGCATCTGCTCCACGGTGAGCGCATTGGCGGCTGCGCGGGCAAGGTCCGAAAGGGATTCGCGGTCGTCCGTGGTCCATTCGCGCGCCATGCGGTCCAGGGCACAGAGCGCGCCGGCCGGAGCGCCATCCGTAGCGCCATCCGTAGTGGGGAGGGGAACGCCCAGGAGGGCCGTGGCGCCCAGCGCATCGAGCGCCTTCGCCTCTTCCTCGTCCGCTTCAGCGCGCACATCCGCGAGAGTGACCGGGGAGGGCGCGGCGGCGATGCGCTGTATCAGGCCCGTCGGGAGCGGCGCGGCGTGATCCGAATCGCCCAGTCCGGCCGCCCCGGCGCGAACGATGCCCTCTTCCGAGACGAGCGCCAGGAATGCGACCGGGGCACCCAGGGCCTTTTGCGTCAGCCGGGCGAGTCGGTCGAACTCTGTGTGCGAGGTAGGGGGCTGAATCCGCGAATGTTCCGATTCCGCAGACACTCCCGGCGAAACCGCATTGTGGACCCCCTTGGGCCCGGGGGAGGGGTGGATCATCCTGATTAGTTCATGTGTGGCGCTGCTGGCATCCTCGACATTCGCCACCCATCCGAATTAGATTTGAGTATACCGCTATCGGCCCTGCTCGTAACACGCCCATCCGCGTAGTCCGAAAAGTTACCGGTTGCGGATACACAGCATCCATCGGCGTCTCCCGGGAAACTCCTCAGGGTGAAAAACGTCTGTCCGAGCCATCGTCCGCAAACGAAAACGCCGCCCGAGCGAGAAGCCCGGGCGGCGTTCTGTCTTCGCCCTACTTCTTGTCGTCGTGCCGTCCTCACCGGCGGTGGGAATGCACGGCGTCGTAGAACTGAAGCGGATTACCCCGTCGTGTTCGCCGGTGGTGGCGCGGTAATTCCATCGTCTTCAGGAGGCACTACCGTGTCGTCGTCATCGTCCGGTGGCGGCGGCGGCGGTGGCGGCGGTGGGGGAGGAGTAGTGGGCGGATTCGGATTCGGATCTGGTATTGGCTCTTCAGGCATGGCAGCCTCCATTATTAGTAGTCTCTAATAAGCAATACTTTTCAGATAATGCCGGATGCTATTCGGCATACAACAACGCTTCCCGCTTTTCTATACAAAGTGGGATTGATTATGATGTTGGTTCGGTAGCCAGTAGCTCAGTGAGAGACTTCTTGTTTAACTGTTTCGCCAGTGAATGAACTCTTTCCTGTCCTACTGTCGGAATACATAACGCAATTCTTGACGATGCCTCTGACTTATGTCTATGTCCAAGGCGCTCCAGGACCCTCTCTGAGGCGATTAGCAGTGGCAACGCGGCATGAACATTTCCTGTCTCTCTCATCGCGTCGCCCAGGTTTAATAGCGCTATTGCAGCCGCTACATGATCCTTCTGTATTAGGCATAACTCCTTGTACTCAGAGAGCAGAGTGATCGCTTCATCGAAGTTCCCCTGGGCAAGAGCTGTAATTCCCAGACCGTTCAATGCATGGGCAAGGCTGTGCCTATCACCAGACTGTCTGCAAAGTATCGCTGACTGATGAAAGTAGGTATATGCGGCATCCATATCTGCCTGGGAATAGGCGAGTGTTCCCAAATTATTGAGAGGGATGGCTTCGCCCCAGTTGCGGTTACTTCTCCGATAGCAGGAACGGGCCTCCTCAAGCATTGACTGCGCATCGGCGTGCGAGCCCGCGCGCAACTCCAGCAGCCCCAGGGCATTGAGTGCCTCAGCGATAGTCCAGGGATCCCTCGCGCGTTTGCCCAGTTCCAGGGCTCTCAAAGCAGCATTCCTGGCGACAAGTATGTCTCCTATGTCTCGTAAATAGACTGAACGCGCTTGATGTAGCCGACTGTGGGTTAGGTCGGAGGGGGAAGCCTTTCCTACTTCAATAACCTCCAGCGCGGTCTTGGGCCATTCGCGGCGCTCGTGGGCGTAGCCGCGGCGGCGCAGGAAGTCGGCGAGGGCGGCGACGTACTCCGGTAGCTGTTCCGGCGTGTGGTCACGGAGATACGCGAAGGCGGCGCGCAGATTGTCCATCTCCGCCTCCAGCACGTCGAAGGCAGCGACCTCGTCCGGGGTGCGGGCGGCAGCGCCCTTTTCGGCAGCGAGTGCGGCGAACCAGCGGGCGTGGGCGGCGCGGGCGGTCTCCTCCTCGCCCGCCTCGCGCAACTTGTGGGCGGCGAACTCATCCACCAGGTTCAGCAGATGGAAGCGGGACGCGCCTGCGTCCTCGGCGCGGCAGACCACGAGCGACTTATCTTCCAGCGAGGCCAGCAGGTCCAGTGCTTCCGATTCGCCGCTCACAGCCTCGGCCGCGCGCCCGGAAAAACCGCCCGCGAAGATGCTCACGGCGCGCAGCATCCGCTTCTCGTCGTCGTCCAGCAGGTCGTATGACCACTCCAGCGTCCCCTGGAGCGTCCGGTGGCGGCGTGGTACGTCGCGCAGGCGCGTCGTGAGTACCGCAAACGCATCCCGGAGGCGTTCGGAAAGCTCCGCGAGCGACAGGTGACGCAGGCGCGCGGCGGCAAGCTCCAGAGCGAGCGGCAGACCGTCCAGTCGGCGGCAGACGTCCGCCAGTAAGCGTAGGTCGTCCTCGGCGCACGGGTCGAAGTCGGGGCGAGCAGCGCGGGCGCGGGCGCAGAACAGCGCCACGGCGTCCGCCGCGCGGACCTCGTCTTCGTCGGCGTACGGCCCGGGCAGGGAGAGAGGGGAGACGTCGAACCGCCGCTCCGCTGACAGCAGGAGCAGCGCACGGGAGGTAACGACGCAGACGACCTCCGGCGCCTGAGCGAGCAGGCGCGACACAAACCCGGCTCCGTCCGGCAGCACCGACTCAAAGTTGTCCAGCACGAGCAGGACCCGGCGGCCCGCAAGGGCATCAAGGACCCCGCGCACCGCATCGCCGCGCAGACCGCCGCCGGCGCTGCCGCCGCTCAGGCGCAGGGCGTCCGCGACCGCCGCCGCGACCCCCTCGGGCGTTGGCGCCGCCTCCTCCACCGAGACGAAGTACACGCCGTCCGGATAGGACTCCACGGCGTCCGCCGCTGCCTGAAGGGCGAGGCGCGTCTTACCCACGCCGCCCGGGCCGAGCAGCGTGATGAGGCGCTGGCTGCGGCCCGCCAGAAGGGCGGAGAGCATCGCCACCTCGGCGTCCCGTCCCAGAAGCGGGGTTTCCTGCACCGGCAGGTTGTGACGCAGAGAGTCAAGCGTACTCGGTGGGTCGAACGCTTCCGGCAGGTCGGGCGCGGACAACTGCCACAGGCTCACCGGCTCGGCGAGGTCGCGCAGCCGGTGGGCGCCCAGGTCGGACCAGCGGACCTCATCGCCCAGCGCCTCCGTGCGGGCGGCGCCGGTGACCAGGATCTGCCCGCCGCTGCCCGCCTCCAGGACGCGGCGCGTCTGGCCGAGCGCGGGGCCGAAGTAGTCGCCCTTGAACGGGTCGGCGGCGCCGCGGTGGACGGCGATACGCACGTCGAGAGGGCCGGTCTCCTGGGGCCACGGGTGCCGCCGCAGGGCACGCTGCACGGCGAGCGCGGCCGTACACGCGGCTTCGGGCCGCTCGAAGGCGGCCAGGAAGCCCTCGCCATCTCCGACACGCTCCTTAAAGACGTAGCCACGGTGCCGCGCCAGTGCCGAACGGACCAGACGGGCATGGTCCGCCGCCGCGGCGCGCATCGCCGCCGGCTCGGTCTGCCACAGGCGTGCCGCTCCCTCGATCTCCGTGGCAAGCAGGGTCACGCCGTCCGGACCGCCCGCCGGGGGAGCGATCTCGCCGGTGTCCGCGGGCTCCGTCAGGAGGCGCGCGAAGTCCGGTGACAGCGCTCGCGCCGCCTCGCGGAGTGTTTCCACCACCAGCACGCCGTCGCCACTTCCGCCGTCCGCCGGGGTGAAGAAGCGTGCCAGGCCGGCGCTGCGGACCGCGGCGGCCTTTTCGGGAACGTGTCCCACCGACCGGACGATGTCCGGAGACGCTCCCCCGACGGCTCCGGTCGCGGCGACATCGGGGGGGAGGGGCAGACCGGTCAGCGCGGAAAGGAAGGCCAGCGCAAGCGCGAGGCCGAGCGAGTCGCCCGAAACCGCTTGGAGCACCGTATCGGGCGCGCCGCATACGTCAAACCAGACCGGCGCCGGGAAAATGGGAAAGGGCAGTTCATCGCTACAGGCCGCCGCGACATGGAGCGCGGCGTTCAGGGCATCGCGGGCCGATTCGCGTACGGACGCGGAGACGGGGCGAACCGGCGCGGGAGCCGGCCACACGGCGTGATTGCCGGGCGCGGCGGCCCTCGTTTCGGACGGAGCGTACAGCGCGCGGACACAGCAGGCTATGGCGCGGCGCTCTGCGGTCAGGTACAGCGTGCCCCACGTCTCTCCGATGTGTCCCGTCGCGTGTTCGCGCGGCAGCGGCAGGGGCGCATCCGCTTCCCCAAGGCCCTGGGCCGCGAGGGCGGCGCGATCGTCCGGACTGAGACGGGCGTACAGAGAGGGCAGCAGTTCCTGCCGCGCGGCGAACGCAACCAGGCCACGGAGGCGGGCGTCCAGGCTGATGAACTCCCCATCCAGGGGGAGTAGAGGGTCCGCACGGTAGGGAGCGAGAGAGGGGTGGAGGGCCGCCCGCAGCGCGGTGGCGACGAGTACCGGCAGCTTCGCCTGTCCGCCCGGGGTCCGCGCGGCGGCGGCGACCCCGGCGGTCAGGGACTCCAGGAGCGCGAAGGCGGCGACGGCGGAGGCGTGGGCATCGCGCTCTTCTTCCCCGCCCCGACTCCGCCCCGTCGCTACCACCACCCGCGCTAGGCGGCGGCGGCGCGCGCCGCCGCCGCATCGGTCACACAGGAGAGCGTCACGCCTACCAGGCTGTAGACTCCCTCCGGGGCGGGAAGCGCCCCCGAGATCTCCCCGCCAATCCGCACGTCGGTCATGCCCCGCCCCTGGTTGTTGAGGGCGACCACCACGACATGCCGGTCACTTGGACGGCCATTCGTTAGTTCTTCCAGTACCAGGAAAGCCGCGTTGTACCGTCTTGCGGCGAGATCGGGGAGCGCGGACGCGTCCACCACGGCGCGCACCCGCCGGTCCTCGTCCGGCAACTGATGAAACTCGATACGGACCCCTTCGGCAGTGGTGAACGACTGCTTCGGCAGCGTCAGCTCCTCGCCGGGCGATGCCGTCGCCGCCGCGAACGCGGGCAGGCTGATGTCGTGGTGCCCGAGCAGAAGCGACTGCTTCGCCAGGCCCGTCAGCGCCGCAAGCGCGGACTCGGTTACGCGGCGGAGTACGCCGGATGCCACCGCGACCGGGGACGGCGCCGCCGCAGAACGTGCGCTGGCAGCCTCCCGGTTCTCCTCCAGGAGCAGGCGCGTGGCCGCTGCCATGCGCTCCCGAAGCGCCAGAGCACGGGCTTCGAAAGCGGCATTTCCGACCTCGTAGTGAAACTCGTGCACGTTTGCATTTTCCAAACGTTCACAGGCCATGCCACGGCGGCGCGCGCCGGGATGAATCAATGCTACAGAGGCCACTTTGAGCGACGTCGCCGCATCCGCGAAACCACCCAGGAACTCGGTGATCTCCTCATAAGAAGGAGGACCGGCCGTGCGCGGATCTGTTTGATTGTCCGAATTCTTGTTCATCGCTATTCTCGTGAACCCCAACGAGCCTTCCCTTATGCTTCGGCGGGACCCGAGCCCCGGGCGCCGGGCTTGCCCCGACCGCCCGCACCGATCCCGCCGTTGCTGCCACCGCCACTACTCTGCCCCGATCCGTATGCAAACCGATTCATCTCGTACCGCAATACCGAAAGGAACGCGCGCCCGTTGATGCGCGTACCGCACACTGCATTCACCGCGTCCCGCAAGGGCGGGATCAGATCATTTTCGGCTTCCTCCGCCTCGCTAAGCGGCGCCAGAGCCGCGGTTTCAATACGCCGCCACTCGTCCGGCGGAACGCCAAGCAGACTCACATAGCGGCGCATCAGGCGGATCATGTAGTCCGTACCCTCGTCGGAACGCCCTCCAACCGCCTCGCTCCGCAGGAACGCTCCCAACTCGTACAGCACCATCGCCCGGTAGTGGCGCGGGTGGCGCTGGTTCGTCTGCCGGAACTCGGTCCGGAAGCGGCTCTCCTGCGTAAACAGCAACTCCACCAACTGCAGGTGGCGATGGTCCCCCAGGAACAGCAGCGCCTCCGGCCGTCCCAGAGGGTCCGGCGGGCGGACCCCGCTCGCAGAGCGCTCGTCCGCGTCTCGCTCGTCGATCTCGACCGTGCTCCCGTGCAGGGTCGTGGCCGGTCGGTCCAGAGCGTCCAGCAAGATAGAGCGTGCGGCCACCCGCAGCAGTCGCTCGAAGTGCTGGTCGTCCACAATCCGGTCCCCGCGCTCCCCGTGCAGGTGCCGGAGCGACTTATGCCACGCCTCCAGCGCCAGATCTTCGCCCTCCATGCTGCGTCGCACGGCGGGCGCGCCCCGTAACAGGGCATCGCAGTAGCGCAGCAGTGGCCGGTACATCCGGTCCATTATCGGGCCGGCAGCCTCGTCCAGCGCTCGCGCATCCGTGCCGCGCAGTGCTGTCCGGAGGCGTGCGATGGCCGCCGCACCAACCGGGGACTGCCCCGTTGCAACCCTCATTCCTCCGGCCGCCAGGTCCGCCGATGCAGCCCGCGGCTCTATTTCCGCCCTCGCTGAAGACATGGTACTCCTGCCTGCGCTGTGTTCTCCATCGGGGCGGTTTGCATGACGTTGCTCGAAAAGGGAAACGCCGCCCCCGAGTTTGAATGACAGATTCGATGAAATTGGGTCCGGAAGGACGGTTAGTCTTTAGCACGGCGGGGAGGGTTTCCTGCCAGCCTGCTGCTCGGGAGCTTTCGCCTGATATCAGGACAGATCGCCGCCCGCCAAACTCATTACGGCGTCGAGTGGGACGCGGCTCCCACCCCCAACATACGTACAATGCAGCGCCGCCGCAGCCGCCGCAAACCGGATCATGGTCCGGAGCGGCCAGTCCCGCGACAGCCCGAAACAGAGGCCAGCGCGGAACGCGTCCCCTGCGCCCGTGGTGTCTATCACGGGTGCAGAGGGCGTCGCGGCCTCGTACCGAAACAAACCCAGTTCGCGGTCCAGGACGATTCCTCCCGCCGGGCCCAGCGTGACGATGCCAACGCGGGCGCCTGCATCGGCCCAGCGGCGGAGCGCCACTTCCGGAAGCTCGCCGCCGCGCAGCCAATCCTGGGACGTGATATGGATACGACTCGCCCCTACCACGGCCGGAGTCTCCCCAAAGTCCATCGCCACCACGGGGCAGCCCGCCTCCACGGCCGCGAGCACTGCCGCCTCCGCCGCCTCGCGCAGGTTCGGGTCTGCCGTGAACACGGGACGGTTCGCCAGCAGCGGCTGCAACAGAGCGGGGTCAGGCGGGAGCGCGTCGCGAAACCCGCGCCCCGTCATGGAGCGTTCCCCGTCCGCAGCAACCCGCACCGTGCATAAAGGCGTCACCGCGTCGGGGTTGTCCGGCAGAAAGTCGCGGGGCAGGCCGAGAGGGTGGGTATCGAGCAGATGCCGGAGGGCGATGCCCTCCGCGTCTTGCCCGAGGGAGGTTCCCACCAGGGCGACCGCCGCGCCCCATCCGGCGAGCGCGGTCGCCGTATTGAACGCTTCGCCGCCGGGAAGGTCGCGCGGCGCCGCCGCGGGCTCCGCATCGAAGAGGAAGCGATCAAGGCAGACGGTCCCATAGACCACGACCTGGGGCGGGGCTACCGACGGCATCGCAGCGAGTGTCCTTTCGGGCGTGCGACGGAAAGGCCGCCGCGTGCGCGTTACTCCAGTTCCAGCTTGCCGAACCGGTTCTCAGTCGGGTCCAGGCGCTTGCGCAGCGTCTCATACGAGGCGTTCACGCGCACCAGGATGCGCTCCGCCTCACGCTTCTCGGAGGAGTTGTCCGGGAAGCGGCGCGGGTCACATCGGCGGGCGAGCTTCTCATAAGCTGCCTGCACCGTCGCCAGATCACTCCCGATAGGCACCCCCAGAATCCGATACTCCGTTGCGTTCGGGTCATTCTCCTGCTCAGGCGTGAGCGGCGGCTGTGTCGCCGCCGGGCGCCGGGCGCCGGACTCCGTGCCGATCCCCGACGTCCGGCCCTCGGCCTGGTCCAGAGCGCGGCTCAACTCCGCGGCGCTCTCCGCAGCACGGCGGGCCGCAGCAATGCGCTCCTCGGCCCGGCGCATCAGCGCCTCGGGGTCCGTGCTGTACTCCTCCGCGCGCGGTGCTGCGGGGCGCGAAGAGGGGCCGGTGGTAGCGGGGCCGCTGCGCGACTCGCCCTCCACAGCGTCCGCCAGTTCGTCCTCCGCCATGCGCCGCTCCTGCTCGGTTAGCGATGCGTCGATGCGGTCTTTGACCTGGTTCAGGTAGGCCTTGCTGATGCGGACAATACGCTCCGGAATACTCACAGGGGTTTGGTTCCTTCTGCCGATTCTTCCCTACGTTCCTATGTTGCCGATTTTATCGCAGCGAAAAGCCGCGCGGGCGTCGCCGGACGGTACCGGCGACGCCCGCGGAAAATCCCGGGGTGGCTGCGCGCGGCGTGGCGCGGTGGATTACCCGGCGTTCGCGCCGCCGACCTTCGCCTCAAGCTCCCGAAGCTGCCGCTCGATATCGGAGTCGCCGGCGCTGGTGGTGGTCTGCGTGGTCGGCTGTACCGGGGCGGAGCCCATGCCCAGCTTCGCCTCCAGCGCGGCCAGTTCGTTCTCGGCCGCGACGTTGCCCTCGGCCATCTCGAGATCGGCCAGTCGGCTCTCCACGCGGCTCCGCGCCAGTTCGGCGCGCGCCCCCGCCTCGGACTGGGCGTTACGGATCTTCTCCTGCGCCCGGCCGAATGCCTGGGTGGAGTCCTCGATGCTGCCGATGCCGTCCAGCGCCTTGTGGATAGCGTTCTGAATCTGGGCGTTCTTCCACTGTGCCTTGAGGGCAAGCGCCTCCGCCGTCTTCTGGCGAATCTTCTCTTCCTCGCGCTTGATGGCAACCTTGACGGCCTCGGACGTTTCAATCGCCTGGACCAGGGACTCCTTGGTGGTATTCAGGGAGATCTCATAGCCCTGCTTCTCTTTGAGGAGCTGAAGCGCCAGGTCGCGGTCGCCGCGCTTGAGCGCGAGTTCCGCCTTCGCCTGAAGGTTGTCGACCCGCTTCTGCAGGTCGTCCACCATCTGCTGGAGGTTGTTCTTCTGCGTGATAGCCTGCACCGCGCGCTCGCGGTTGCGCGCATGCATCTCGGTCATCTCGCGCTGGGCCTGCTCCAGCAGGATGTCAGGGTTCTCCAGCTTATCGAGTCCCATTCCGAACAGGGACTTGATATAGTTCCAGAAACGCTTCAGCATGAAACGGTATCCTCCACTTCGCAAGCGGGGCGGTACGCCTGATCCCTTCGGCTTCTTTTCACTGTATCCGCGCGCCTGCGGTATCTACGCTATGAGACACGTCACCGGGTCATTTTGTCGCGACCAGCGCCCTCGTTGGCCACGCCGGACGACGGGAGGAGCAAGCGCGGACCCGCGCACAGTGACGCCATTATACCAAACCGACGGCGCGGGAAACAACGACGCGCGGGACGAAACGGCGTGCGGCGCGGCACCTCTTTCCTTACGGCTTTCGGTGCACCTCGTGTTTCCGGACATGTCCTGCGCCGTTTGGTAGGCGCCTGATAGTCTTATACCCGCCTTAGAGCAGAGCGAGAACCAGGCAAATCAGGAGGAATACAATCAGGAGCGCCAGCCCAAGGGCCGCCGCGTCCCTGCGCCGCTCCGTCGCCCGCTCCAGGTCCCCTGCGCCCTCCGCGGCTTCGTCGCCCTCTTCCAGAGACGGGGCGACGCTGGTCTCCATGCCAAGTCCGCGCAGGCGCGCCTCCTCCTCGTGGATCAGGGCCTTCGCGCGCTCGGTCACCTCGACCGCCTTCTCCAGCGCTTCGCGCGTCCCTGCGAGGGTGGCCTCGTACTGCTCCATCTCGCGCAGCAGGGCGTTTTCCAGGTCGCCGTCGCCCCGCTGACGCGCCAACTCGGACTTCTCCCGCAGCAGGTTGACCCGCTTCTCGGTGTCCTCCAGCATCGCCTCCAGATTGTTCTTCTGAGCGATGGCCTGGAGCACAAGGCGGCGGTTCCGGGCGTGGCGCACCACCATCTGACGCGGCGTCTTCGCCCCCTCCAGGCCGGCGTTCACCTCCACCAGCGACTCCAGGAGCGACTGCTGCACCTGCACGGTCTTCCACTGCGCCTTGAGGGCGAGCGCCTCCGCGGTCTTGCGCCGAATCTTCTCCTCTTCGCTTTTGATCTCGGCCTTCACCGTCTCGGCGACCTCTTCAGCGTTCGCCAGGTCCGCCAGTGTCCGGTTCAGGTCCTCGTCCTGGGCGTCCGCCTCGGCGCGCAGCCGCTCGGCAGACTCCAGATCGCCCAGGTTCTCCGCCTGCGCGGCCTGCAGCAGCAGGATGTCCACCCGCTTCTGGAGGTAGTCGGCCCGCTCCTGCAGGTTATTCTTGCGAGTGATGGCCTCCACGGCGCGCTCGCGGTTGCGGGCGTGCAGCTCCTGCATCTCCTTCTGCGCGCGCGCCAGAAGCAGGTCCGGGTCGGGGCCGCCGCCGCTGGCGGCGCTATCCTCCCGGCCGTCCCCGAACCACCCTCTCATCTTTCCCCACAGGCTCATTGCGGCCGCTCCTGATCTCAAAACCGGTCTGCCGCGCCCTGCAGCGCCCGGAATCGGCGTTGCTGCGCAAAGAAGTGCTCTACGGAAGCCGCGCCCTCTTCGCCGAGGTCGCGTGAGTAATCGTTAACGTACAGGTCGATGTGCGACTGGATCACGCCGTCGGTCAGGTCGCTGGCGTACTCCCGGCACAGGGCGAACGCCTCCTCCGGGTGCGCGTCCGACCAGGCCAGGCTCGCGCGCACGAGCCGCGCAATCTGCGTGGCCCGCCCGAGGGCGCGGCGCACGGCGATCGCCCCCAGCGGGATCGCAAACCCCGTCTGCGCCTCCCAGTGCTCCCCGAGATCGGCTACCAGCGTCAGACCATCCGAAGCGAACGTGAATCGCTTCTCGTGAATAACGACCCCCTGCGCCCCCTCCCGGTTGCACAACTCGTTGTACAAAACGTCAAACGGCAGGAACCGCTTAGGCACCCCCGCCCGCTCCAGGTAGAAGTCCAGCAGAAAGTTCGCGGTGGTGAACTCCCCGGGCACCAGCACCTCGCGGGTCGGGTCGAACGCGCTCCGCTCTCCGTGAATCAGCAGCAGCGGCCCCACGCCGCGCCCCAGCGCCCCGCCGCACGGGAGCAACTCATAGCCGGTGTCCACGAACGCCGCATTGGCGTAGCTGATCTTCACCACGTCATAGGCGCCGCGCCGCGCCGCTGCGTTCAGCGTCTCCACATCCTCGTAGGCGACATCAAACGCCAGCCCCTCGCTGTCCACCTTTTTGAGGAGCAGACCGGCGAAGATATACACGTCGTTCGGGCAAGGCGAGATGCCCAGGGTCAGCGGGGTATGCGGCGCTTCCGCCGCCTGGTTTGCTTCGTCCATTTCGCTACATCATACGGCGACAAGCGTCCAGATAGTGCCGCAGATTCGCCAGGGCGCGGCGGATGTTCTCCGGGCGCATGTCTCTCTGCGCCGCCAGATTGCTGATGCCGCGCACCTGCGCCACCGGCACCCCCAGGCGCCTCGCGACCTGCGCCACCGCCGCGCCCTCCATCGTTTCAAACGCCGCTCCGAGGGTCTGCGAACGCCACCGACCGGTCGCCTCGGTCCCGGTGCAGGCGTTCACGGTGCAGCCGCGCCGTGCGGCATGTACCGAATAATCGGCGTCTGTCGGTGCTGACCGCAGCAGGAAATCCGGGAGAAACAGGGGAAGCGGGTCCGCGTACTCTGCGCCGAAGTCCGACTCTCGCAGATGGCGGAAGCCCGGCGTCTCGGGCAGTTCGAAGCCCACGTCCCCGTAGACCTCCTCGTCCCCGAGCACGATGTCGCCGATGGCGATTCCGGCGTCCCGGTAGGCCCCGGCGATACCGAGGTTCAGGATCAGGGAAACGCCGTCGCCGCCCGTGCCAGCGAGCGCCGCATCCATCGTTTCAAAGACGCGGGGAATGCCGACGCCGGTTACCAGGCGTTGCGCGCCCGGTGCGAAGTCGGCGGGGAGGGCATCCAGCTCGAAGGCAGTGGCCGCGCACACGAGGACGCGCCCCGTGCCCTCCCCGCCGTCCATCATGGCAGCGCCGCCACGGTCACGTCGCCGAACTGGGCGTGACCCACCGTGACCAGCATCCCTACCATGCCCGCCGCCCGGTCCGGCCGGATGCTTGCGGTCAGGTGTACGGGCGCCTGCGCCGCCTCTTCCGCTTCCGCCTCTTCCACGCCGGCGCGGCGCGATACGGAGGCCGCGAGCGAGCCGTCGCGCTCTGTGGTCAGGCTCAGGTCATACACGGCGTCCAGAACCCACTCCACCGGCGCCTCCGCGAGGAGGACCTCCTCGTCGTCGTGCTGCTCAATCAGCCGCGCCTTGCCGTCCGGCGCAAGGGTCAGCGCCACATACCGGCGCAGGCCGCGCGCGCAGGCGACCAGACCGATGCGGTCCGCCAGGTGCGGGCTGGCCGGTGCGGAGACCGTGTAGTCGCCCCACGCGGGCGATTCGCCCTGGAGCAGCAGCCCCGTGCCCTCGTTCTGGATGAGCTTGTAGGTCAGGCCGTTCCACAGGCCCCACGGGGTAAACTGGTCCACGGCGTTGACCCACGCGCGCCGCCAGGCATCCCCCTTGCCATTTGGGCGGCGGAAGGTCGTGTTCGGGGCTCCGGTCCAGTGCAGCCAGTCCAGGTAGAGCGCACCGCTGCCTGAGTTGCCGCCGATCTCGATACCGATCTCGGCGATGGGGCGTCCGCCGGTGTCCGGGACCCGGCAGTGGAAGTGGCTCGCCTCGCCGGGCGCGAACGGGCGGGGACCGGAGCAGTAGATGGTCTCCAGGCGGTCGTCCTCGCCGTAGACACGTAAGTACAGCGCCACCTGGGCGTGGCGTCGGTTGTTCTCGTCCGCCACGACGCGCGCGCGGACGATCTGGCCGGGATACAGGGTGGGGCACGCCTGCATGCCGTATCCGCCCGCCTTCATCGCCTCGGGCGGGAGGAAGGTCGCGGTAGCCGCCCGAGCGCTTCGCCCGGGGCCGACGCCCTCGTAGCGAAGAAGCAGCGCCTGTTCGTCCAGCGCCTCGCCTTCATCGTCCTTGCGCTTGACGTGCGCGTTGGCGAGGGTGAGGAGGCCGCGCGACTCAGGGGAGTCCTCCTCCACGAATCCGTGCAGGCTGCCGGGCAGGTTGAAGTGGAACCGGACGCCCTCGTTCGGGTACACCGGCCGCTGTCCCTGGAGCGCCCGGCCGATGTTGACCACCGTGAACGTTTCCCGGGCAGCGTCGGTAATGCACGCGCCGCCCGCGGCGGTGGGGATGTACATCCGGTCGGCCACCGGGCCGCGGAAGTCCACGCGCCGGTTGATGTCCTCCAGTCCGTTCTTGATGCCCATCAGACACCCGACGTTCGCCGCGTTGCAGTCGGTGTCCCAGCCCGCGGTGCAGGTGATCATGAGCGACTTCTGGAAGTCATCCTCGCCGTAGAGCAGGCCGAGCAGGATCACCGCATGGTTGGGGATCATATGGCAGTTGCCGCCGTAGGTGTCGTAGCCCCACTTCTCCTGGATCTTGCGGAACGTAGCGCGCCAGTCCCGGGGCGCCGCGGCGTGCCAGGCGCGCACATCATCAATCAACTGGTGGATGAGCGAGCCGGGCGGGATGAACGTCTGCGCGGTGGTGATGAGCGTCTGGAGGTTGGGTTCCACGAACGCCAGCGCCTCCATCGCCGCAATGACCTGCGCACCGTAGATGGCCTCGCCGTCGTGGCTGACGCTGGCGGCCTTGCGCGCCAGCGCCACCGCCTTCTCCGGGTCGCCGGGGCAGACCATCGCCCACCCATCGATGAAGATCTGCGCCCCAATCTGCTCCGCCACGACCCGCCCGTTCATCTCGATGCTGCCGGAGCGCGGCGCGGGGATGCCTTGCTTCAGGCGCAGGTAGGCCGTGTGCTCCGTGCTCATGCCCATGCCGCCCCACCAGAGCACGGTGCGGTCCTCAATCAGGTAGTTGAGCCACGTCTTGCCGATCTGCTCCGCGGTGATGTCGTGGGAGATGCCGTGGTCCGGCAGCGCGCGCAAAAAGGTAAAGGTGCCGGAGATATCGTCGTCGGCGACCACCAGCGGTACGCGCAGCTTCTCATGGACGTAGTACCAGACTTCGCCGAGCTCGCGCTCGATGCGTTCGTTGGACCAGCCTTCGAACGGGCGCCCCAGGTAGACGCCAATTATCTTGCCGAGGATGCCGGCGTAAACGCGTTCCTCGTAGTCGCGGGGAAGGGTACTCATGGGACGGGTCTATGGCTCACTTTCGGAGAGGCGATGAACAGTGCGAACGAAGGAGGCGGAGTCGAAACCATCGGGAAGCCGGAAGAGCCAGGCCGAACTACGCTCCCCACATTTCCAGACTCCGGAGGGCATCCCGAAGGTTACGCGCATACTCCCCGGTTCGCCGGCTCGTCTCTGATTTCCTGTTCCCGTCGGAAACGTCTGAGCGGAGCAGCCCGCGAGTTTAAAAAGATAGTGCTACGGGTGGGGCACACGGATACCGATGTCTGAGGTGTGGGAGTGCGTGTTGTCGCGCGGCTTCCGGGGCGGTCTGCCGCTCTTAAACAACAAAGGAGTATGTGCATTGAGTATTCGATTCCGAACGGTCCGTATCGCCTGTATGGTCGCCGGCGTTCTGGCGGCTGGCCTCGTTGCGGGTGGCGCTTTGCCGCGTGCCGCCCATGCCCAGAGCCTGACCACTACGTTCGCTGCGAACAACAGTCAGAACGGAAACATGTTCGACCTGACGGCCAGCAAGGATCTGACCATCACCAGTTTCCTGATCCACACGACCTCCACGAGCGAGTACGCCATGCGGGTCTACTGGCGGGTTGGCTCCTACGTGGGGTTCGAGACGGACAGCACGGGCTGGAACTTGCTGGGAGAGGAGACGCTGACGGGGCTCGGTGAGGGCAATCCGGTGGCGTTGGCCATTGGGGGATTGAACCTGACTGCCGGACAGACGTACGGCCTGTACATCGTCAACTCCGATACCGTGGCAGATGCGACGCTCGCTTACACGGACGGGGATACGGTCTACGCGAACGCGGACCTGACGTTCACCCCCGGAGTCGGGGTGGATTTCGGCACAAACGGGTTTAATGGCGGCTACTTCGAGGAGCGCATTTGGAACGGGACGATCAACTATACGACCGCTGCTGCCGTTCCGGAAGCGGGTACGCTTACCCTCGCGCTCCCTGCCGCCGCACTGCTCGGCGCGGCCGTGGTACGCCGCCGTCGTCACACGGCGAATTAGGGACGTCCGCCGCGCCGCGGACTCCGACGAAGCCCCGCATTCGAGAGGGACGCGGGGCTTCGCGCGTTCTGGATGCCTCTTTGACGCGACATCCGTATCGCGGTATATGGCAGCCCGGATTCAGGGCGGCGGGGCTACTACTACTTCTTCTTTTTCGCCCGCACCGCGGTGACGCCGTGGTCAGGGTTGTTGGTGATGACTCCGTCCACGCCGTACTCATAGAGGAACTGACGCATGGCGTCGTCGTCCGCGTTGAACGTCCACACGAAGACCTTCAGGCCCTTCGACTGCGCCCGCTTCAGCACCGCCGCGGCGCCGTCCGCGATCTTCCCGTTGGTGACCACGGCGCCCCGGCTCGGGTTCAGGCCGTTCGCCCAGGTCGCCAGTTCGTCCACTCCCTCCGCCGTCGGAAGCTGCGACGTGAGCCACATCAGCGGCAGCGCCGTGCCGTGCTCCTGCCGCAGCCGCTTCAGGTGCGGCCCGTCGAACGACTGGATGATGACCCCGGAATCCGGCTTCGTGTAGCCGTACTTCGCCAGTACCTCCAGCAGCGGCTTCTCCAGCGGCTTGCCCTCTTTGATGTGGAAGTCCGGCGCCTTGGTCTCGACCAGCAGACCCACCGTCCGCCCGGTGGCCCGGTTGAGGCGCTGCACCAGGAGGATCAACTCCTCCAGGGTCACAATCTGATGCCCCTTCATGCTGGCCCGCTCCGCCTCGGGTACGCGCCCGAAGACGTTCAGCGACTTGATCTCCGCCAGGGTGAAGTCGATCGCGTAGTAGTGGCCATCCGCGCGCTTGCGGTCGGGGAAGCGGGCCGCCACATCCGTGGTGGATTCCAGGTACAGGTCGTGGACACAGACGAGCACGCCGTCCTTCGTCATCATCACATCCGGCTCGATGTAGTCCGCGCCCTGCGCGTGCGCCAGGGTGTAGCAGGCCATCGAGTGCTCCGGCAGGTAGGCGCTCGCCCCCCGGTGCGCCACCACCGTTCGGTCGCCCTGTCCCGTGAGCGGCCGGAGCGTTTCCGCCGCCTGCCCGATGTTCGTCGTCATATTCATTGCCGCCAGCGCGGCAGCGGCGCACAGCAGCGCCCGCCGCGAAAAGGAAGATTTCCGCATGATACCTTTCTCAAAGCGTGTGTTCCACTATCCTACAGTGTAGCGTACCAGGCAAGGCCGCAGGTTAAGACCGGGTTAAAGCGGCGCGACGAACCAGCATCCGGGCGGTACAATAGCGCCGATATGAGCCAGAACGACCCCGTTTCCCCCCTCGTCGCCGTGATTATGGGCAGCAAGTCCGACTGGGAGACCATGCGCCATGCGCACGAGACCCTGGACCAGTTCGGCGTGGCGCACGAGTGCCGCATTGTGAGCGCCCACCGGACGCCGCACCTGCTCGCCGAGTACGCCTCCGCCGCCGAGTCGCGCGGCATCGAGGTCATCATCGCCGGGGCGGGGGGCGCCGCGCACCTGCCGGGCATGGCGGCGGCGTTCACGCTTCTCCCCGTGCTGGGCGTCCCCGTGGAGTCCCACGCGCTGAAGGGGCAGGATTCGCTGCTCTCGATCGTCCAGATGCCGGGAGGTATTCCCGTGGGCACCCTCGCCATCGGACGCGCGGGCGCGATTAACGCGGCGCTGCTCGCCGTCGCCATCCTCGCCAACTCCCGCCCGGACCTACGGGAGAAGCTGCGCGCCTTCCGCGAGGCGCAGACCGCCCGCGTGCTGGCGGACGAACTGCCGGTGGGGGAGGCGAGCGCCTCGTGAACACGCCCCTCCTCCCTGGCGCGACGCTCGGGATGCTCGGGAGCGGGCAACTCGGACGGATGTTCGCCCTCGCTGCGCGGCAGATGGGCTACCGGGTGCACGTTTTTTCGCCGGACCGGGACAGCCCGACCGGCCAGGTTGCGGACCGCGAGGTGACGGCGGCGTATGAAGACGCGGACGCCGTGCGCGACTTCGCGCGGGGCGTGGACGCCGTGACCTTTGAGTTTGAAAACGTCCCATCCGCGACGGTGGAGGCGATCACGGCGGCAGGGGTGCCGGTACGCCCTGGTGCGGGCGTCCTGCACACCACGCAGAACCGTCTGCGCGAGAAGGCATTCGTGCGCTCGCTCGGTATCGCGACGCCCGCCTTCGCCGCCGTCACGGACGAGGCGACGCTGCGCGAAGCCGTGGCCGCCGTCGGAACGCCCGCCGTGCTGAAGACGGCCGGCTCCGGCTACGATGGCAAGGGGCAGCGCGTCGTGCGGGAGGCAGAAGGCGCCTTCTCCGCCTGGAACGAACTCGGGCGTGTGGAGTGCATCCTTGAAGGGTTCGTGGACTTTGCCTTCGAGGTTTCGGTGGTGGCGGCCCGGGGCGCCGACGGCGCGTATGCGGACTACGGCCCCGTGCGCAACGAGCACGTGAACCACATCCTCGACGTGACCGCCGTGCCCGCCCCGGGCGTGCCGCCTGCGCTCGCCCGCGAAGCCTCCGCGATGGCTCGCGAGATTCTGGACCGGCTGGATGTGGTCGGGGTGCTGTGCGTGGAGATGTTCGTGACCCCGGAGGGGAAGATCCTGGTGAACGAACTGGCTCCGCGCCCGCACAACTCGGGGCACTTCACCATCGACGCGTGCGTGACCGGCCAGTTTGAGCAGCAGGTGCGCGCTGTGTGCGGTCTGCCGCTCGGCTCTCCCGCACAGCTTGCCCCCGGCGCCGCGATGGCGAACCTGCTCGGGGATCTGTGGGAGGGGGGCGAACCGGACTGGGCCGGGATGCTGGCGGCGTTTCCCGACGTGAAACTACACCTGTACGGTAAGCGCGAAGCGCGCCCGGGCCGGAAGATGGGACACCTGACCGCCGTCGCCGACTCACCCGCGGAGGCGGCCGAGCGGGTGCGGGCGGCCCGCGCCGCCCTCACCGCTACCACGGCGTCGCAGGGGGCGCCTTAAAGCGCGACGGGGGTCCTCAGGGTGCGCTCGATGGCCTGGACGATCTCGGGGCTGAGGGGGTCCAGCAGCGCCCGGAAGCGGCCGACCACGTGCCCGTCGTGGCCGATCAGGAACTTGGTGAAGTCGTTGTCGATCGCCCCGCCGAACTGAGGGTTCTTCTCCCGGTTGGTCAGGAAGCGGTACAGGGGGGCCTGGTCCTTGCCGTTCACGGCGATCTTGGAGAACACCGGGAACGTTACCTTGTAGCGGGATTCGCAGATGTGCCGGATGTCCACATCCGGCCGCGGCTCCATGCCGAACGAGTTGGACGGGAAGGCGAGCACAGCAAGACCACGGTCCTTGAACTTCTGGTGCAGAGCCTCCAGCGAGATGAACTGCGCGGCGCTCGGGCAGAGCGTGGCCGTGTTCACGATGAGCAGGGGGTAGCCGCGATAGTGCGCCAGCGGAATGTCCGCCCCGTCAATCCCCTTGACGGTGAAGTCATGGACGCTGTTGGCGGCCATCGGCGCGTGAAACTCCTTGCGCGGGTCGGGAATCAGCGACATCCGTATCTCTCCCTTTCGGCAACAGCGGGAACTACGTCGGGCCTGCGTGTGGCTTTACGGAAACGCTCGGGCAACCGAAGCCCGGGACCTGCCGCCCGGTTGGAATCAGGGTAACACACGTGGCAGCCGGACGGCAACGGTAGACAGGTTTAATACCGTAGAAGTCCCGGTATACCTAAAGATTGTCGGGGAGTGGAATGGCGCGCTATAGGGGAACCGGGGACGTCTGCCCGAGGGCGTCAGGGTACCGGCGGCGGAGCAGGGCGCGCGCCTCCCGCGTTTGCCCGGCAAAGAGCAGGCGGGACACCTCGCCCAGTGGCGCAGCGTGTGCGGCCGTCCCTTTGTGCTGCTTTCGGAGGCGGTACAGGGCGACCGGCAGGCGCAGATCTTCCGGCGTGAAGGCAAAACGCGACTCTACGTGGCGGCGGCGCAGCCGTTGCGTCGCCTCCAGGTCCCGAAAGCCGAACTCCGCGGACGGCTCGATCATGGTGCCCTCGCCCCAGTCGTTCCAGGTGGCGATCTGCACCACCGGCGCGCCGCTGGTGAGCGCTCCCGTCAGCGTCTCTTCGTACACCTTGCCGCCGCGGTCTTCCACCCGCCCCCAGGACTTGTGTACCTTCGCCTCCGCGTACACATCGTGGAAGCGCGGGAACGCACCGCCCGCGAACGCCGGCCAGGTGCGCGCCTTCGTCTCATGAAACTCGCGGGCGCGCCGCAGAGCCGTGTCGGTGCCCTGGTCGGGGTTAGGCCAGTAGAAGGCGCCGTCCGCCGGCGCGCGCCGGTCCCACTCGGTCAGGTACAGCGGCGGTGCGCCGGGCGCGAGGCCCGCGAAGATCTCCTTCCACTGCTCGCCCGAGTAGTAACCGGTGCCGAACGTGAAGAACACCGGCCGCCCGTCGTGCTTCAGATACGCCGGGTCCGCGAACCAGTGGTCCCGAACCCAGCGCAAAACGCGCTGGCCGTGGGCCACCACGTCGTCTCCCGGCAGCCGCTTCGCCGCGAGCAGCTTGGGGACCGTCTGCGCCTCCTCGTACATCACCGCAAAGCGCAGGCCCGCCTTCTTGACGAACGCAACCAGGTGCCGGGTGTTCCGGTGGATTAGCCCGTAGTCCAGGAAGTCGTCGATTCCGTACCAGTCGACCACCACCCCGTCGATGCCTGACAGCTTCATCAGCAGAACGTGGCACTCCAGCACATCCGGGTCGTTGGAGTCGTACAGGCCGAGCAGGGGATAGTAATGCGAGGCCGCTTCCCGCCGCCCGTTCGGCGCCTTGCGTTCCGGCCGGAAGTGGTTCATGGTCCAGTGCCAGCCCCACGCGCCGCGGGCAGGGTCAGCCTCATACCACGGCATGTAGTGCGCCATCAGAAAGCGTGTCTTTGGGGCGAGGGGCGCGGCGGATGTCATAAGGGCGGGTTCCGGGGCACGTCGCTGCGCAGGTGGCGCGTAAGCGGGCGAACGGTCTATTATACCGCCGCACCTCCCAACAAAAAAAGCGCGGCGCGAAGACGGTAAGGTCCTCGCGCCGCGCCCGTGTGCCGGAAAGGCCGGACTACTTGATCTCGACCGAAGCGCCCTCGGCCTCGAGCTGAGCCTTGATCTTCTCGGCGTCCTCCTTGGAGATCTTCTCCTTGACCGGCTTCGGCGCGCCGTCGACCACCTCCTTGGCCTCCTTCAGGCCCAGGCCGGTGATCTCGCGGACCACCTTGATGACCTGGATCTTCTTGTCGCCCGCGGAGGCCAGGATCACGTCGAACTCGGTCTTCTCGTCGGCCTGCGGGGCCGCCGCGCCGCCACCGTCACCCGCCGGGGCCGCCGCCGCGACAGGAACCGCCGCGGAAACGCCAAACTCTTCCTGCAGCGCCTTGACCAGGTCGGCCAGCTCCAGGACGGTCATGGACTTGACGGCTTCGATCAGTTCTTCTTTGGTAAGAGCCATGGGAGTATCCTCGCTAAAATAGTGAAGTCGTTATTAGTGCCTACGCGCCCTCGGCCTGCCGCTTGTCTGCGACTGCCTGCAGCGTGAAGACGAAGTTGCTGATGATGCCGTTGAGCGTGCCCACCAGGCCGGTGACCGGCGCGTTGAGCGAGCCAAGCATCTGCGCGATCAGGACCTCGCGCGGCGGAACCTTAGAGAGCTGCTCGACCTGCTTCGGGCTGTAGAACTGCCCGCCGAGCCAGCCGCCCTTAATCGCCAGCGGCGTGTTGCGGTTGTTCGCGATGTAGTCGGTGACTACCTTAGCCGCGGGGACCGGATCGCCCAGCGCGAACACAGCGGCCGTGGGGCCGTTCAGCGCGGCGTCCAGCTGCGGGTCGATGTCCGCACTATCCCCGCCGGTCACGGCACGCTTGAACAGCGTGTTCTTGACCACCGAGAAGTCGGCGTCCTTCTCACGAAGGCTCTTGCGCAGATCGTTCATCTGGGGGACGGTCAGGCCGCGGTACTCGGTCAGGAGCACCGCCTGGCTGCGGCTGATCAGATCGCCCGTCTCCGCCAGAACCTCGTGCTTCACCGCGACGCTCTTCTTCTTGATCTGTCGCGAGATGCCACCCTTTTTCGCCATGGGGTTCACCTCCCTTCGAAGGGGTAGTTACAAACGAAAAGCCCCCGACCCGACAGAGGGTCAGAGGCTTCCTTCGGTCTTCCGGAGGCTGCCGGCCTGCCTCACCGCACAGGAAGGCGGCGGGAGCGCGCGGTTCGCTCTCCGGCAAACGGGGATGCTCTCACACCTCGGCTGGCGGACCGCCGCAGAGGAGCGGTCCCTTAAGCGCCGTATCGTTCGGCGCACCGGCTGTCTTCGGGGAGACGAAATCGTTGCCAGCGGTCAGGTTATCACGGACGCGCGCCCGCGTCAAGGAGGAAACGCTCCACATCGGCACGGATAGGCAGGCCCGCCCGGTTGCCGTACTTGCGGATGCGCAGGGCCACCGTCGCCTGCGCGAAGTCCGCCGCGTCGGTGGCGGACCGCCCCGCGCGGTATGCCCACAGGAACCCACCGTGAAAGGTGTCGCCCGCGCCGCAGGTGTCGGCGGGCTTCTCGACGAGGTAGGCCGGGAGACGCACCGGCTTTCCGCCGTTCTCGTCCCGCGCGGCCACCACGACCCCCTCGTGGGCCAGGGTGACCCCGGCCACGCGGGCGCCAAGCGCCAGGAAGCGCCGTACCTGCTCCTCCGGGTCGTCCGCCGCCTCCGGGAACATCCCCGCGCCGCCCTTGCGCGACGCCAGGATGATGTCGCAGAGCGCCAGCAGCGCCTCGCGACCGGGCCGCGCCGTGCCCAGATCAATAGAGACCAGTGCCCCCGCCGCCCTGGCGATCCGGGCAGCGGCCAGGCATGCGGGCAGGTCGCGCCCGTCCAGGTGCAGGAGCCCCGCCCTCCGGATCGCAGCCTCCTGCGCCGGGGAAAGGACCAGCGACGGCAGATCCGCCGCGTGATTGGCGAGCGTTCGGGTTCCGTCGCGCGCATCCAGCAGCACCAGCGACCGGCTGGTCGCCGTCGCCTCCGCGCGGGCCAGCAACGAGGCGTCCACACCGTCTTCGGTCAGAAGGCGCCGCACATCGTCCCCGGCCCGGTCGTCGCCGACCACGCCGAGCGCCACCGGCGGCGCCTCCAGTCCCAGCCGCGCCATGGCCGTCAGCGCCACGGGCACCGGGCCGCCGACCTGCTCGAAGTAGTGCCGGGCGGTGGTCTTCTCGTCGCGCTCCACCCGCTCCGCCACGGCCACGAAGTCGATGTTCACCAGTCCCAGCCCGACTACCGGGCGGCTCCGCCAGGCATCGCTTTCGCCGCTCATAGCGCTCCCATCTCGCGGGCGCGGGCAATCGCCTCCACCCGGTTCGCCGCGTTCAGCTTCCCGAAGATGTTGTGGACATGGCGCTTGACCGTCCCCACAGACAGGAACAGCCGGTCGGCTACCTCCGGATTGGACAGGCCGTCCGCCACGAGCCGCAGCACCTCGATTTCGCGCTCGCTCAGAGCGTCGGGCGCCGGGTGGGGGGCGCCAGGGGCAGGCCGTGGGGAGGCGGGAGCCGCGGCCGCGCCATCACCGGGCGCTTCCGCAGCGAACGCTTCGCACAACTGGGTAAGGTAGCGGGGCGACAGCGCCTCCGGCGGGGCCGCGGCCACGCGCCGCAGGATCGGGGACAGCTCGCTGCCCGCCGCCAGGAACGTGCGAACGAACCCCTCGGGCTCGCCCAGGCAGAGGGCTTCCGTCAGGGCTGCCTGCGCCCCGTCCGCATCGCCCCGCGCCGCCAGTACCGCCGCTTCGTGCGCCAGGCAGCGCACCACCAGAGATTCCCGGCGCATCGTTGTGGAGCGGGCGCGGATGGCCCGCAGCACACGCAGGGCGTCGTCCGGGCGGTTCTGGAGCCGGTGAAGGCGGGCGAGGACGATCAGATCCACCTCGCGCTTCAGGAACGACTCCGCCGCCGCATCGCCCGGTCGGAAGTCCGCCGTGAGGCTTGCGTCAAGCTGTGACCCCTGCTGTGCCGCCCACTCCTCCACCGCGTTGAGGTCGCCGCACTCCAGCGCCAGGCGTGCCCAGAGCGTTTCCGTGGCGCGCAGCAGGGGGGTGAGCGGGCGGCTTTGTACCAGCACCTCCCACTCGCGCAGCAGCTCGCGCGCGCGCTGCTCCCGGCCGGAGAGCAGGTACAGGTCCAGCAGGATGTCCGTGGAGCGGTAGATGGCCTGAACGCCCTCGATCAGGCGCGCCGCCGGGCGCGCCCGATCGAGCAGTCGCTCCGCCGCCTCCAGGTCGTTCCGCTCGAAGGCGAGCGAGGCCAGGCCGACCTGCGCATAGGCCGCGATGGGGGGCAGATGGTCGTCCGAGGCGCGCGTCACCTCCCGCAGGAACGCCAGACTGTGCTCGTAGAACCCTTCCGCCTGGCGCAGGCGTCCCAACTCCTCGCTCAGCAGGCCGCACGAAAATAGGCTGACGCAGGTCGTCTGCACGTCGCCCACGGCCTCGCCGCCCGCCGCCGCCTCCCGGAACCCCTCCAGTGCGCCGACCAGATCGCCCCGGCTTGCCTGGATGTTGGAGCGCAGCAGGGCCACCACGGCGCGCCAGAGCGTCGCCTCGCCCGCGGGCAGGCGCTTCATCGCCTCTGCGCACAACCTGAGCGCGCCGTCCAGGTCATCCCGGAACCGGGCCACGAACGCCCGCACGGCGAAGACCTCACCCCAGATACGATCATCCTCCGGGGTGCCGCTCGCGCGCAGCCCCCGCTCGGCATCCTCCACCAGCGCGGCGATCTCGTCGATCCGCACCGCGATCAGGAGCGGGCGCAGGCGCAGCAGACACAGACGAGGTTCGGCGCGCCACACCTCCTCGGGCAGGCGGTCGAGCCAGCGCGTAAGCGTGGCGGATTCGCCCCGCCGCCACACCGCCTCGCCCGCGTCGTCGGCGATGATGCGGGCGGCCTGGGCAAACTGATGCCCGGCCAGAGCGTGCTCCACAGCCTCGGCCCAGTAGCCCTGCTCGGTGAACCACTGCGCGGCGCGCTGGTGCAGGCCGTGGTGCTCCCCGGGGGTTTCCCGCCGCATGCGCAGCGCCCGGAGCATGTCCGCGAAGAGGTGGTGGTAGCGCCACCAGCGGCGCTCGTCGTCCAGGGGAATCAGGAACAGATTCGCCCGCTCCAGCCGCTCCAGAATCGCGTCACTGTCCGTCCGCTCGGCCACGGCGTCACACAGCGGCGCGCAGAACCGGTCCAGCAGGCTCGTCTTCAGGAGAAAGGTCTGCACCTCCTCCGGCTGCTGCAGCAGGACCTCCTCGCCCAGGTAGTCCACGATGTACCGGTGGCTGCCGGTGAAGGCGGTGATGAAGTCTTCCCGGTCCTGCCGGTTCTGCAGGGAAAGGGCCGCGAGTTGCAGACCCGCCATCCACCCCTCGGTCCGATTCTCCAGCGCCGCCACGCTCTCAGCCGACAGGCCCAGGCGCATCACCTCGTTCAGGAACGCCCCCGCCTCCTCACCAGAGCAGCGCAAGTCCGCTGCCCGCAGCTCTGCCATCTGCCCACGCGCCCGGAGCCGGGAAAGGGGAAGCGGCGGGTCCGCCCGGGACGCGATCACGAAGTGGACGGTGGGAGGCAGGTGCTCCAGCAGGAACGTCACCGCTTCATGGACGGCTCTTTCCGAGAGGAGGTGGTAGTCATCCAGTACGACCGTAACCGGGCTCGCGGTCTCCAGCGCCGCCAGGTCGTTCAAAAGTACGGTGAGGATCGCCTCACGCGGCGTGGGCTGGGGTGAGCGCAGCAACGCAAGCGCGCTGTCGCCCAGGCCCGGTGCGAACCCCTGAAGGGCGGCGATCAGGTACGTCAGGAAGCGGGTGGGGTCGTTATCCCCGGCGTCCAGCGAGACGTACGCCACCGGAACGGGGCGCCCGTCCGCCTCCCGCGCGCGGAGCGCTGCGCACCACTCGCTCACCAGGGTCGTCTTACCAAAACCGGCCGGGGCGACGATAAGGGTGAGGCGGGGGTGTGCCGCCGTCGGTGCGGGGTGGGGGTCCGCGTCGCCACCCTCCGAACCGGCCGCGGCGGCGTATCCGCCGATGCGCGCGGTCAGTCGGGGGCGGCGCACCAGAGCCAGGCGCTCGACCGCCGGCAGAGAAAGCTTTGTTGCCAGCAGGGGCTCGCGCGGGAACCAGCGTGCGGCCGCGGCCGCGGTGGCCGCCGCGCTGCTGGCGGAAGGGACGGGGGTGGCGCGGCGGGGCGCGGCGTCGACTTCGACGTCTGCGGTCGCAGTATCAGGCATCCCGACACGTACTCCTCTCCGGGCCAGTGCGGTGCGCGCTCGGCCCCGGAACCTATTATATACGACGCCATGGAGATTGTGAATGCCTTCACAATGTATCTCGCAATGTATCCACGGTCGGGGGCGGATTGTATCCAAAGGTACAAGACGGCCACGCGGGTTTACCGGTATTCTGCCCTTGTGCGATGACAAGAGAGTGCGCGAACCGAGCAACGCAGACGAAGCAGACGAACAGGTAGACAGCAGCGAGGGGGTCACAGAGGAAATGAGGAGAGAAATGACGGGGACGCTGACGTTGGATCGCGGGCGGGACGCACGATGTATGTTCGACACGCTGATCCTGCCGCACCGCGGAGCGCTGACGGCGCAGGCGCGTCGTCTGACGGGGGGCGATATGCCCGAGGCCGAGGATCTGGTGCAGGAGACCCTGATGCGGGCCTACACACACATCGGCGACATTTCGCAGGAAGCCACCGTCAAGGGGTGGCTGCATACCATCCTGCGCAATCTTTTCATCAATCGATACCAGCGGCGCGTCCGTGCGCCGCACTCCGTTTCCCTGGACAAGGTGAGTGACGAGATCCTGCAGCCCGCGTCCCTGGACGCGCGGCCGGAGATTCCCGAAGACGTCGTGGAGCGGCGCATGGAACACCGCGAGGCGCTTACCGCGCTGGCGGAGCTGCCCGCTGCCTACCGGGTCCCGGTGATGCTGGCCGACATCGAGGGCATGGCCTACCAGGACATCGCGGACGAATTGCACCTGCCCCTGGGCACAGTGCGCTCGCGGATCGCGCGCGGACGCCGCCGCATCCGCCGCTCGATGTACGCCTGGGATAATGCCCACCTGAACTGATCGAAACGGACCGAACGCCGCTTCCTGGCGCGGTACAGAGAAAAGCACAAGACACACGAAAAAGAACGGCCCCGAGGCGCTACTTTAAAGAGCGCCCCGGGGCCGTCGCTTCAGGGCTACCCGTCACTACCCAGGAACGTCACCCTCCTGGTCTTCATCTGGGCAGAATTCAGAAAGAGATTCTTGCCCTGCCGCCCGCGGCCTTTCGACATCACGAAGGGGCGAATTATGCCTTTCTGGTTGGACACGTTGGCTGGTACGAGCCCCGCGCACTGAACATCGCCCCGCAGTGTGATGGAGTCCACCCGGGCTTCGGTTGGTAAGTGAGGCAGGTCCACGGAAGACGGAGGCTGCGGCGATCCCCTGAGGGCACTCCAGGTCCGTCGGCCTGCTTACTCGCTACTTGCCGTCGAGTATCGCCGTGGCGTCGTCCACCCGCTTGTACCGCTCCTCCTGCATCGCCTTCGCCTTCTTGCCCGTGCGGACCGCCGCGTCCTTCGGGTCCTCCTCAATGCCCATCGCCTGACAGCCTACAAGGCAGAACGCCGCGCTCCCCATAAGAAGCGCGGCGGCCAGGACGCCCCCGAAGCCCAGAAAAAAACGCTGCTGCCGATGGCCCGATTGCATCTCGTGGCCCTCCCGCCTGTTTCGTGGTGCGCCGCCGTGCGTCGCTCCCTCTATTATCAGACGATATAGGCGCCGTCCGCATAGTAGACGGCTGGGGGCGCCTCGCGCCGTCGCCGTCGCCGTTCGCGGGCGCGCAGGGTCCGGCGCACCGCCCACCAGGCGAACAGGAGGAGGAGCGGCACGGCCAGCAGCAGCGCGACCGTCAGCAGGCCCTTGCCGATGACGACCAGGTGGGGCAGGGCGAGATACAGGGCGAACCCCGTCAGCATCCCCAGCAGCCAGAAGCCGCCGCCGCTGCCGTAGTACCGCCACACATAGCATCGGTCCACCAGTGCATCGCCTCCTTACGCTGTGCCGGGAGCGCGCTCTGCTGCGCCCACACATTTGCCTATGAGAACGCACCGGCCGCGCAATGGTTACGGCGTCACGAAACTTTTTTTGCGCGCGGCGGGACGCCTCCTCGGGCGCGATATCCTGTGAGGAAAGGAGGCGTTGCGACATGAGTGACCTGGAGAGCGAGAACCTAGACTACGACACGTACATCGGGGCACGGTTTGCGGAGGAGGACGATGTCCTGCGGGCGGCTCGCGAGGAGATGCAGAAGGGGGGACTTCCCCAGATCGCCGTTTCGGCGAGCCAGGGCAAACTGCTGCATGTGCTCGCCCTGATCCACCGGCCGGCGCGGATTCTGGAGATCGGGACGCTGGGCGGCTACAGCGGCATCTGGCTGGCGCGCGCCCTGGCGCCCGGCGGAAAGATGGTGACGCTGGAGATCGACCCGCACCACGCGGACGTCGCCCGGAAGAACTTCGAGCGGGCGGGCCTCGCCGATACGGTGGAGGTGCGGGTTGGCCCCGCGCTGGACTCGCTGGCGGCGATGGCGGACGCGGGCGAGGCGCCCTTCGATCTGGTCTTCATCGACGCCGACAAGGACGGCTACCCCGCCTACCTGGAGAAGGCTGTTCCGCTTACCCGGGAGGGTGGCCTGATCTTGGCGGACAACGTCCTGCGCGCGGACATCCTGTCGCCGACATCCGACAGCAGTATCGCCCGCTTCAATGCCGCGGCGGCGGCACATCCGGACCTGGTTTCTGTCGTCTTCCCGGTCCTGCGCAGCCGGGGGCTCGACGGCCTGCTCGTCGCCGTGAAAAGGACCGCTGGCGCCGCCTGACGCCGCCGATTCCGCTCCCCGCAAGGGACGGCAGCGGTGCGCCCCGCCCGGGCGCGCCGCTGCCGTGGTAGTATGCACAGGCTCTCCATGGACACCCCCATTCAGAACGTCTACGACGACCCCGCCTTCTTTGCGGGCTACAAGAACCTTCGAGACACCCGCTCCGGCCTCAATGAGGTGTTGGAGCAGCCTGCTCTGCGCGCCCTGCTGCCCGATCTGGAGGGCCTTGCCGTGCTGGAACTTGGCTGCGGCATGGGGCAGTTCGCCCGCTTCTGCGCGGAGCAGGGCGGCGCCCGTCGTGTGGTGGGAGTGGAAGTGTCCGAACGGATGCTGGAGGTGGCGCGGCGGGAGAACGCCCACGAGCGCGTTGCCTACCTCCACGCCCCCATAGAGACTGTGGAACTGCCCGAATCCTCCTTCGATCTGGCCGTTAGCTCTCTAGCTCTGCACTACGTCGCCGACTACCCCGCCGCCGTGCGGCGCGTCCGCTCCTGGCTCAAGCCCGGCGGCCTCTTCCTCTTCTCCGTCGAACACCCGCTCGTCACGGCGAAGGCCGAAATGGACGGCTGGGTGCGGGACGAAGACGGGCGCAAACTCTACTGGCCGGTGGACGACTACGCCGCCGAGGGGCGGCGCGAGCAGCACTGGTTCGTAGACGGCGTGGTGAAGTACCACCGCCGCATCTCCACGCTGCTCAACGGGCTGATCGCCGCCGGCTTCGCCGTGGAGCGGGTGGAAGAGCCGGAGGCGACCGCCGAAGCGCTGCGGGAGCGCCCCGAACTCGCGGACGAAAGCCGCCGCCCCCCGTTTCTCCTCGTCCGTGCCAAGGCGGGACCGGTAGCGCGCCGCGACTGACCCCGTGGCGCCGCCGCGTCCTTCCGAGACGACTGGTTCATCCTCCATCACCAGAAGAAGGCGCGCGGCGGGAGCGTGTCGCCCGCCTGAACGCGCCGCTCCGCACTCCGCCTGAACCTGCCTTGGGGCATCGCCGCGATTACCTTGTGCGCGCCTATGGGGTCGGTGCGGGCGAGCATCTGGGCCAGGTCGCGGAGGAGGTACGGCCCCTTCCAACTGCTGTCCATGGCGGCGCAGGCAGCGACCAGCGCCGTCAATACCGGCTCGCTCGCCGTCTTCAGGTCGAACGCCGCCTGCCACAGCAGGAACAGGGCGTCCCCGCGGCGGACAGGGTGGGGGATGTGGACCGCGTCGGCTAGCGCCGCTGCTACCGTTCGTGCCGCCAGCCGGTCCCGCCCGCGTTCGACCATAGCGCGTACGGGCCACGCGCAGGCGCCGACGCGGCGGTACGGGTCTTCGGATTCCTGCGCCGCCCGCGCCGCCTCTTCCGCGACGGCGTCGAAGTCGGCATCCGCCGCCGCCCGCGCGGCCCAGGCGAGCGCCTGGCAGCGGAACCACGGGTCGGCGATGCGGCGGGCCTGCACACGGGCCGCGCGGGCGTCTGTCCGGGCGGTGGTAACGGCAC
Organism: uncultured Armatimonadota bacterium; assembly: GCA_937902745.1. Classification (GTDB taxonomy): domain Bacteria; phylum Armatimonadota; class Armatimonadia; order Armatimonadales; family Armatimonadaceae; genus CALEKU01. Next base: position 43,719 of record CALEKU010000038.1, read on the forward strand.
GGTCTCTGGCGGTGGTGGCGCTCATCGGGCGTTACGAGCCTTCCTCCGGGAAATCGAAAAAGGCGTCCACCACGCGTTCCGCCTCCTCCCGGGTAAGCGGGCCGCGCTCCGCCACCCCGAGCACCCGCTCCCGCGGGGCGATCCCGCACCCGGCCAGGAGTTTGAACACCGCCAGACGCCGCTCCGGAGTGGCGCCCAGTCCTGCGTCCGGCGCTACCAGCCGGGAGTAGGTCTGCGCCAGGTGCAGCCAGTAGGCGATTTCCGGCTCGGGGTTGCTGTCGCGGCGGAAGCCGTCCTCCCACTGCTCCAGGCTCATCGGGTAGACCTCGTCCAGCGCCGCCTTCAACTGGCGGAACAGGTCGCGCACCTCCTCGGGGAAAGGTGGTTGCTGGTGAACGTTCTGCTGGAGGCGCGAGGCGTCCACCCAGACCTCATCCTCCACGCCGTTCAGGCGGGCGCGCACCATGCCCGGGGCGAGTTCGGCGGCGGGAATCAGATGCACCTGCCGCGTGTCGAAGTCGTAGACCGGGACCCGTGCCTCTTCGGGGCCGCCCCCGGCTTTATCATCCTTCTGCCAGAACCAGCGCATGAAAGCCGCCCTCCTCTTCCTCGTTTCAGCGCGGGGCGGGGGATTTACCTCCGCGCCGGAGGACGAATAAAACTGTATTCGGTTTGTTGGTCTGTAGGAAATCCGCCGGGATGTCGCGAAAACAAAACACATGAACCTCCCCCCGGAGCCGCGCCACGAAGACGACGAGGCGCCGGACCTTCTTGACGTACCCGCGGACGGCAGACCCGCCCCGTATACCCTCCGCTGGCCTGTGCTGCTGCTGGGCGTGCCGCTGATTGTCCTTGACGCTTTCTGGATTATTTACGCGGAGAAGATCGGCTACGGCCCGTACTTTACGACGATCTCGCTGTTTGCCAACGTCTTCTTCATCCTCACCGTCCTCCTGGTCTTTAACGCCCTCCTGAAGCGGGTAATGCCGCGCGCTTCCCTGTCGCAGGCGGAACTCATTGGACTGTACTCGATGGTCGCCATCGGTGCCGCGCTCTCCGGGCACGATATGGTCCCATCGCTGATACAGATGCTCGGCCACCCCACCCGGTTTGCCAACGAGGCCAACGGTTGGATGGGGCGCTTCGGCCAGTATCTGCCATCCGCGCTTCTGGTATCCGATCCTGAGGTGCTGGCCGGCTACTACCAGGGCCACTCGTCGCTCTACCTGCCGCAGCACTGGAAGGCATGGCTGCGCCCGTCGCTGCTCTGGAGCGGCTTCGTCGTGGTCCTGATGTGGACCATGATGTGCCTCAACGTTTTGCTGCGCAAGGGCTGGCAGGATCGCGAGCGGCTGCCGTTCCCGGTGGTCGAGATTCCCATCCAGATGACCGAGCCATCCGGGCGCCTGTGGAAGAACGGGCTGTTCTGGGTGGGCTTTGGCCTCTGCGCCGCGCTGGAGATCTGGAACGGCCTCGCGTACCTGTATCCCAACCTGCCGGGCATCAACCTGCAGCACCGCAACCTGCAGGGGCAGGGCATCTTCGCCACCCGCCCGTGGAACGCGACCGGGTTCACCTGCTACTCGTTCTACCCGTTCGCTGTGGGCCTCGGCTACCTGCTCCCGATGGACCTGCTCTTCTCGTGTTGGTTCTTCTACCTCTTCTGGAAGGGGCAGATGGTCCTGTCGGCGCAGATGGCCTGGGACGTCACCCCGGACTTCCCGTTTGTGCGCGAGCAGTCGTTCGGGGGCTGGATAGCCATTATCGCCTTTCTCCTCTGGAACGGCCGCCAGTACTTCTCAGAGATGTGGAAGCGTATTCTCGGGGAGCCGTCCGAACTGGACGACCGAAACGAGGCGCTGACGTACCGGCAGGCGTTCTTCGGCGTGCTGATCGGGTTCGCGCTGGTGGTCGGGTTCTTCGTATGGGCAGGGCTTTCGGTGAAGTGGGCCATTGCTGGCTTCCTGATCTACTTCGCCCTTGCGGTGGCCGTAACGCGCTTGCGTGCCGAACTCGGCCCGCCGGTCCACGACCTGCACTTCACCGGACCGGACCACATCCTGACCCGGACCTTCGGCACCCCCGCGTTTTCGGGCCAGGACCTGACGATCCTGTCGTTCTTCTACTGGTTCAACCGGGCATACCGCTCGCACCCCATGCCCTTCGGCGTCGAGGCGCTGAAGGCGGCCAAAGACATCCGCGCCAGCCAGAAGGTCCTGTTCTGGAGCCTGATACTCGCCGCGCTCGTGGGGACGCTTGCCACCTTCTGGGCCTACCTGCACCTGGCCTACGCCACGGGGACACAGGCCAAGTGGAATCAGGGCAGCGGGTTCGCAGCCGAGGCGTACAACCGCCTGAACGGCTGGCTGCAGACGCCCCAGCCGCCGAACAAGTACGGGCAGGGGGCCATCGGCGTCGGATTCGTGTTCTGCGCGCTGCTGATGGTGGCGCGCATCAAGTTCCCGTGGTGGCCGCTGCACCCCATCGGCTACGCCATCACGTCCTCCTGGAGCATGAACCTGGTCTGGATGCCGCTCCTGATCGCCTGGGTCATCAAGGGGACGCTGCTGCGCTACGGCGGGGTGCAGCTCTACCGCAAGGCCATGCCGCTCTTCCTGGGCCTGATCCTCGGCCAGATGATCGTCGGCAGCGCCTGGCACCTGATCGGCCTGTACCTGGAGATTACACCCTACTCCTTCTGGGGAGGCTAAGCCGCGGAGAAACACGAAAAAAAGCCCCCTCCCGGCCGGGAGGGGGCTTTTTTCGGCGTACCGCGCGCTGGTATTACCGGGCGCAGCAGGCCGCGCCCGGCGTGCAGCACGGACCGACCGGGCAGCAAGATGCGGCTTTCTTTTCGGCGCCACAGCAGGGGCCGGTGGGGCAGCACGCACCGCCACCGCCGGAACCGCAGCACGCCGCGGGCTCGGGAGCGGGCGAGTGGGCCACGAGCGGCGTGGCCGAGCCAACGAGCAGCGTGGAGGCCGCGATGGCGGCGAAGGAAGCGAACTTTGCGAACATTGCTATGGACCTTTCGTTGCGAAACGCGTTGCGAAAACATTGACGGGACGCGTGATCAGGCAGCGAAAGGCGGGGCGCGGGGCGCGGCCGAAGCCAGTGGCGGACCGCGGAGGGCAGCACGCGAAGCGATTTCCGGGCGGAGGACGGCGCTGGCGGCAATCAAAGGCGGCGGGGCAACGGGCGTTGTGAGGGTCGGCGCCCACGCGGGCGGCGCCGGGACCGAGTCTGCCAGGGTGGCCGGGGCCTCCGGGCGCGGCGGGGCCGGTTTCAGGTCGCAGCAGGGCGGCGCCTGGATACCGGTTTCGCCTGCCCGCGGGGCGGTTCGGTCGCAGCATGAGGGGGCGAGCGCCGCGGCGCTCCCCAGCGCCATCAGGAGGACGCAGAGTGCGATGCCAAGAGTTGTCATCCGGCGCACCATGACTTTACTGTATCCAGCGAAGCAGGCAGCGCCCTCCGCAGGTTAGCGGATTCTGCGCGGCGAATCTGGGGCCATGGAAGATACGATTTCTGCAGAAGAGTTTGCCGCGCGCCGGGCGCGCGTGCTGGAGGCGCTGGACGGCGCGGCGGCGGTGGTGTTTGCGGGGGAGGGGCACGCCCCTCTGCTGGGGCGCTGGCGGCCCGACCGCCACTTCCTGTACCTGACGGGCATTGAGAACGAGTCGGGAGCGGCCCTGCTCTTCGACCCCTCCGCGCCCGACCCGGATCGGCGCATCACCCTGTTTCTGCGCCCCCTGAACCCCGAGGCGGATATGTGGGATGGGCTTCGGGCGCCGCTCTCCGCGGCGCTGAAGCAGCAGTACGGCATCAAGACCGTCGTGCGGACCGGTGGCCTCCCGGGCGCCCTCACCGTGGCGGCCCGTCGCACGAAGAAACTGGCCTGCCTGCACCCCTTCGCTGTCTACCCCGGCGCGGTCGGGCCGGATCTCGCGGCCTTCCGGCAGGTTTCCGAGCGTGTCCTTGGCGTAACCATCATCGATAAGACGGATCTGCTGCCCTCGCTGCGCTCGGTGAAGTCGGTCGAAGAGCTGGCGCTGATGCGCCGGGCGGTGGCGGCCACGGTGGCGGGTTATGCCGCGGCACGGCCTCTCATCCGCCCGGGTGGCAGCGAGCGAGAGGTTGCCGACGCGCTGGGGGACGCCTACCGCGCCCACGGCGGCGAGCATGCCTACAACCCCATCGTCGGCGGGGGGGTGAACGCCGCAGTGCTGCACTACATGGACAACCGCCTGCCGCTGAAGGACGGCGAACTGCTGCTCATCGACTCGGGCGCAGCGGTCGGGGGATACGCCGCGGACGTGACCCGCACCTATCCGATCAACGGCCGCTTCACGCCGGAGCAGCGTGGCCTGTACGAGGCGGTGCTGGACGCGGAGATCGCGGCCATTGAGGCGGTAAAGCCCGGCGTGCCGATGTGGGAGGTGGACCGGGCAGCGCGGGCGGTGTTGGAGAAGGCGGGCTACCCGGACGGCTACCCCTACGGCGTCGGCCACGGCCTCGGCCTCGATGTACACGACGCGCTGCCGTTCGACGGGATCTTGCAGCCGGGCATGGTCGTCACCATCGAGCCGGGCCTGTACTTCCCGGACCGGGGCATCGGCATCCGGATCGAGGACGACATCCTGGTCACCGAGACCGGCTATGAGAACCTCACCGCCGCCATCCCGAAATCCGTCGCGGATGTGGAAGTAGGGTAGGGTAGCCGTGTGGTGCTGTGGGCGTTATCGCCGTGGGTTGAAACCCCGGCTTCGTTGATTCAAGCCCGCCTCCGCGGGCTCCAGATGTCGAGGGGCGGCTACCGCCGTCCTTCGACATCTGCACCCACCCTCCTGCCCCCTCCCTCGGCGGCGCAGCCGCATTGGAGCGGCGCTGCGCGCCCGAAGGAGGGGGAGGAACGGGTTCGGAGGCGGCTACCGCATAGCGGTAGCCGCCATGGAAACCGGAGCCCGCGCAGGCGGGCTTCTCAACGGTAGCCGGGACTTCAGTCCACGGCGGCAAACCGAGGTGGTATACCGGTCCAGCGGCCCAACGGGAATAACTACGCCGTCACGGTCAGCAGGCGGGTGCGCTCCTCGTCGGAGAGATCGCCCACGGTCTTGAATTGCTCCTGGTACAGGTCGCGGTAGATACCAGGGCGGTTGACCAACTCCTGGTGCGTCCCGAAGTCCACGATGCGCCCGTCGCTCATCACCAGGATGCGGTCGGCGCTCATGATGGTGGAAAGACGGTGCGCGATCACAAAATTCGTGCGGCCCTGCATCAGGACCGCCAGCGCCGCCTGAACGTTCGCCTCGGTGTGCGAGTCCAGTGCCGACGTCGCGTCGTCGAGGATCAGGATGCGCGGGTCCGCCAGGATCGCCCGCGCGATCGCCATGCGCTGCTTCTGCCCGCCGCTCAGCTTGATACCGTCCTCGCCGATCTTCGTCTCGTAGCCGTCCGGCAGGCTCAGGATGAAGTCGTGCATGTCCGCCGCCTTCGCCGCGGCGACGACCTGCTCATCGGAGGCATCCTTCTTGCCGTAGCGGATGTTCTCCTTCAGGCTTACCGAGAACAGGATCGTCTCCTGCGAAACCATGCCGATGTGGCGCCGCATCGACTCCAGGCGCACCTTGCGCACATCATAGCCGTCGATCAGGACCTGCCCCTCGTTCACATCGTAGAAGCGGGCCAGCAGGTTTACGATGGTGGTCTTGCCCGCGCCGCTCGGCCCCACGATGGCGATGGTCTCGCCTGGCTCGACCTTAAACGACACATCGTGCAGCACCGGCTGGCTCGCATCGTACCCGAACGTCACCTGCCGGAACTCTACCGCTCCCTTTACCGTCGCCAGGTGCTTCGCGTCCGGTGCGTCAATGATCTCCGGGCGCGTGTCCAGCGTTTCAAAGACCCGGTCCACTGCTGCGAGCGCCCACTGCACCTGGACGTTGAAGTCCACCAGGCGCACGGTCGGGTCGTACAAATACCCGATGTATCCGTGGAAGGCGAACAACTCCCCCGGGGTCAACTGCCGGCGCAGCACCAGCGCGCCCCCAAACCACAGGAGGGAGGCGGTGCCGACCGTGCGGATAACCTGCGATGTGGCCCCCAGGAAGCGGTTGAGCTTGGTCTGCTCCATGCCCAGCGCGAAGTTCTCGCGGATGGTGTGCATGGCGTAGTCCGTTTCGTGCTTCTCGCGCACGAACGCCTTTACCACCGCGATCGCGTTCAGCTTCTCGCTCAGGTTCCCGATCATGATCTCGCGCTTCTCGCGTAGCGCCACCGACACGTCCCGGATGCGTCGCAGCAGCAGCTTGTAGTTGAGGACGTAGAGCGGGACCACGGAGATGGCGAGCAGGGCCAACTTCCAGTTCAGGTAGAACAGCCACCCGGTAATAATGACCACCGTCGCCAGGTCCGTGATGAAGTTCACGAAGCCGCTCGTCAGCGCGAACTGGATGACATCGATGTCGGTGGTCAGTCGCGCCATGATCTTGCCGGGCTGGCGCCCGTCGTAGTAGGCGAGCGACAGGCGCTGCAGGTGCCGGTACGACTGGAACCGCAGGTCGAAGATCACGCGCTGCCCCAGCCACCCGATGATGTAGTTCAGGGTGTAGGAGACCACGCCGCGCACCAGATACAGCGTCAGGACACCCACGAAGATCCAGACCAGCATCCGCGTGTCGCGGTTCGGGATGGCGACGTCCAGTACCTGCTTCTGGAACAGCGGCATCGGGATCGCCGACAGGGTGACGGCGAACATCAGCACCACCGCGAGCGCCACACGCACGCGGTAAGGCTTCAGGTACCACAGAAGTCGCTTGAAGTTTTCCATCGGCTCAGCCCGTGGGCCCTTGCCTCAACCTTTCCAGTTCCGCCCGCAGACGGGCGATCTCCGCTTCCGCCTCGGCGCGAGTCTTCACGGGCTCCCCCGTGCGCGGGTCCACAAAGCGCAGGAGTGCCCCTTCCGCATACATCCGGATGCCCGTCTCCCGGCTTTCCAGCGTCCCGTCCTCGGCTATCGGGATCGCGCGGTACACGCCGTCCGTGAGTCGGTACCCCTGGAGGCGGGGCCGGAGGTACTGGTTCAGCGGGTCGAACAGGAAGTACTCCGGCACGCGCAGGGTCTGCTCGTAGAGGTCGAACTTCTCCTCGCGGTCCTGGCGCTCGGTTTTGCGGGAGGTGAACTCCCACACCACGTTCGGCGTCCTGCCGCCCTCCTCCCACACCTTGAACGCCGTACGCGGGCGGCGCGGCACTCCGAAGACCACATAGCAGTCCGGCGCCACCCGCCGCGCCGGGTCGCCCTCCTGGTAGTACACGAAGTCGTTGCCGGATACCCAGACATCTTCCGTGTCCGCAAGCAGGACTTCCAACGCCTGTATGGCGTACGTCATCGCCTCGCGGTGTTCGCGCGTTTCGGCCATCGGCTTCCCGTCCGACGTCGGGTAGGTCACGCGCCTCGTGCGCTGCTCCCCGGGGTTATTCTGCTTTTCCGGCGTCTCGACCGTCGCCATGTGCCTGACTTTCTCGGCGTGGTTTCCCCAACTTCTTGACCGCTACGGGAGGCGGACATTATGCCGTAACGGCTTCCAGCTCGACGCGGAACTGCTCGGCGTACAGGCGGGCGTAGATGCCGCCCTGGGCCAGCAGTTCGGAGTGGTTGCCCACCTCCTTGATGACACCCTTCTCCATCACAACGATCTGATCCGCCTTCACGATGGTGGAAAGGCGGTGCGCGATCACGAAGCTCGTGCGGCCCTCCATCAGCCGGTCCAGCGCCTCCTGGATCAGCGTCTCCGTCTCCGAGTCCAGCGAACTCGTCGCCTCGTCCAGCACCAGGATGCGCGGGTCCGCGAGCAGGGCGCGGGCGATCGCCATGCGCTGCTTCTCGCCGACCGAGAGCTTCGTTCCGTCCTCGCCGAACTTCGTGTCGTACCCCTGCGGCAGCGCCTCAATTACATGGTGGATATTGGCCGCCTTGGCCGCGGCCTCTATCTCCTCGTCGGTCGCGTCCAGCCGCCCGTAGCGCAGGTTCTCGCGCACCGTCGCATGGAACAGCACACTCTCCTGAAGGACCACCCCGATCTGCTGGCGCAGCGACTCCAGGTTGATCTCGCGCACGTCGTAGCCGTCGATGGTCAGGCGGCCCTTGGTCACGTCGTAGTGGCGCGAGAGCAGGTTGATCATCGTCGTCTTACCCGACCCGGAGCCGCCGACGAACGCGATCATCTGCCCCGGCTCAATGCTCAGGTTGACCCCCTTGAGGACGTACTGCTCGGGCTCGTAGGCGAACCAGACATCCTCGTAGCGGATGCGCCCCTGTATCTTCGGCAGGGGAGGGGCGTTCGGGTCCGCTACCACCGCTGGCTGCGTGTCCAGGATCTCGAAGATACGCCGCAGACCCGCCTGGGTCCGCGCGATCTGGTCGTTCATCTGGATCAGGCGCACGGTCGGGCCGTAGACGAAGCCCGTCGCCAGCAGGAGGAACTTCACCAGGCCGCCCTGTGACAGGTGCCCATTGATCACGGACATGCCGCCGACGCAGAGGATGACAGCGGTCCCCACGGCGCTGATGAACTCCGCGCGCACGAAGAGGCCAGTGCCCATCTTGCTCTGGCGGACGTTCAGGTCCAGGTTATCCCGGTTCAGGCTGGTATAGGCCCGCACCTCGGAGCGCTCCTGCGCGTACGTCTTGACCACCTGGACGCCCGCCAGCTTCTCCTGGAGGTCCGAGTAGATCACCCCGCGCAGTTCGCTGATTTTGGACGCATTATCGGCCAGTTGCTTGCGGGAAAAGATGTAGTTAACGACGTACACGGGGTACACGGACAGGGCCAGAAGCGCCAGGAGCGGGTTCTGGACGAACATCATCCCGACGGCGCCGATCAGGATGACCGAGTCCTGTATCAAGGTCGTGAAGCCGCCCTGGAGGAGCTGGTTGACCTGGCCGACATCGTTGACGATTGTCGCCACTAGCTTTCCGGTCTGTGCCTTCTCGAAGAACCCCTGCGAGAGCGACTGAAGGTGCGCGTAGAGCTTCCGCCGGGTCTCCAGCATGAACGCCTGACCGAGATACGTCACGCTCATCCCGATGAGGTACGAGAGCAGACCCGCAGCGACGGCGATCCCGACCAGGAGAGCGAAGAAGAGCGGGAGGTGGACGTTCTCGGAGCGGTTCGGGTCGAGGCCGTTGAAGAGCTTTTCGATGAGGGGCGCTGATTGGAGCGAGAGGATTGCGTTGCTCAGAGTCAGAACCGCGACCAGCAACATGGTGCGGACATAGGGCCTCAGCTCCCGGATGAATCGGGCGACGAGATGCACCTTGCCCTCCTTTCGGCATACCCGCGGGTTCGCCCGGCCCTCTCTGGGCGGTGCGCTCGCGGCGGCGGTCTATCGGCCTCCTCGCCCTGACCTGTGCCCGATTGCCGCATTCGGTAGCAAGATTGTACCACAGGGATACTCTTACCCAATTGACACCGCGCGGGCGCGATGATATACTGCCTACCGTTGCCGACGTGGCTCAGCGGTAGAGCAGCTGTTTCGTAAACAGCAGGTCACCGGTTCGAATCCGGTCGTCGGCTTCCCCCCT
>CALEKU010000039.1 GCA_937902745.1 uncultured Armatimonadota bacterium
GGTAACGACTACTACTACGGCTTCGGCCTGGGCATCTACGCCACCGACATGGACTATCCGAGCACCAGCGGTCGGCGCAAGGGCCTCTTCGGCGGCTACCTGGCGGCGGGTCTGGACCTGGGCGAGGGGCGCTACCTGGTCGAGGCGAAGTACCACTGGATCTCGCGCTACGACGACAAAGAGGTCAGCGGCCTGCAGCTCATGGCCGGCCTGCGCTTCTAAGAGCGCGCGCACAGCGCAGCAACGTCCGCATCACGGGCCCGCCCTGCCGGAAGGCAGGGCGGGCCCGCTTCGTTTTCGTCAGGCGGTGCCCGGCGGCGGGGGCGGCCCGGCGGACTGCCGCACGATTAGCTTGGTGGGCAGCAGGACCTTCCGCTCGCCGGGTGCGTCCGCGCTGCTGCCGCCTCCCATCTGCGTCAGGAGCAGGCGCACGGCCCGCTCCCCGATCTCGGCATAGGGCTGCAGCACCGTGGTCAGCGGCGGCTCGGTCGCGGGCGCGGCGGGGACGTCGTCGAAGCCGATGAGAGAAACGTCCTGCGGCACCCGCAGGCCCATCTCGTGCGCCACCCCCAGCGCTGCCAGCGCCAAACCGTCGAAGGCGCAGAAGAGCGCGGTGGGCCGCTCCCCGTCCGGGAGCGAGAGCAGGCGGGCCGCCCGCTCCCGGCCCGACTCCGGGCTCCAGTCGCCGGGCAGCAGGTGTGCCGGGTTCGGGGCGACATCCGCCGCCTCCAGCGCCGCGCGCCACCCGTCCTCCCGCTGCTGCGTGACCCGCGTGTTCGGCGCGCCCGGCAGGTAGGCGATCCGCCGGTGTCCCAATCCGAGCAGGTACTCTGTGACGTTCCGAGCGGCGGCGATGTTGTCCACGTCCACGCACCAGTCTTCCGGCAGGTCGCCCGTGTCGCCAACCAGGACGAATGGGACGCCGCGCTCGCGCAGCGCGGCCACGAGATCGCTCCCGATCTTCGGCGCGAAGATGATCAGGCCGTCGCAACGGCCGTCGCAGTAGACGCGCAGGCTCTTGTAGGCGTTCCCCTCCCAGGAGTGGTGGCTGAACAGGGTCACGTGGCAGACCAGGTCGTCCGCGGCCTCCAGGATGCCCCCGACGATGCGCCGGTAGTAGGGCGCCTCCGCCTCGAGGCGGTTCCAGCGCGAGTACACCACTCCGATGGTGAGCGTCCCCCGGGCATCCTCCTCCCCGCGCTCCGCCGCCGGGGGGCGGTAGCCCATCTCCCGCATGGCGAGCAGGACGCGCGTGCGCGTCTCCTGCCGGACCCGCCCGGGGTTGTTCAGGACGTAGGAGACGGTCATGGGCGAAACGCCGCAGGCCTTCGCCACCTCACGTATCGTCGGCATAGCCTAAGGTACCTTCCACAGTCCCGCCGCGACGAGACACCCGCCTCCCGGTCGGATAAGTGTGATGAATGTCACTTGTTTTGCGCTTTACGGTGATAGTTTTGTGCTATAATCCGTCGATGTGTACGCGTACACATTACCACACAACGGCGAAACGCGCCGGGACAAGGAGGGAGCAAGACCGACCGCACAGGGCGAGGCGCCCGAGGCGTCCCATCGCCACTATTGCTAACCAGGAGGGAGGCCGCCCGTGCGCTCCGGAGGAGGGAGCGGGGGCGTGTCTCCGCCCGCAGCGCGCGATCCGTAAGGTCAACTACGATGTTGTCTCTCCAGAACCGCCCTCCCGCCCTGCCCCCCCGGCTGCGGCACGTCCTGCTACTCGGTGCGGCCGCGGGGCTGCTCCTGCTCCTTTCCGCGCCCCCCTCCGCGCGGGCGCAGCACACGAGCCCGGACATGCAGAACGAACACGATGCCATGCTCGCCCTGGTACCGACCAACCAGGCCACCCACACCGCCGTCGCCAACGGCAACTGGACCTCCGGCGCCACCTGGAGCGCCGGGACCGTGCCCGGCGCGGGCGCGAAGGTCTACATCCCCGCCGGGAGGATCGTCACCTACAACGCCAACTCCGCCGCCAGCGTGCAGTGGGTCCGCGTCAACGGGAAACTCGCCTTCACCCGTAGCGCCGACACCGCCCTCACCGTGGACACGGTCGTGGTGGACGTCGGGGGCGAGTGGGAGCAGGGCGTCCCGGGTAGCCCGATCGCAGCGAACGTCAAGAGCGTCGTCACCTTCTCGGACGGCGGCCCGATTAATACGGGCGTGGACACCTTCTTCCAGAGTCGGGGGTTCCTGTGCCACGGCCGGGCCCGCATCTGCGGGACGACGGTCACCCCCTTCGTGAAGACCACCGGCGGGCTCGCCGCGGGCGCGACCGCGCTGAACCTGGCCAACTCACCCACGGGCTGGAAGGCGGGGGACCGCCTTCTCATCACCGGCATGAAGATGAAGGATGTCCGCGACCCGGTCACCGGGTACTTCATTCCCACGCCCACGGACGAGGTGAAGACCGTCGGCGGCGTCAGCGGCGCCGCCGTGACCTTCTCGGGCGGCCTCATCGACGCACGCACAGTGGAGTTCGGCTCCTTCGGCCTCTACCCCTACGTGGCGGACCTGGAGCGCAACATCGTGTTCAAGTCCGCCAACCCCTCCGACCCGACCCGCCGGGGACACGTCATGTTCATGCATACGCTGGACGTGGACGTGCGCTACGCGCTCTTTGAGAACCTGGGCCGCACCCGCAAGGACATCGACGTCACCAACGGCGCTGTGGTCACCTCGCCCCCGGGCGCGAACCCGCGCGGGCGCTATGCTCTGCACTTCCACCGGGGCGGCAAGGACGACGCCTCCGTGACACCCGCCTACGTCCAGGGCTGCGTGGTCCTGTCCCCGACCTCCTGGGGCTACGTCAACCACGACTCGTTCGTCGTCTTCGAGGACAACGTCTGCCACGACGCCTTCGGCTCCGGCTTCATCACCGAGAACGGGGCGGAGTTGGGCACCTTCCGGCGCAACCTCTGCTCCTTGGTCCGGGGGCGCGGCTTCATCAAGGACGGCACGGACACGCACGACCTGGGGCGCTCGGGCGTCGGCTACTGGTTCCAGGGCGGTAACCTCACGGTCGAGGACAACGTCGCCACGGGCTGCGGCTCCGGCTACTCCTACTTCCAGCGCACCGGCGTGGACCTGGGCGCCAGCAAGGTCATCCTGCGCCAGAACCTGATCGACCCGGAGGCCGCCGGGGGAAACGACACGCTGAACGCCGCCGATACGCCGATCATGCGCTTCAAGGGCAACACGGCCATCGGCTGCCACGAGGGCATCTTCAACGTGGACACCGAGATCAACGGCATCTGGCCCACCTCCAGCGTGATCGAGGACTACACTGACCTGAACAGCAAGGGCAGCCACGGCGTCCGGTTCGAGTACTACCGCAACTTCACGTTCAAGAACCTCAAGATCCTGCGCGACTCCACCATGCCCCCGGGCAGCCAGTACAGCGGCGCCTGGGCCATCAGCGGGAACCACCTCGTAGACCACCTGTACCCGTGGGAGACCCGCTCCACAGACCGTCATGAGGGCGTCTACATCCGCGGGTACTGGAACGGCATCGACAACGACGACGGCACGCTCGGGGTAGACAACGGCTCGCCGGAGCGCATCGCCAAGCACGAGGTCATCGACAACAGCGTCGACTTCGTCGGCCCCGGCGTCGCCTTCGCCAACACCGGCACCCTGCTCGGCATGCCGCTCGTCATCTACACCAACAGCGCCGACATCCCCGTGCGGCCCACCTACGCCCCGCAGGCGGGGACCTACGCCGCCGCGCAAACGGTCACCATCTCGGCCGACCCGGGCGCAACCATCTACTACGTCAAGGGCACGGCGAGCTACGTGAGCCCGAGCGTCGAGTCGAAACTCAAGCCGGGGCAGTGGACCCAGTACACCGGCCCCGTCACGGTCGGCACCGCTGCGGGCGAGAAGCTGATCGCTATCGCCTACAAGAACGGCAAGTACAGCCGCATCCGCAACGGCGTGTACCGCACCGACCCGAACGCCGGCGCGCAGACCGTGGCGGCGCCGACATTCAGTCCGGCGGGGGGCACCTACACCAGCGCGCAGACGGTGACCATCAGCAGCGCCACCAGCGGGGCCAGCATCCGCTACACCACCAACGGCACCAATCCCACCAGCACTACCGGCACCGTCTACAGTGGGCCGGTCACGGTGTCCAGTTCGACCACCCTCCGCGCTATCGCCTACAAGGCCGGGATGAACGACAGCGCCGTCTCCACTGCCGCCTACACCATCAACACCGGCGGACCGACCACGGTGACGCTGAACCCGACCGACGACCGGAACACGCAGAATGACAACGCCGCGGGCACGAACCCCGTGATCGCCTGCTCGCAGTGGAACACGATCTACGTCCGTTTCGACATGACCGGTGTGACCGGCACCGTGACCAACGCCAAGCTGCGCATCTACAAGGTCTCCACGACCAGCGGGATGGGCATGACCGCGACGGCGGTCAACTCGGATGCCTGGACGCAGGCCACGGCGCCCACCTCGCTGCCGGGACTCGGGGCGACGCTCGCCTCGATCACCGCGCCAAACGCGGCGGGGTACGTCGAGTTCGACATCACCGCGGCGGTCCAGGGGCAGATGGGCGGGGACAAGATCATCTCCATCGCCCTGAACACGAGCCTGGGCACCTGGACCGACTTCCAGACCCGCGAGGGCACAAACAAGCCGCAGCTTGTCATAACCAAGCAGTAAGCGCAGCGGCACAAAAAGGGGCGGGGCCGGCTTCTCGCGAAACCGGCCCCGCCCCGTTTTACCGCCCGTACCCCGAGGGGCAGGCGCGCTGTCGGCGCCGCCTCTGCCGCACCGCCCACATCGCCGCGAGCGGCAGGAGCCCCGAAGCGGCCAGCGGGAGGGTGCCCGCCTCCGGCACGGCCGCCGCCGCGCTGACGAACCGGACCTCGTCCAGGAAGATCCAGCGGCCGGCGTCCGCGTCCGCGACCGTGATGGTCAGGGAGGTGCCGGTGAAGGTGGTGCCCAGGGAAACGAAGCCGCGCGTCCCGTTCGCGATCTCCGTCCCCGTCAGCGCCGTGGTCACGCCGTCGATGGTCACGCTGGACGGGAGGTAGATGCCGGACCCCTCGCCGCGGTTGAACCCGAACTCCACCGCCGAAAGGGACACGGGCGCGCTGAAGGTGAACGTGAAGGTCGGGTCCACGCTGATCCAGCCGACCCACTCGTACGCGCTGCCGTTCCCGAGGTCGGCCCCCCAGTTGTCGGCGCCGAGCGCGCCGTCGGTCAACTGACTGCCGGTGTCGTCGAAGTAGTTGAGCGAGCCGCCCTGCGCCTGCCCCTGTCCCGGCGTCCCCGTGTAGGACGCCGGTGTCACGTACTGCGCCCGCGCCGTTCCCGCCGCCGCCGCCACCCACGAAAGGGCCGCTACCGTCCCCAGCACCGTCGCCGTTCGAACGCGCATACCCATCCCCCGATCTACAGTTTTCTTGCAGTCAGGAAATTGTACCAAGGCATGCAGGCAGGCAAGGGCAAGTAATATGGCGGGGATTTTCGGCGGGTCGGCCAGTCCGTTATTTTTCCGCCACTGCCCGGCGGTAGTCGTCGGCCTGCTGCGCCTCGTCGCATTCGGCGGGATGGACCACCAGGCAGCGCCGCCACTCGCCTGGGGCCTGGTCGTCCAGGAAGACGTGGGGTTTGGGGAGGAACGCGGCGAAGCAGCCTGCAATGCCCAGCTCTTCGGCGACCGCGCGGGCGTACTCCGCGCCGCCGGAACTCCAGCAGTAGAGCATCACGCCCTCCTGCCCGGCCAGCGCCCGCACGTGCCGCACCACCGCCGGGATCGGAATGCGCTTCTCGCCTACGCTGCGCACCAGCGTGTCGTCCACATCCACATAGACCACCAGCGTCGGCGGCGCGCTTCTCACGCCCCTTCACTCTCCGGGGCAGCTGGGGGCAGCAGTTCGTCGGTCGGCAGGCGCCAGCCCGGAACGGCGGGTTCGGCGTCCGCCACGTCGCCGCGCCGGAAGACCGCCGCCGGCGCTTCCGCCCCGCCCTCCGCGGTGAACTTGCGAACCTCTCCCGCGAGGAGGTCCACGTCCCATACCACCAGAGTTCCGGCCGCGAAGTAATCACGGCGCTTGGCGACGATATCGCGATTTGCCGCTTCGTCATAGTCGCCCAGGCTGCGCACTTCGGCCGCAAAGGCAGGCGCGCCCTGCAGATAACGCATTCCCGAAGGCTGCCCGGTGAAGAAGGCAGCGTCCGGGCTGAACGAGCGGCGGCGGAGCAGGTTAACCACAAAGCCGACGTTGTCCGGCAGGGCAAAGCCGCCGCCCACGGACTCCTCGTACTCGGTCAGACTGCGGTAGATACGCCCGCTCGCACGTCCCGGCCAGAACCCCGTCGGCGACATGTAATGCAGCTCTCCATCTACCAGTTCCGCCTTGACGTTGTCGGGGACGCCGTAGAGGTCCTCGACCGTCGCCGGGGCGGGAACCGCCGTGGCACTCATGATCTTTCGCCTCCTGTCATACCAGTGTACCGGAAGGCGGCCTGCGGGACCGGGGCCGCCTTAATCCGCCCCGGCGGCGAGGGTTTCGGGGACGTCGATCTCCAGGGCGCGGACCAGGAAGGCGTAGATGTCCGCGATCTCGTCGATGATCTTCGCGGTCGGCTTGCCCGCGCCGTGCCCCGCCCGGGTCTCGACGCGGATCAGCGTCGGCGGGCCGTCCGGCGCCTGCGCCGCCTGGAGCGCCGCCGCGAACTTGAACGAGTGCGCGGGGACCACCCGGTCGTCGTGGTCGCTCGTTGTGACCAGCGTCGCCGGGTAGCGCGTGCCGGGCTTCAGGTTGTGGTACGGCGAGTAGGCGTACAGCGCCTTGAACTCGTCCGGGTTCTCCGGCGAGCCGTAGTCGCTGGTCCACGCCCAGCCCACCGTGAACTTCGGGAAGCGCAGCATGTCCAGGACGCCCACCGCGGGGAGCGCGGCGCCGAACAGGTCGGGCCGCTGGGTCATGCACGCGCCCACGAGCAGGCCGCCATTGCTGCCCCCGGCGATGGCGAGTTTGGGCGGGGACGTGTACCGGTTCGCGATCAGCCACTCGGCCGCGGCGATGAAGTCGTCGAAGACGTTCTGCTTCTTCAGCTTGGTGCCCGCCTCGTGCCACTCCTTGCCGTACTCGCCGCCCCCGCGCAGGCAGGCCACGGCGTACACCCCGCCCATCTCCATCCAGGCCACGGTGGACACGGAGAAGTAGGGGGTCATTGACGCGTTGAAGCCGCCGTAGCCGTACAGGTACGTCGGGTTCGCGCCGTCGAGCTTGAGGCCCTTCCGGTGGGTCAGGAAGAGCGGGACGCGCGTGCCGTCCTTGCTGGTGTAGAAGACCTGCTTCGTTTCGAACCGCGCCGGGTCGAAGTCCACCTCCGCCTGCTTGTAGACCGTGGACGTGTGCGTCTTCAGGTCGTAGCGGAAGATCGTTGGCGGCGTGGTGAACGACGTAAACGAGTAGAAGGTCTCCGTGTCGTCGCGCCGTCCGCCAAAGCCGCCCGCCGTGCCGATGCCCGGCAGGGCCACGTCGCGCACATGCGCCCCCGAAAGGCTATAGACCCGAATACGCGTGGAAGCGTCCTTCAGGTAGGTCGCGAAGAACGCGTCTCCCAGCAGACTGACATCCTGGAGGGTGTCCTCGCTCTGCGGGATGATCTCCTTCCAGGAGGCGGGGTCGGGGCGGTCCAGGTCCACGGCGATAACCCGGAAGCGCGGCGCATCCCGGTCCGTCAGGACGTAGAACGTCCGTCCGTCGTTCTCGATCACACCGTAGGAGGCGTCGCCCTTATCGAAGATCGGCTCCACCGTTGCGTCCGGCGCCGACAGGTCCTTGTAGTACAGCCGGTTCTTGCGCTCGGTGCCCTCGCTGGCGTAGATGATCAGGTACTTCCCGTCGTCGGTCACGCCGGAGCTCAGAAACCAGTTCGGGTGGTCCGGCCGCTCGTAGACCAGGACATCGCGGGACTGGTCGTCGCCCAGGCGGTGGAAGTAGATCTTCTGGTCGAAGTTCTGCGCCTGCAACTCCGCGCCGGGTTTGGGCTCCGCGTAGCGGCTGTAGAAGAAGCCCGAGCCGTCCTTCTTCCAGGAGACCCCGCCGAACTTGAGCCACTTCAACAGGTCGGGCGTGTCCTCACCGGTCGCCACGTTCCGCACGCGCCACTCTTGCCAGTCCGATCCCGCCGTGGCCAGGCCGTAGGCCAGGTACCGGCCGTCCTCGCTGATAGATGTGCCCGAGAGGGCGACTGTGCCGTCCTTAGAGAGCGTATTCGGGTCGAGCAGAACGCGCGGCTCCGCGTCGAGTGCGTCGGCGACATACAGCACGGACTGGTTCTGCAGGCCGTCGTTCTTCGTGAAGAAGTAACGCCCCCCGCGCTTCGAGGGCATACCGAACTTGGCGTAGTCCCAGAGCTGAGTCAGTCGCTTCTGGAGGGCGCTACGGACGGGCACGCTGCGCAGGTAGCCGAAGGTGATCTGGTTCTGCGCCTCGACCCACGCCTTCGTCTCTTCGGAGTCGGCGTCTTCCAGCCAGCGGTAGGGGTCGGGCACACGGACGCCGTGATACTGGTCGACGACGTTCTCCTTACGGGTCTTGGGGTAAAGTATAGGCATAGCGTTTGGTTTCTGGTGATGGGCATAGGCGGCGCGCTCTCCGAGAGGGAGGGATAGCAGCGCCAGCCCGAAGATGACTAGGGCAATGCGAAAAGACGGGTTCATCGTTCTCTAAACCGCTCCTGTTCTCCTGCGAGAAGGACCCGGGACGGGGGCGGACGGGAGGCCCACGGAGTTAAGAGCGCGTCGGGACGCACCTGACTGGTGGGGCGTTGACATCGGTCCCGACTTGTGTTAAGGTGAATCCCATACCAGCAGAATAGTATGCGTCGGTTTCCTGTCAGTCTGGTAATTTGCCAAACTATGTGAGCAGGGCCGGCGCCCCGCGGTGTCACTGAGGTCCATCATTGTTGATGAACGTTTTCCGTGAGGAAAGAAGGACACATACTATGGTTTCTATTCACGTCCCTGTCCGCGCCTCTCGAAACGCCGCATCCTCTACGCGTGCGTTCACTCTCATCGAATTGCTGGTCGTTATCGCGATTATCGCGATACTTGCTGCCATCCTCTTCCCTGTCTTCGCACAGGCTCGGGAGAAGGCTCGCCAGACCTCCTGCATGAGCAACCTCAAGCAGTTGGGAACCGCCTTCATGATGTACGCCCAGGACAACGATGAGATGATCTGTCCGCCCTTCAACGGCACGGCGAACACCCCGGACGCCTTTACCTGGGACCGGCTCACCCAGCCCTATATCAAGAACTGGCCGGTAATCCAGTGTCCGAGCGACTCCGAATCCTCGGAGCCGATCGCTCCCTTCATCGGCAGCCCGCTGCGCCGCTCCTACACCATTCCCTCGCATCTGGGCTGGGAGTGGGCTGCCGACCGCATCTTCGCCGTGAGCCTGGCCGAGATCCCGTTCCCGGCGCACACCGTCCAGCTCTTCGAGCGTAACAACTGCAACCAGTGGCCCGACGGCTGGAACTGGTGCGCGGTCAGCGATGGCTCAAACGAATGGGCATACCGGCATTCGGAGATGACCAATGTGATGTACGTGGATGGCCACGTCAAGTCGCATAAGGGCGACCCGAAGAACGGCAAGTACGCCATCCTTCCGGGGTATCGCTGCTGGCCCTGGCGCGCTCCCGACTCCGCCATCCGCTTCACCGGCAACTGGCACGACCTGATTCCACGGCACGCCGGCATCGACGCCACCTGCCCTGGCGGGACCGAGGGCAACCCGAACCCGAGCCCCGAAGACAACTGGTGATAGAGATAGCGAACGAATGACTATGAATCCGAAGAAGAAGACCTCCGCAGCCCTTTCGTGCGCTGTCACTGCCGCTGCCACAGTGCTCCTGGCGGTCTGCGCCGCCGGCTGTGGTAAGGACTCGGCAAACAGCGGCGCTCCTCAGTCCGGGGCGGGCGGCGGCGACGCGGCGAAGACTGTTGCCCCCGCGGAGCAGCGCTACCCGGACGGCCGCGTCGTACCCTACAACGCGGCCCCGGCGGGATCGACGCCCGGCAACCCGGCCAGCATCAAGAGATAGTTGCGCCCCTCTGGGGGCACGGACGCCGCCGCCGCTGAAATCCCCTGCGGCGGCGGCTTTTTCGTGTATCTGCGAAAGGAAGCCTGCATGAGAGCAGTGTGGGTCTTGCTCCTGACTGTCCTGTGGCTCCTGCCCGGGACGGCCGCGATGGCGCGGCCCCAGGCCGGCAGCAGCGCCGGACCGGACCTGAGCCGCCTGAAGGGGCGTACCGTCCCTGGCTTTGCGCTGAAGAAGACGACGCGAACGCCCGGGGGGGTAGTCGAGACGTGGGTGCGAGGCGCCGACGGTGTGGAACTCCGGATAGAAGTGCTGACCGGAGCCGACCTCGCCAAGGCCGAGTCCCGCCTGAAGGCCGTGAACGCGAAGATCGGCACCACGGGGCAGCAGTCCGAGGAGCTGATGTTCCGCTACGCATCCAGCGGAAAGAGCATGGCCTGGACGAACTACCGCGGCACCCACCACATCACGTTCAAAACCTACCGCTACTGGACGCTCCGTGGTGGGACGCTCGTGATGGCGGACGTATCATTCCCGCGGGGCAAGCCGGACTTCGACGCCGCCCGCATGGCGTTCGTCACCGCGAAGAAGGCCGGGGACGGCGTCGTTAAGGCGCTCCAACTGCCCTGACCCGGCGGGGGTCAGGGCACCGGGCGCGCCAGCACTACCGCCGTCCCCATCCCGATATTGAACTGTACCGCCCCGGCGACCTCACCGCCGCCCTCCACCGCGGTGGCGGGGAACAGGGCGGTGACCTGCTTACCCGGGGTCACCTTGTGGAAGATGGTCTGCTGCGTTGGGAGTTTCCCCGCGGTCCGGTCCGGCGACAGGCCCAGCGCCACCAGCGGGATCGTCTTCCCGCCCGCGTTGGTCAGCGTCAGGCGGATCTGCTCGCTCCCATTACTGTTTGTAACGCGGGACTGCGACGGCACGAGGTTGTGCGCTGCGCAGGAGATCTCGGAAAGGGACTCCAGCAGCTCATCGAACGCCGGCTCACGCTCGTAGAGGGAGGCGCCCTTCGCGTTCTGGCATATCGCCTGCGCCTGCGCGGCGGCCAGCAGCGCCGCATGGGCCTTCTTCGCCATAGCGTCGCGCTTGCCCCCGCTCAGCAGGACGGGCATGCCGTTCAGCGCCTCGCGGACGCGCGCCAGGGCGCTGCGCACGCTCGCGCCGCCGTAGGTCTTGCCGCCCACCCATTCGTGCGCCTGCGCCGCCCGGCTCGCCCGGACCGCCGCCGTTACCGTCTCGGTGAAGCGCAGGGTCAGCGTCTCACCGGGCGGGATGGTAAGGGACTTGGACGCCGTGCCGGGCGCCTTCTGCCACACGCTCTGCATACGCCAGCGGCGGGGAGCCTCGCCGTCCTTCTGGAAGGCGGCGTCCACGCGCCATAGTCCGCGCGCCAGGCGGGCTTCCAGCCGCACGGGCACTGGTTCCGTCGACTCCGAGCGCACCCCGATCAGGATGACGCCGGGCTCGGCGCCCGCCGCCGCCTCAGCGCGGAGCAGCGGCTGCTCGTCGCGCACCGCGCAGGCAAAAACGGGGGTCACGGGGGGCTCGGCCCCTTCCGGCGTCCACGCTGCCCGGAGCGCATCCAGCAGGGCGGAAGAGCCGGGGGCCGTTGCGGCCGTTGCGGCCGTTGCCGCATCCGTTGCCTCATTGCCCTCCCCGGGCGCTTCGCGCGCCAGTGCGCTTGCCGTATCCACCGTCACTACCACGGGGGTCTGGGCGGAGCGCGCCGGGGCTTGGTCGGCCCGCGCCGCGGGCAGGCACGGGTACAGGCCCGAAA
>CALEKU010000040.1 GCA_937902745.1 uncultured Armatimonadota bacterium
ACGGCAACGGCAACGGCAACGGCAACGGCAACGGCAACGGCAACGGCGACAGCAGCAGCAGCGGCAGCGGCGGTGCGACCCTCCTGACCGCGGTGCTGCCGGACGCCGCCGCCTATGGGCGGGTCCTGCGCGACCCGAACGACGGCTCGGTGCTGGGCATCGTGGAGGCGCGCGACGCCACCCCGGAGCAGCGGGAGGTGCGCGAGATCAATACCAGCGTGTATGCGTTCGACGCTCCCGCTCTGTTCACCGCGCTGCGCGACCTGCGCCCGGACAACGCGCAGGGGGAGCTGTACCTCACCGATACCATCGGGCTGCTACGGGCGGCGGGCGCTCCGGTGGGCGCGGTGGTCTCGCCCGACCCGGATGTTGTCCTGGGAGTGAACACCCGGATTGAGCTAGCGGAGGTGGCGGCCAAGATGCGGAAGCGCCTTCTGGACGCGCTGATGCTCTCCGGCGTCTCCGTGGAGGACCCCGCCACGACGTTCGTGGAGGCGGATGTAGAGATCGGTCCGGACACGGTGCTCCTCCCCTTCACCCGGCTGACGGGCAAGACCGTGATCGGCGCGGACTGCGTGATCGGCCCGCAGGCGAACATCAGCGATTCAACGCTGGGCGACCGGGTGGTGGCGCGGGCGTGTTTTATCGACCAGTCCACTGTGGGCGATGACTGCCGGATCGGGCCATATGCCCAGCTCCGCCCCGGCTCTCGACTGGCGGCAAAGGTGAAGATCGGCAATTTTGTGGAGACAAAAAACGCAGTGCTCCATGAGGATGTATCCGCGGGCCACCTGACGTACCTTGGGGACGCTGAGGTCGGCGCGCACACGAATATCGGCGCAGGCACGATCACGTGCAACTTCGACGGATACCGGAAGCACCGGACGACGGTTGGTGCGAACGCGTTCGTGGGAACACACACCACGCTGGTCGCGCCGGTCGCGGTGGAGGATGGGGCGTTCACGGCCGCCGGGTCGGTCATTACGCACACTGTCCCCACGGACGCTCTGGGCATCGCCCGGCAGCGCCAGACCAACAAAGAGGGCTGGGCCGCCGCGCGCCGCCGCAGCCGGGAAGAGGGCCAGGGTTCATGAGCCACTACCCGCACAAGAATCTCCGCCTGTTCACAGGCAACTCCCACCCCGCACTCGCCGCCAGCATCGCCCAGCATCTGGGGGTGCCTCTCGGCGAGATCACCTGTACCACGTTCAACGACGGGGAGATACGGGTGCAGGTGGACGAGTCCGCGCGTGGCAACGACGTGTTTATCGTCCAGCCGACGTGCGCGCCGGTGAACGACAACCTGATGGAACTGTTGATCATGATCGACGCGTTCCGTCGGGCCAGCGCCCAGCGCATCACGGTGGTTCTCCCCTACTACGGCTATGCCCGCCAGGACAAGAAGATCAAGCCGCGTGAGCCGGTAACGGCGCGCCTGGTGGCGGACCTTATCACGGAGGCGGGCGCGACGCGGGTCGTGTGCGTGGACCTGCACGCGGGGCAGATCCAGGGCTTCTTCCGCATCCCGATGGACCATCTGTATGCCGGGCCGCTGATCGCCCAGCATCTGGCGGACCAGGGGTATGTGAACGGCGACACCTGCGTGGTCTCGCCGGACGTGGGCGGCGTGGCGCGGGCGCGGGCGCTCGCGGAGACGCTGAAGACCAGTATCGCCATCATCGCCAAGCGCCGGCCGGAGCCGGGCAAGGTTGAGATCGTGGAGATCATCGGCGATATCAAGGGCAAGCAGTGCGTCCTGGTGGACGACATGATCGACTCGGGCGGCACCATCGTCCACGGCGCGGAGGCGCTTATGGAGCGCGGCGCGGCGAAGGTGGTGGCCTGCTGCACGCACGCCGTCCTCTCGCGGGGTGCGATGGACCGGATCGCGAAGTCGCCCATCGAACAGTTTATCTGCACCGATACGATTCCGTTCCGCTATCCGCACTACGTGGAAGAGGGACACGTGACGGTGCTCTCCGTGGCGGGTCTGCTGGCCGATGCCATCGGGCGCATCCACAACGACGATTCGGTCTCCGAGCTGTTCGACCGGAGCTGGTAGACCGCGCGCGCACGTACCTACCTCATGAAACTGATCGTCGGACTGGGGAACCCGGGCAAGGAGTACGAGGGGACGCGCCATAACATCGGCTGGGACCTGATCGACCGGTTGGCAAGCGCGAACCGCATCCGGGTTGAAGGGCGCGAGAAGGGCGTGCGCGCCAGTGTCGGCAGCGGCCTGATCGCCGGGCAGAAGGTGCTGCTGGTCAAGCCGCTCACCTACATGAACCTTTCCGGCGAGGCGGTGGGCGCACTGGCGCGCCGCTACCTCCAGGAGAAGCGGGAAGACGGGTCGGAGCGGCCCGATCTGACCCGTCTGCTCATCGTCTGCGACGACATCCACCTGCCCGTGGGGCGCATCCGCCTGCGGGCGCGGGGCTCCAGCGGGGGACAGAACGGCCTGAAGAGCGTGGCAGCGCACCTGGGGACTCAGGAGTGGGCCCGGCTGCGCCTCGGGGTCGGCGAGCCGCCGCCGGGCCTCCAGGCCGACTGGGTTCTGGGACGCTTCTCCCGGACCGACCGCGCGCTGATCGATGACACCCTGATCACGGCGATGGGCGCGGTTGAGGTGTGGCTGACCGAGGGTATCGAGGCAGCCATGAACCGCTTCAACCCAGCCGCACCACTGATCCCCAAGCCGGCGCCCGCCCCCCCCAAACCACCTCAGAAGCCCAACGACCAGGGCTAACCCTGGTAACCTTCCCAGTTTTCCGTCTATGCCTGCCAGGCACATTCGGGAATAGCCCTGTCCGTAGTACAATGGCGTTCGGGCGCCGCCAGCCGGCGCCGTATGTGTGTCACCGACTCCGGAGATCACCACCACTACTCTTACCGGAAAGCGGGTTTCCTATGCCTGTACCCACGCCTGTCTCGACGCGCCGGCGCGTCGGGATGCGTAGTGCCGCCTCCAGTCTTGCCTTCGCCGCGCTCTGCACCGCCGCCGCTGTGATCGCGCCTGCCGCGCCGGCGCAGACGCCCGCGCGCCGCGCCAGCGCTCCCCCTCCCGTGGTGAAGGAGTACGCCGCGCCGGAGGAGTTTGGTGACATCCTGAACTCGGTGCCGCGGATGAAGGCGTTCCTTGCCAAACGCCGTGCCGAGGAGGCTGCCTATCAGCGCGCCGTCGAGGCGGCGAAGAAGGCAGGCAAGACGCCCCCGCCTCCGCCCGCGCGCCGCGGACACAAGACCGGCTGGTACGAAGCGCGCCTGCACCGCATGGAGATGCGCGCAGGCCCGGATGGCCTCATCCACCCCGAAGACTATGACCGGGCCGCGGATCACCGCGACCAGATGCCTGCCGCGCGCATCTCCCTGGACGGCCGCAGCACCGGCGGCGCCCTGCAGAACGATGCGCGCCCCTTTGCACCGGCCGGAGTGGCCGGCGTGGGCGGTATCGCCGCTCCTGTGCCCGGCGGGCCGCCCGTCGCCCCGCCCTCTCCCGTGCCGCCCGTTCCGCCGCCAGCGGCCCCGCCCGAGGAGGCTGCGTGGGAGTTTATCGGGCCGCGCAACCTGGCGGTGCCGTATACGACGTACTTCGGCCCGGCGGACTCCGCCACGAGCGGGCGCGTCAACGGTGTGGCCTTTTCGCCGACCGACCCGAACACTATCTATCTGGCAGCGGCGGGCGGCGGGGTCTGGAAGACGACGAACGGCGGGGTTGACTGGACTCCTCTGGGAGACGGCTTCTCGTTCCTGCAGACGACCTGTGTCGCGGTGCACCCGCTGCAGCCCGATGTGGTCTTTGTGGGTCTGGGGGACCACCACGGTCAGGACAATGTGGGCTACTCCCGGGGCATCATGAAGTCCACGGACGGCGGGGCCACCTGGACCAACGTCGGCCGCACGCAGATGTCGGGCCAGCCCGTCAGCGCGATTGTCATCGACCCGGACAACCCTAACATCGTAACGGCCGCCACGGGGCGCGGCTCCGTTACCACCTACATCTGGCGCTCCACGGACGGCGGAACGACCTGGACCCGCGCTCGCATCGGTGCGGCGGACGCCGCCGGAAACTGGAGCGACCTGGAGGCCGGCGTCCGCGACTCCACCTCCGGGGTACGCCTGTACTGGGCGGCGCGGCAGTCGGCCGGTATCTATGTCTCCACCGACCGCGGCGCGACCTGGTCTCAGGTGTCGGTCCCTTCCGCCTCGATCGGGGCCGGCATCGAACTGGCCGCTTCGACGGTCTCCCCGAACACGGTCTACTACCTCAACTCGGCGGACCGCCAGGTGTACCGGGGCGTCCGTAACACCAGCACGGGGGCCATGACCTGGACCAACGTCACCGGCAACTTCCCCAACGGCGTTTCCGACAGCCGGAACCTGGGCGTCAACTACAACTGGAGCCAGTCCTCCTACGACATCCACCTGAACGTCGCGCGTCAGTCGGTGGGCGGGACGCCCACGGATGTCCTCTATGCCGGGCTCATCACGCTGGCCAGCAGCACGTCCCCCGGGTCCTGGACGGATGTCGGGCAGACGTACCGAATCGACGTCTCGCCGCGGACGCACAGCGACCAGCACAGCTTCGCCGCCTTCCCGGGCGACCCGAACCGCATGATCATCGGCAATGACGGCGGCGTTTACGGGATGACCTACAACCCCACGACCGGCGCTGTCACCATCGACGGGACCTCCTGGAGCCGCACGCTCGGGGTCACGCAGTTCTACTACGCCGACTTCCACCCGACCGACCCGGACCGGATGCTGGGCGGGACGCAGGACAACGCGACGCCCGCGGCACGCGGCGACCTGTTCAACTGGATTAACGTCGGCGGCGGCGACGGCGGCGGAGTCGCCATCAACCCGGTCGATCCGCGCATCTCGTACTGCATGTCCCAGGGCTACGGCGGGCCGTACCGGAACACGAACGGATGGGCGAACGGCAACTCGTACAACAGCATCAGCCCGGCGAACTCGTCGATCGCGGCGATCCGCAATCAGTGGGCGCAGGACAGCAAGCCGTTCATCGGGGTGATGGCGATCGACCCGAACTGGCCCAATCCGATGTATATCGGGACGCAGTATCTGTGGCGCTGGGATGAGTTGACGCAGTCGTGGTCCGGGCACCTCGGCCCGGGGGGCGGCGCGACCGGTGCGCCCACCGGTGGCCAGAACTTCGGGAGCACGATCCGGGCCATCGCGGTGGCGCCCTCGGACAGCCGAATCATCTACGTGGGCTGCTCCAATGGCAACCTGTGGATGACGACGAACTACGGCGCAACGTTTATCCGCCTGGACAACGCCTCCGTGCCGGACCGAACCATTACGGACATCAGCGTCCATCCGAACAACCCGTACGACATTGTGTTCACGCTGTCGGGCGCGGGCGGCTCGGCCGGGAACGTCTTCCGCTGTGCGAACACGCAGGCGGTGAGTCTCTTCTTCCAGAACATCAGCGGGTCGGGCGGGACCGCCGTGCCGAGCATCACGCACAACAGCATCACGCGGGACTTCCGGGACCCGGCGAACACGTTCTACGTAGGAACCGACGTGGGCATGTTCATGACCGAGAATGGCGGCGCAAGCTGGGCGAACGCCACCCAGCCGCTCGGCCTGCCAAACGTTGAAGTCAGCACGGTACGGGCGATGCCCCGCACCGGCTACCTGATGTGCGCCACCTATGGGCGTGGTGCGTGGCGCATCCCGCTGGTGCCCGACATTCCCGGCCGCATCCCTGACCTGCGCGCCACGCAGACGGTAGCGAAGAGCGGAAGCCAGTACACCTTTACGGTCACCCTGCGCAACTACGGCCCGGCTACCGCTGTCAGCCCGCGGATCACCGCGAGCCAGCTGCGCGTCGGCAACAACACGTACGCGCCGACCACGGGACTACCGTTGACCCTGGGCAACATTACTTACGGTAACGCGGTGACGTTCCAGATCCGCTACACCGTCCCCGGGCTGGCCGCCGGTACCCCGGCCCAGTTCGGCATTACCGGGACCTACCAATACACCGGCGGCAAAACGGGCACGGTCAACGCCGCCTCGCGGGTGACGCTGCCATGAGAGTGATGCACCGGACCTTCTCTGCCCGCCGCGGCGCGGGCCTTCTCCCTCGCGCCGCGGCGGCAGCGCTACTGCTGCTCAGCGCCGCCGTCGCGGCTCCCGCCGCTCACGCGCAGCTTCTGTTCTCGCTTACGCCGAACGTGCGCGGGGGAACACCGGGGGGCTCCGTGTCCTACACCGGGACGCTGACCAACCAGGGCTCCAGCACCATCTTCCTGAACTCGCTGGTCGCCAACATAAGCGACCCGACGTTCTCGGTGGACCCGTTCTCGTTCTTCTCGTACGTCCCGGCAACTCTGGCGGGCGGCGCCACCTACTCCGGCGCAATCTTCGACCTCCAGATAGAAACCGGGGCCGTGCCGGGCCAGAGCGGCAGCGGCGTGGTCTCGCTCATGGGAGGAACGAGCGGCAGCGCGAACCAGACCCTGGCGAACGCCGACTTCTTTATCGTGGTCACCCCTGCCCCGCCTGCCGCCGCCGTGTTCGCGGTGTGCGGGGCTGCGATCGCGGGCGCCGGCTGGCTGCGCCGCCGGCGACAGGGCGGCATCCGCGGCGGTTGTTCCTGACGCTATGCCGTCCTCCCCCCCCCCTCCCCTGTCGCCCGTCCCTCCAGTGGCGCAGAAGGCCGCCTGGAGGGCGGTGGGCGTCGCGGCGACGGCCTGGTTTACCCTGGTCATGATGTACCAATTCTTCCCGGGGTCGTTCGTGCCCGGCGAGGCGCAGGTAGACGCCGCCATGCTCGCCGAGCGGACGGGCGGCCCTCTCCCCACGCCCGCGGAGCTCTTCCCGGTGCTTCCGGGGGTCCGGCGCTGGGTGGCAGAGGGAGAAGAAGCTGAGGGAGAAGAGGACGCGCCCGTTGTGTTCCTGGAAACCCGGGCGGAGGGGCATCGGATGGTGGGTGGGGAGACCGGGGTGGCGCTGACATCCCGGCGTAATGGAGTCCCCTTCCAGACCGAGGTCTATCGGATCGACGCGCGGGGCGTGTTCGGGCTGGCGACCGGTCCGAACGCGGAGGTCCTCCTGTCGCCCCCCCTGCCCCTCCTGCTGCCCGGCGCGAACGGCGCGAGTGTCCGCGCCTGGCGCGGGGAGCTGGTGCAGGGTACGAACCGCACGCCTGCCCGCGCCCTGATCCGTTTGGACGGCCCGGAGCGGGTGGTCACGCCCGCGGGCACGTTCCCGGGGGCGTACCGCGTGGATCTGCATGTGCAGGTCGGGCCGCATGACCCGACGACTCCCCCGGTCGTTTCGACGCTATGGCTGGCGCCCGGCGCGGGTGTGGTGCGCCAGCGGGCGCCGCTCGGGCCGGGCGGGCGCCCGGTCACGTTCGCCCTTGCCCCGCCCCCCCGGGGGCGAGTGGAGTGACGCCCCCCCGGTCCCGGCGGCCCGGCGCGCTCTTCCCGCTGCCGCCGTTCGCGCAGATGCTGGCGCTGCTTCTGTTTGCAGCGGCGGTGCCGCTCTCGTGGTGCGAGCGGCCGTGGCTCGACCCGTCGCACCCCCTTTCGTTCCAGCCGCTGGTGCCGCTGGCGGCGGCGTACCTGGCCTGGCATCGCCGCACGGAGATCTGGGCCATAGACCGCAACGTCGTCACGCTCTTTGGCCGGAACGGGCCGCAGCGCGGGGCGCGCCCCTGGCTGGTGGTGGTAGGCGCGGGTCTGATCCTGCTGGCCTGCTTCACCAAGACCGCGGGGATGGGTGTGCTGGGCCTTCTGCTGGCGGGTGCAGGCGTGATTCACGTGCTGCGGGGCGGGATGGTGCTGGGCGCGCTGGCCTCTCCGCTGTGCTTCCTCCTGACGATGGTGCCCTGGCCGGACAGCCTGGTGGCGGGGCTTACGTTTGAACTTCAGCTTGCCAGCACGGCGATGGCGAGTCACTGCCTGGCGGCGATCGGCATCCCGAATGAGGTCCTGGGCAACGCCCTGCGGATCGGCGGGTATCAGTTGGAGGTGTCGCCGGCGTGCAGCGGCATGGGCATCGTGTTCCCAACGATGGCGGCGGCGCTATGGTATGCGCTGCTGGCGCGGGCGCGGTGTGGCCTGACGCTGGTGCTCCTGACGGCGGCGCTGGCGCTGAGCGCGCTGATGAACGTTCTGCGGGTCGCGGCGATGGGCATTGTGGGCGAGCAGGACCCGGCGGCCGCGGAGCGTCTGCACGATTTGAACTCCTGGATCTTCACCCTCGCGGCGCTGGGAGCGGTGTACCTGATCGCCCGCTACCTGGGTCTGCGCCCCGGAGGGCCGCCCGCACCGGAGACAGAGGAAGAGCAGAGCCCGGACGCCCCCCCGTCCCCGCCCCGCGCCGACCTGGCCCGGCGGCAGGGCCTGGCGGCGCTGCTGGTGGCTACCGGGTCACTCAGCCTGTTTATCACGGCACGGTTTGCCCGCGCCGGGGAGTGGCTGCCCCCGCTGCCGGAGCGCATCGTTGGCGCGGGCGGCGTGGAGTGGCGCAGCCAGCCGTCGCAGCTTTCGGCGCAGTCGCTGGCGATTCTGGGCAATCCGAAGTGGGACGCCCGCCTGTACCACAACGCGCTGGGCGAGGAGGTCGCGGTCTGCTTTATCGCGGCGGGGTCGTTCGATGCGTACCACGACCCGACAGTCTGCATGACGGGCAACGGCTTCCACCGGAGCGCGGAGCGGTTGGTGCCGATCGACCCGACGCGGCCGGAGGAGTCGCGTCAGTTCCGGTCGTTCGTGTTCCGCCATGCACACGACCGCACGGCGGTGGTGCTGTACTACTGGCTGCAGCACCAGGATGGTGGAACGGACACGGCGAACCGCATGGGCACCTACCGGGACCTGTGGGCACGCCTGAAGACGGGTTGGGGCGCGGTGGTGCAGGGGCGGCAGACGGTCATCGTCCGGGTGCTGGCGGTGGTCCCGCCACACGACCTGGAGAGCGCGCCCCAGGCGCGCCGCAACGTTCGACGGGTGGCCGAAGCGGTGCAGCGCGCGATGGTAACGGAGGCGGAACCCGTGATACCGGCGGAAACGGAACCGGCAGCGGGAGCGGAGGCGCCTGAGTTGTCCGACGCAGGGTAGAGCCCCCCCCGCGGGGGGCCGAGCGTTCAGGCGCGATTGGCTTCCGCGTGGGCCTTCTTGAGGTGCTCCAGGGCGGGGCCGACCTGGGCGGCGAAGTCCTCCCAGCCGCATTCGATGGAGAGACGGGCGTCGTAGCGGGCATCCCGCAGGGCGCGGAACAGGGCGACGTGGTCGTAGATGCCGGTGCCGGGCGCGCGGCGGTCGGTGTCGGCGGTGTGGGTGTGGGCCAGTACCTCTGCGAACTTGGTAATCGCCTGGAGCGGTTCCCCGTCGTGCTCCATGTGGTAGGTATCGGCGAGGTTGCGGACGCCGGGGCGGGCGACCTTCCGCACGTACTCCGCCCCCTCGGCCACCGTGTTGAGGATGTTCGACTCGGTGCGGTTCAGCGGCTCGATTACCACAACCACGCCGGTGCGCTCGCTGGCGTCCGCGCACAGGTTGAGGAAGGACACGATCTGCTGCTCCGCCTGCTCGCGGGGGAAGCCCTCGGGGACGTTGCGCGCGCCGCCGCTGCCAAACACGAGGATCTTGCCGCCCACCTGCGCCGCCCGCTCGGTCGCCACATCCACGTAGCGCTTCAGGCGCGCGAAGTCCGCCTCCGGGCCGGTGATCTTGCCCTTGCGGACGAAGGAGTTGAAGGCTTCTACCGGGAGCGGCATCGCCTCGATGGCCCGGCGCTTTTCGGTCCAGGCCGCCTCGCTCTCCTCGGGGACCAGGTCACCCGCCACGGAAAGCTCGATGTAGTCGTAGCCCGCCCCGGCGACCAGAGGGGCCTTCTCGATACCCGCGCACACGCCAAACCTCATCCGCTCCACCCTCCGTCATCCGGGTCGCCGCCCGATTGTGTGCGGCCCGATTGTGTGCGGATAGATTCGCGCCCGCCCGGCGGCGCCCCTTCTCACGCGGGGGCAAAATCCCGGCACGAAACGGGTCCGCGGTCGTCTTACGTACTGTAACCGGCATGAGAAGAACCCGAACCGCTGCGGTGTCTGTGATCCTGCGGGGGGCGCTGAGCGCCGCCTTCGGCGGCGGTGCGGTCGCTGCCCTGCTTCTCGGGGGGTGCGCCTCGGACCGGCAGGGCGCGGGAAAGCCCTCCCCCGTTGCCGCCGCTCCCACTCCCAGTGCCTCCCCCACGAAGAAGCCCTTCGAGGTGGAGGCGACGGTGGAGGGTCTGGACGTGACCCTGACGGACTCGGCGGGCAAACCGGTGCTGCGCCTCCAGGCGAAGGTGGGCACGGTCGGCCCGAGTGACGCGGGGGCGGAGCTGCCGCAGGGCGATGCCCTGGGGGCGCTCAAGGACGGCCGGGCGACGCTGTACCAGGACGGGAAGCCCCTGGCGACGCTGACGGCGGATACGATTACGGCAGACCGCGCGAAGCGGACCGTGACCGGCCGCGGCGGCGTGACCGTGCGCTCCCTCGGGCAGGAGGAGACGACTACGGTACGTGCGGATACCATAACGTGGGAGTACGATAAGAACACACTCGTCGGGCGGGGCAATGTGCTGCTGACCCGCAATCCCGGAGTCGCTCGAGTGCCTGCCGAGCGCTTCGAGGCGAACACAGCATTGCGTACCCTGACCCTTCATGGAAGCGGCGAGCCCGCCACCGGCACCCTGCCGCTACAACAAGGTTTATGAAAAAGTACATTCGCGCATCCGGCGCCGCGGCGCTCCTTCCGGTCCTGGCCGCGGCGGCCCTTGTCGTCGTCTCCCCCGCCTCCCGATCCCAGGCGCGGCGGCCGCAGACGCAGGCGCCGGCGGCGCGCCCCGGAGCCGCGCAGGTCGGGGACATGAAGTTCGACGTCACCTTCGGGACGGCCTCGCTCGATGCCACCCGGCGCGACCGCTACATCCTCAAGCTCAGCGGCAACAATGGCAGCGCCGTGCCGATCACGACGCCCCGCTACGACATGTCAGCCCAGCACATCCAGGCGATCCTGCTGCGAACCAACACCGCCGCGCGCTACAAGGCGACGGAGATTACGGCGAACGGTCGCGTCCGCGTGATCGCCCGCGAACCGGAGGCGAAGCGCACCACCACGGTCACCTGCGACCGGGCGGTGTATACGGCCACCACGGACCCGAAGGACCGCGGACGCATCCAGTTGACCGGCAACGTCCGCACGGTCACGGAGGACCCGGGGCTGCCCAAGCCCCTGGTCAGCGTTAGCAAGACGGGCGTCATCATCTTCCCGCCGGAGGGCGGGTTCAAGGTGGACATGGGAGAGGGGAACATGTCCGCCACGGTCAACGTTCCCAGCGAGGGCGGGACGCAGCAGCAGCAGGGGGAGGACCGCTGACGATGACCGTCGTCGCGAATGCGGAACCGACCGCGGAGGCTCCCCGCGCGGAGAAGGGGAAGGCCGGGACCGAGGGAAACCGGCGGATCGAGGTGCGCGACCTGGTCAAGACGTACCGGGGGCGCAAGGTGGTCAACGGCGTCAGCCTGTTTATCGAGCAGGGTGAGATCGTGGGCCTGCTCGGTCCCAACGGCGCGGGAAAGACCACGACGTTCTATATGACGGTGGGGCTGGTGCGCCCGGACGACGGGCGCATCGTGCTGGACGGGCGGGACATTACCCGGCTGCCCATGTACCAGCGGGCGCGCCTGGGCCTGAGCTATCTGGCGCAGGAGGCGAGCGTGTTCCGCAAGCTCACCGCCCTGGAGAACGTCCTGCTGGTGCTGGAGCTGGTGGGCTACCCGGCGGCGAAGCGGCACGACCGCGCGATGGAGCTTCTGGAGGAGCTGCACATCGGGCACATCGCGGGCGGCAAGGGCTACTCGCTCTCCGGCGGTGAGCGGCGGCGGGTGGAAATCGCCCGCGCGCTGGCGACCGACCCGTCGTTCCTGCTGCTGGACGAGCCGTTTACGGGCGTCGACCCGATCGCCATTGAGGATATCCAGGGCATCGTCCAGGCGCTGCGTGACCGCGGCATCGGCATCCTCATTACCGACCATAATGCCCAGGCGACCCTGCGCATGACCGACCGGGCGTATATTCTGGCGGACGGCAAGGTGGTGACGAGCGGCACCGCGCGCCAGATCGCCGACGACCCGCTGGCGCGCAAATACTATCTCGGCGAGAACTTCAAGCTGTAACGATGCGCCGACTCGACCGACTGGTACTCTCCGAGATTATCGGGCCGTTCTTCGGAAGCGCCCTGCTCTTCACCGGCCTGTTCCTGGCCGGCGGGGAGTTCATGCGCCTGGCGGAGTATGCCCAGCAGGGCGTCGCGCCCTGGCTGATCGCCCAGCTCGTGCTGCTCTCGCTGCCGCCCATCATCGCCCTTACCTTCCCGATGGCGATGCTGCTGGCGGCGCTGCTGGGCATGGGGCGCATGTCCGGCGACTCAGAGGTCGTGGCGATCACGGCGGCGGGGGTCAGCTTCCCCCGTGTGGTTGTGCCCATCGCTGCCTTCGCGCTGCTCGTTTCGCTCGGAGGGGTGTATATCAACGACACCATCGTCCCCGTGTCGGCGCGGGGGCGTCAGGCGATCATCGACCAGCAGAAGCAGCGCATCGGGCAGACCGTCAGCTCCAACGCTGTCGCTGCCCAGTTCCGGCGCGACAACGAACTCTATGACATCCGCGCCGAGGGCGGCCTGCAGGGGGGCGTCCTGCACCGCGTTTCCGTGGTCTACTGGAAGGGCGGGCGGGTCGTGCGGACGCTGTACGCGGATGAGGCGCGCTGGGTCCCCGGCACGCTCGACTGGACGCTCTCCTCCGACTTCTACGGCACCGACTACAGCGGCGCGAACAAGCTCATCATCAGCGGCAAGGCCGGAACCACCGAGGCGGTTCCTCTGGGCACGCCGGAGGAGATGGAGGCGCTGAAGCGTCCCGAAATCGAGGTGACCACGCGCGGTCTGCAGGAGCGGGTCCGCGTGCTGCGCGCGGGTGGTAACGAGACGGGGGCGCGGGCGGCCGAAGTGGAGATCGCGCGTCGCGTGGCGGTGCCCTTCGCTACGCTGGTCTTTGCGCTGGTGGGCGCGCCTCTGGGCGTGCGCCCGCAGCGGGCGGGTAAAGGGGTCGGGTTCGGGCTCTCGGTCATCATTACGTTTGTGTACTGGATCGCGCTACAGTTTGCCTCGGTGCTGGGGCGCGGGGGGACGCTCCCGCCGGGGCTGGCCGTGATGCTCCCGAATGTCATTGGTATCCTGCTCGGGCTGTATCTGACCCGTCGAGTCCTGCGGTAAGCCGGGCCGAATCTGAGATACAATGTAGTCCCGTCAGCCTGCCGCGCACCGTCCCCGGCCGCGGCCCGCTCCTGGCGGGCCGCGCAACCGAACCGAAGCTTTCGCGTGAAATCTCTTGCAGGCTGACGATGTCGGATTTTCCGCTGTACATCCTGGTCCTGTTGGTGCTGGTCCCCCTCTCCGGCTTTATCGCCTGGGCAGGCGACCGCATCGGCCACCGCATCGGGAAGCGACGCCACTCCTTCCTGGGACTGCGCCCACGCCATACCGCCACGGTCTTCACCGTGGGTGCGGGGGTCGGTATCGCCCTGGTGTCGTTCGGCCTGCTCCTGCTTTCCAACGGTGGCCTGCGCCTGGTTCTGTCCGCGGGCACCCGCCTCCTGACCCAGAATAAGACGCTGCGCGCGGAGAACGAGCGCCTGACCCGGGACGGCGAGGCTCTGGCGCGCCAGATCGCCGAGGCTCAGGCGGCGGTGGAGCGCGCAGACGCGGCGCGGACGGATGCGGAGCGGGCACGAAGCAACGCCGAAAAGCGCCTTTCCGCGGCTGCGGCCGCAGAGAAGCAGGCGCAGACGGACCTTGCGCGGGCGCGCCGCGCCCTGAGCGACACCCGCACCGACCTGAAGGGCGCCCGCGAGCGGGTCGCGCAGGCGCAGAAGCTCGTGGAGACCGCGCGGGCTCAGGTGCGTGTGGCCCAGGAGGACCTGCGCTCCGCCCGGAGCAAGGAGAAGCAGGCGCTGGAGAAGTTCGACGGCGCGCAGCGCAGCTTCAATGCTCTGGCCGATTACCAGAAGGACCTTTCGGAGAAGCTCGCGGCTCAGGCGAAGGCGCTGGAGCAGCAGCGGGCGGAGTATGCCGCGCAGACGGCCCTGCTGGAGAAACAGCTGTCGGATCAGCGGCTCGCCTACGACACGGAGATGCGCGAGCAGGAGGAGGAGCGGCAACGCCTCCGGAACGAGGTCGGGCGGCTGGAGGCGCGCCGGAGTGATCTCAACCGGCTCCTGGACATGAGCCTGAGCAGCACCACGAACCTGCGGCGCAGCCCCATCACCTACCATGTGGGCGAAGAGGTCGCCCGGGCGTCTCTGCCCTCCAACATCACCATCTGGCGCGTGACAGAGGAGCTGGAGAAGCTCCTGGCCGACGCCAGCCGAAAGGCGCAGACCCGGGGCGCGGCGCGGGGAGATGGTCCGCGCGCGGTGATTCTGCTGCCGCGCCCGTCCCCCGACCAGCCGGGAGGAACGCCCACGGCCCTGCTGCCCGTGCCGGTCCCGGGCGGCGGCGCGGAGGAGGCGCAGCGCCCTGTCCTGACCGAGGACGACGCCGTCCGCGCCTCGGCCGGCGCCATCCGGCGCGCGAACGAGGAGGTCGTGGTCATCCTGACCGCGGCCACCAACGCAGTAGTGGGCGAGCCCGTGCCGGTGGAGATGCGCACGTACCGCAACCCGCGGGTGCTGGCGTCCGGCGAGAAGGTGGCGGAGAAGATACTGGACGGCAGCGGAGAGCGGCAGGCGGTGGCGGACGCGGTGTACGCCTTCCTGCGACAGGATGTGCGCACGCGCCTCCTGGAGGCGGGGGTGATTCCCACGGCGCCCGGCGGAGACGCGGATTCGGACGACATAGGGAGCGTGGTGAATCTGAGCGGCAGCCAGTGGCTACAGGTCCTGGATGATGTCCGCCGGGCTGGCCAGCGCGCACGCATTACGGTCAAGGCGGCGCATGACCTCAGGGCCGCGGACCCGCCCGCGCTCACCTTTGAGGTGCGGGCCCTGCCGACCCCCTACTCCGCGACCGCCGCCTCCGGGCGATAAGCCGGTGGCGGACGTGCCCCCTATCCTGCCCGCGGTGGTGCTTGCCGTGGACCCCGGCACCGCCAAGTGCGGAGTGGCGGTGGTCGCCCGCGGCGCGCCGCCGCGGGTCCTGCACCGGGCCGTAGTAGAAACATCCGGGCTTGCGGCGCATGTTCTCCCCCTGCTTGCGGCGCACGGCGTGGAGGCCGTCCTGGTGGGCAACGCCACAAACGGCCGTCCGGTCGCGCAGGCCGTCCGTGCGCTACTGCCGCCAGACTTCCCCCTGCACCAGGTCGAGGAGGCGTATACCTCGGAGCGGGCGCGCCGCCGCTATTTCGCGGAGAACCCGCCGCGGGGGCTGGCCCGCCTCATCCCCGCGGGTATGCGGACCCCGCCGGTGCCCGTGGACGATTGGGTAGCGGTGCTCCTGGCCGAGGCGTACTTCGGTTAAATTGCTCGGTTCTGCGCGGAACTCTTCCCTATTGTTCCTTTTTCTTCTTGACAGATCGCCCGGCTTCGGTAATACTGTCTGCACTTATAGCACTTTTCCGATATGCCTACGTCCCCCAAGAGTCTCTCTCGCCCGAGGCCGCACAAGCGCCAGGCCGTCGCAGAACACCTGCGCGCCCTGGTGGATGGAATGGCGGCGGGTGACCGCCTGCCCCCGGTGGCGGAGTTGGAGCGGCACTTCCAGGTAGCGACCTCCACCGTGGTCTCCGCGCTGGACGCCCTCCAGGGCGAAGGGCTGATCGTGCGACGGCATGGCTCGGGCACGTTTGTCGCCGATCGGGGCGCCGCCGCGACGCCGGGCGGGACGGACGCCTCCCCGGTGGCCGCCCCTGCCGGTATGGTGGCGGTCCTTTCTCTCCCAGACTCGGGTCACGGCCTGTTCGTGGACATGCTCCGGGCCGCCGAGCGGGCTCTGCGGGCGCAGGGCAAGGCGCCGGTCCTGATCCTGGACGCGGACTTCGAGCAGCGCTTCCGCTGGCTGCGCGGCCACTGGGAGCGGCGTGAGATCGCGGGGTTCCTGCACCTGGGTTCCGTCCTGGCGGGTGAGGTGCCGGAGGACATTCCGGGCGTGGTGGCGGGGGAGTTTCGGGGCAGCGGCGCGGTCCTTCAGGTGGCGCCAGACAACATCGGCGGGGGCCGCCAGGCGGGCGAGCATTTGTGGGACCTTGGGCACCGGCGGGTGGCCTTCCTGCACTCGGAGATGTTGGCGGTGGTCGCCGCCCCGCGCTGGCAGGGCTTCCATGCGGTGTGGCAGGAGCGCGGCGCGGGCGATCAGGCCCTGTCCGTCACGGTGCCGCACGTTGGCGGCGGCGGGGAGCGGGGCGTCCGCGCGCTCCTGCCGCACCTGGAGCCTCTGCTCGCGGGTCCGAACCCTGTCACGGCGTTCTTTGCGGTGAACGACCTGCTGGCGGCGCAGGTAATCGCGGCGTTGCAGGGGGCGGGCCGACGGGTCCCGGAGGATGTTTCCGTAATCGGCTACGACGATATGGAGCCCCTGGCCTCGTTCCTGCGCCCCGCGTTGACCACGATCCGGATGCCCGGAACGGTTTTAGGCACCCTGGCGGCGCAGATGCTGTGTGACCGCCTCGCCCACTCCGCGCACGCGCCGCCCCCGCCGGCGCTCCGCGTCCCAACGGAACTGATCCTGCGGGATTCGACCGCCGCCCCATGAGCGGCCCACCAACCATGCCGCCCAGGCGTGTCTCCCTGGTAGGCGGCATCTGACTTTGACACACACTCACGGAGGAAGCATGACCCTTATCGCCGGACGGCGCCCCAACCGCGCCGCCTTCACGCTGATCGAGCTTCTCGTTGTCATCGCGATTATCGCGATCCTGGCTGCGATCCTGTTCCCGGTCTTCGCCCAGGCGCGGGCCAAGGCGCGGCAGGCGTCCTGCATGAGCAACCTCAAGCAGATCGGCACCTCCTCCCTGATGTACTTTCAGGACTACGACGAGTCGCTGTATCCGCAGGCTTACCCGGTCAACGGCGGCACGACCTACTACTACTGGTGGGGTAAGTATTCCGCGTCAGATACCCCCCCGTATAACCGCAGGGAAGGACTGCTGGAGCCCTACAGCAAGAACTACGAGATCATGGACTGCCTGGAGGCGCAAGACCTGCCCGCTCCCGTTGCGGCAATGACCGGCGTTTATCCGGGTTACGGCCTGAACTCCGTGCTGTTCCCCAGCTACGGCAGTTCGACCCCGCTCCACAACATTCAGGAGCCTGCCGAAACCATCCTCATGGTTGACGCCGGGTCCTACTCCGCCTCTGCGGGTGTGGTCAAGGCGGAAAACATCTACCCGCCGTTTTACTTCCTGACGAACGTCGGGATGCCCACCAGCAGCCTGCAGAAGGTGCACGGCCGGCACAACGGCATGGCGAACGTCCTCTGGTGCGACGGCCATGTCAAGGCACTTAAGCCGTCGTATCCCACCGGAACGCTCTCCGCGGCGCAGGTGAACTATAACAGCAAGAACCTGGGGGCGCTTCTGCCCGCGGGAACCACCCTGCCCTCCGCGGCGCTAACGGCATCCAACCCGGATATCCCGCGCTACAACTACTACTATTCAATGGACAAGAAGACCGGGCGGTAGTAATCTTCGCCCTGAGGACCCATAGATGTATCGCTCCTCCCTATCGCCCGCGGCGGCTAGCAACCTTCTGGTTGCTACGGTCATTGCGCTCTCTGCTCCCGTCGCTGCCCGGGCGCAGGCGCCGGATCTCGCCTCCGCGAAGGCGCGCACCATCCAGGTGACCGCCGTCCAGTGGGGAATGCTGCCCTTTGCACAGGGCAGCCAACCCACCCCGCTTGAGCGCCTGTCCACAGCACGCCTCCGCTATGAGCGCGAGGGCAGCAGGGCGCGCTTCGAAGAGCTTTCCCGCGAGAAGCCGCCGAAGAACTACACGCTGGCGTCGCTTGTGAGCGACGGCAAGACGGTGTATGAGCTGCTGGGCGTACGAAACCAGTTCGTCAAGACTCCCTTAGAGCCGGCCGCGGACGGCAGCCTCCCCATGCGCAGCGGGTTCGGCGGCCCGGGACTACGGGTCGCACTCGGCTGGAAGTCCGGCGCCCTGGAGAAGTTCGCCCCAGCGCCGGGCGAGACGCTGGATGGGAAGGCGCTGGCGGTCTATACCCGCTCCTACCAGACCACCGGCCAGAACGACACGACCCTCACCCACCTTCAGAAGCTCTGGGTGGACCCGAAAACCCGGCTGCCTGTGCGTCACAGCGCGTATATCACGTCCGCGAGCGGCACCATGGAGATCAGCCGCACGGAGTTCTCGGACTGGAAGCTGGACGAGCCGCTGGCGCCGTCGCTCTTTACGTGGAAGGCCCCGGAGGGCGCGACGGAGTTCAAACCGAACGCTGGGCGCCCGCCTTTGCTGACGGTCGGAACGCCCGCGCCGGACTTCACCGTGGCAAAGTGGGGTGGCGGCGACCTGAAGCTCTCCGACTACAAGGGCAAGGTCGTGGTGCTGGACTTCTGGGCGACCTGGTGCGGTCCGTGCCAGGTGTCCATGCCGCACGTCGAGAAGATCCACCAGCTCACCAAGGACCAGGGCGTCGCGGTTCTGGGCGTCTGCGTCTGGGATGAGAAGGCGGCGTACGAG
The DNA here is from genome assembly GCA_937902745.1 of uncultured Armatimonadota bacterium. Taxonomy (GTDB): domain Bacteria; phylum Armatimonadota; class Armatimonadia; order Armatimonadales; family Armatimonadaceae; genus CALEKU01. The sequence continues at coordinate 18,717 of CALEKU010000040.1, forward strand.
GCGTGGGTGCCGAAGAACCGGGAGCGGTACACGTTCACCTTCGGCTTCGACCCGGCGGGCCGCGGGGCGGAGAACATCGCCTCGAAGCTCTACCATGTCAGCGGTATTCCGACGACATATGTCATCGACCGGGACGGTAAGGTGGCGGCGGCGCTGGTGGGCTTCAACCCCGGCGGCGACACCCGTCTGGAAGAGGCCCTGGCCGCGCTCGGCGTCAAGGTTCCGGTCGACGTGGCGACGGGGAAGTAGGGGGAGAAGCCCTCACAGAAGGCCCTCACCCGCCGGCCGCCGTGGCATTCGTGCCGTGGACTGAAGTCCCGGCTTCCGTGATTCAAGCCCGCCTCCGCGGGCTGCATCAGCCGAGGGGCGGCTACGGTTAATCCGTAGCCGCCCCCGTTGTCGTTAGCCCGCGCAGGCGGGCTTGAATCAC
>CALEKU010000041.1 GCA_937902745.1 uncultured Armatimonadota bacterium
ACCGATGCGTTCGCGCACGCCGCGCGGACCCTGACCGACGCGGGGATGCTGGAGCAGTTCGCCGTGCCGGAAAACGCCCCCCTCCTGGCGCCGCTGCCGCGCCCGAACCGCATCCTCGCCATCGGGCGCAACTACGCGGAGCACGCGAAGGAGTCCGGCGCGGAGGTCTTCGAGGAGCCCATCGTGTTCCTCAAAGCCTCCACCAGCGTGATCGGGCCGGACGCGCCCGTGGTGGTGCCCGACTGGGTCGGGCGCGTGGACTATGAGGCGGAACTGCTGGTGGTGCTGGGCAGAGGCGGCAAGAACGTGTCCGAGGCGGACGCGATGGGCCTTGTGGCGGGCTACTCCGTCTTCAACGACATGACCGCCCGCGAGGTGCAGCGCGCCGACCAGGGGCGCAAGCACCCCTGGTTCCGCTCCAAGTCCATGGACACGTTCGGCCCGATGGGTCCGTACCTCGTGACCACGGACGAGGTGCCGGACCCGCACGCCCTGCGCATCTCGCTGTCGGTGAACGGCGAAACGCGCCAGAACGACACCACGGCGAGCATGGTCTACCGCATCCCGACTCTGATCGCGTTCCTGTCGAAGTGGTTCGCGCTGGAGCCGGGCGATGTGATCGCGACCGGAACGCCGTCGGGCATCAGCCCCGTGGTCCCCGGCGACATCATGGAGGCGACGGTGGAGGGCATCGGCATCCTGCGCAATCCGGTGGTCGCCGCCGCAGCCTAATCTCCGACGGGCGACGCTACCCAGTCATAGGTGGGTAGCAAGCGCTCCCCACCCCGCAGGCGCAGGCCGCGCGGGTTGCCGAGAACGCCGTCCGGGCCGACCGCCGCCCGGACGGCGATCCCTTCCACGCCCGCCGCCGGAGCGGGCACCACCTCGCCCGGGTCGGAAACGCCGTCGCCGTCCCGGTCGAACCAAAGCGCCAGCCCGCGCAGTTCTCCGCCCTCCAGCCAGCCATTGCGGTCGTCGTCCAGGGCGTCCAGCGCTCGGTAGCCGTCCGGATACATCAGCCACCAGGTCGCCGTGCCGAAGAGCTGACGCCCGCTGGTAATCCGCCCCGCCCCCGCCGGGTCCCACACCAGCAGCGCGGTGTCCGGACGCGGCCACAGGGCGTAGCGCTGGGGAAGCTCGCTTCCGCTGAGGTCAAAGCGTACCGGGCGCGCGGGCGCATGCAGAAGGTCCGCCAGAGAGGTACTCGGTTTCAGGGAGAATACGACGGGCGTCACCGGCCCGGGTCTCAGGTTCTTCAGCTTCTCCAGACCCTGGTTGACTTCGAGGACGAGCGCCTTTTCGCTGGACTTTACACCCCGCGCGGATACGAGTCGGAGGTACCCCTGGCCCGCCTCATGACTGACCAGCTTTCCGAGGCCGAAGATCGGCTGCTGGGTGCGCTTCAGGTCCTCCGGGGCGCTCCGCAGGTAGGACGCGCGGTAGGCGGCGATCGCCTTCTCGCGCCAGTCCGGCGCGGCCAGGGTCTTTCCATCCTCATAGACCGAGGCGAGGGTGAGTTCGTAGAGGCCGCGCCGCCCGCCCTCGATGGACTCGGGCTCACTCGCCCCACCACTGCCCTCCCCCTTCTTCTCCTGCGCGTTCCGAAGCGCGATGGCGCGCTTCAGGTCCGCCAGAGCCCCCTGCACCAGGCTCTTTTGCCGCGCCTGGCTCATCGCCGGAGCGGCCTGGTCCTGCTCGCCCGGGGAGGACGGCCGCCCGACCCGAAACACGTCGTAGACCTGCGGTAAGCCCTGATCGGCGCCGCCCGGCACCACCGGGACCGTTTCGCGCCGCTGGGCGAACGCGAAGTAGCGCAGGCGCCCGCGCGTGAAGTACCCGTCCGGGTCGCCCGGGTTCTTCGCCAGGTAGGCATCCGTGTTCTTCAGCAGGCGCTCTAGCGGCGCGTTCGTGGGCGGCACGGGGATGGCGTTCGCCGGGCGCGCGGTGGCAAACGCAGCCGCGGCCAGCACGGCCGCAACAGCGGTGATGCGGACCATGGATCGGTTCATGTTCGGGGTTCCCCTTCCGGTAAGGTCGTCCCCCGTATAGTATCAGGCCAGAGACGGGACGCGGGCGCTCCCCACCGGGGCGGCGCTTCGCTTGAAATACAAACTTTTGTTTGATAGAATGGGCCGGGAAGTGAGCAGTGCCATGGAGAACGTGAACGAGCCCGAGGAGGGTCGGGACTCGGTATACGAGTTCCGCTGGGACGTCGAAGTGCCACAGGAAGAGCGGCGGTACGGCGAAAAATTCCGCAAGCAGTGGCGGCGCATCCTGCAGGCTCAGAAGCTGCTGCCGCTGGTCTCGGCGGGCCTATCGCCCTGCCGGGCGCGGTTCCAGGTCTGCGTGACCGAAGAGGTGGCGCGCGAGCAGCTTGCCGCACGGCAGGCGGAGGTGATGGAGGAGCTCGCCCATCTGCGCTGGAGCGAGGGCGGCGCCGCGGCCGCCTCCTCCGGATGCATTGCAGGGGCGGGCGAGCCGGCCGGGCGGCACCCGGCCGGCTGGCAGGGGGTCCGGGTGTGGATGTCGTTTCCACGTCGCGACGTGGAAACGGCGCTGGCGAAAAAGCCGCGGGTATAAGAACAAGGCGCAGATAAAGTGTAAGACCAGGGAGGCAAGGAAGCGGCATGGCGGGCGTGGTGTGGAAAGTCGGGACGCGGCGGGCGATCGCGTACGTAGAAGGGCGCGCGGCGGCGGAGCGTGTCCTCGCCCTGACCGGGCGGGGCGCCGCGACGGCCCCGGATGACGCGGCAGCAGCGGCGGGCGGACCGCCGAACCGTGCGAAGAACCGGCGCGCGGAGCGTGATCGTGCGCGGGAGCAGGAAAAGGACGGCGGGCTGCCGGGCGCGATGGCGGTCTACACCGACCGACGCGGCAGACCGTTCGCGTGGCAGATCCCCTTCGATATCGGCCACTTCGAAACGGTGGCGCGCGTGGTGGAAGAGGAGAAGCGGTAGCCGCAGGCCTGATAAAGCGGCCCGGCCCCCCCCGGGCCGCTTTATATTTACTCGGACTCAGTCGGAGGCGTTTTATCCGCGTCCGGTGGAGTGTTTTCGGGCACCCGCATGGAAAGGCCGCGGGAGATGCCCGGCTCCTGCATGGTGATGCCGTACCAGAGCGGGGCGGCCTCCATCGTGGTGGCGTTGTGAGTAATGACGATGAACTGAGACTCCTTGCCAAAGTCGCGCAGGAGGTCCGTAAACTTCTCGACGTTCGCCCCGTCCAGCGGGGCATCCACCTCGTCCAGCACGCAGAAGGGCGCGGGGCGCACCTCCAGAAAGGCGAACAGCAGCGCGACGGCCGTTAGCGCGCGCTCCCCACCCGAGAGCAGGGCGAGGCTCTGGCGCTTCTTGCCCGGCGGCTGGGCGACGATCTCGATGCCCGTCTCCAGGATGTTCTCCGGGTCCGTCAGCACCAGTTCCGTAGAGCCGCCGCCGAACAGGCGGGTAAACAGGCGGGAGAAGGCATAGGACACCGCCTGATAGGTTTCGTAGAAGACGCCGCGCGTGGACTCGTCGATCTCGGCGATGGCGACGATCAGGCGGTCGCGTGCGGTCTCCAGGTCCGCCTTCTGCTCCGTCAGGAACCGGTGCCGCTCCGACACCTCTTCGTACTCGGCGATAGCGGCGACGTTCACCGTCCCCAGCGACTTGATCTCGCGGCGCAGGCGCCCGATCTCCTGCGCGGTGTCCCTATCCACCGGGGCGCCCCCCGTCAGCGCGACCGCGGAGTCGGGGTGCAGATCGTACTCGTCCAGCAGTCGCTGCCCCACCGCCTCAGCCTGCGCTTCGACCCGAGCAGCCCGCACACGCGCGGCCTGCGCCCGGTCTGCCGCCTCCTGCGCCCCCCGGGCCGCCGCCTTGACCCGCTCGCTGATCGCAAAGTTCTGGTCCAGCAGGCTCTTGCGCGACTCGCGCCACCGCTCCAGTTGCGCCACCGCTTCGGAGAGCGCGGACCGTGCCGCGTCCCGCTCGCGCTGTCGCGCCTCGTCCCCCGCCTCCTCGCGGGCCAGTACCTCGCGCGCCTCTTCCGCCCGCTTTGTGCGCTCCTCCGCGGAGAGGGTGGCCCGCAGGGCGCCCTCGCGCGCCCGCTCGGCCTCGCGCGCCAGGGCACGGGCGCGCTCCCGCAGCCCCGCCAGTTCGACGCCCAGGGCCCGGGCCCGGGCCTGCGCCTCGTCCCGCTCCACGGCCAGCGCGGCCTGCCGCTTCTGAAGCTCCTCGCGGGTGACCTGCGCGCCCGCATCCTGCGACCCCGCCGCGGCCAGGGCCTCCGAGAGTTCCCTTTCCCGCGCGGTATCCGCCGCCCCGCCTTCAGTGAGCGCCTTCAGCCGCTCGCGCAGTCCCGCCGCCTCGCGTGCCAGCCGGTCGGCATCCGCGCGCCGCGCGTGCGCCCGGCGCTCCGCGTCTGCCAGGGCTTCGCGCGCGGCGGAGATCGCGGCCTCGGCGTCTCGCACCGCCTGACGGGCGGCGTCGGCGTCGGCCCGGGCCGTAATCTCCTGCTCCTTGAGCAGATCAGCCTCGTGGCGCCCGCGCGCCACGGCGTCGGTCAGCTCCGTAATCTCACGCTTGCGCCCCAGAAGGTTCGGGCCGGGCCGCCCCTGTGCCTGGGTTCCCCCCGTGATCGCCCCCGTAGGAACCACCACCTCGCCCCCCAGGGTAACGATCTTTGCCCAGTCACGGGACGCCCGCTCGGAGTGCAGGTGCCGGGCAACGCGCGTGGCGGTGTCCAGGTCGTCCACGATCAGGATGCGCGCGAGCAGGACGTTGACCGCGGGCTCAAAGTCGGCATCGAAGTCTACGAGGTCGGCGGCAGAGCCGAGGACACCGGTGAACTGCTTCGCGGCTCGGCGCAGCGAGTCCGGAACGTCCGGGGCGCGCAGGGCGTCCAGCGGCAGCAGGGTTGCGCGCCCGCCGCGCGTCTCGTTGAGGAAGCGGATCGCTTCTTTGGCATCCCGCTCCGTGTCGGTAATGATGTCCTGCAGGCTCGCTCCCAGCGCCACCTCTACGGCCGTGTCCATGTGCGCAGGAACGCGCAGGGCGTCCGCCACCAGCACGTACCGCCCGGTCAGGCGCCCGCTGTCCGCGGCGCGGCGTACCGACCGCACCCCGGCAAAGTACCCCTCCTGCGCCGCCTCAGTCTCCTCCAGGGTCCGCAGACGAGCCACCTGCCCCGCCAGGCGCCGCTCCAGCGCGCTGCGCGCCTCCGCGACTTCGGTCACCGCCTCTGCGGCCCTCTGGCGCGCGGGCTCCCGCTCCTCCGCAAGGGTCGCCCGGGCCGCGTCCAGGGCCGCCTGCGCCCCGCGCACCTCGGTCTCCAGGGCATCCGCCTGACCGGCCGCCTCCGCCGCCTCCAGTTCGCGGCGCGCGGCGCGCCCCTCAGCCTCCGCCACCTCGGCGGCGCGCTGGGCAATACGCGCCCGCACCGCCTCCAACTCCGCCTTCTGACCCGCCAGGCGCCGTGCCAACTCCAGGTAGTCGGCCTGCTGCCCGGCGACAGTGCGCGAGATGTCGGCCAGCGCCCGGTCCGCGGTACGGGCGGCAGTTTCGGCGGCCTCCAGTTCGCGGGCCATTGCCGCGGCGCGCGCCTCCGCCTCGCGGGCAGCCTTGCTGTGGGCGTCCGCCTCGGCGTTCCAGCGCGCCTTTTCTTCGGAGAGCGTCGCCAGGTCGCTTGCCAGGGTCTCCGCCGCCCGCTGCGCCCCCGCTCGCCGCTCGGCGGCCAGCGCGATCTGCCCCTCCGCCCGCTCAACGCGGGTCATGGCGTTCTGCTGCTGGAGGCGCGCGTTCTCCATCTCCGCCTCCGCGTCCGCAATCCGCCGCCCAAGCGTCAGGGCCTCGGCCTCCAGGGAGGACACCTCGGCACGGAGCCGCTCCGCCTCTGCGGTCCCCTCCTCCGCCTGACGGGCCAACTCCTCCAGTTCGTCCCGGAAGCGCTTATAGTCGGCGGCAAGAAGCCCCACCTCGATCTCGCGCAGACGCTCGGTAAGCTCCTGGTAACGGCGGGCGGTGGCGGCCTGCGCCTCCAGCGGCGCGAGTTGCCGGCCAATCTCGCTCAGGATGTCGCGGATGCGGACGAGGTTCGCCTCGGTGTGCTCCAGCTTGCGCTGGGCCTCGCGCTTCTTGACCCGATACTTCTTGATGCCCGCCGCCTCCTCGAAGAGTTCGCGGCGGTCCTCCGGGCGCGCGGACAGAACGGAGTCCACCTCGCTCTGGTTGACGATGGCGTAGGCGTCGCGGCCGACGCCGGTATCCAGGAAGAGGTCGGTGATGTCGCGCAGGCGGCAGGGGGTCTTGTTGATGAGATACTCGCCCTCGCCGCTACGGTAGACGCGGCGGGTGACGGTGATCTCCGCGAAATCGAGCGGGAGGACGCGGTCCTCGTTGTCGATGGTAAGCGAAACCTCCGCCATGCCCATCGGCTTGCGGCGTGCCGAGCCGGCGAAGATGACGTCCTGCGCGCGGCTGGCGCGCAGACTGGACGCCTTCTGCTCGCCAAGCACCCAGAGCAGCGAGTCCGTCAGGTTGGACTTTCCCGAGCCATTCGGGCCGACGATGGCGGTGACACCGGGCGCGAACTCGATCTCGGTCTTGTCCGCGAAGGTCTTGAAGCCGTGGAGGGTGAGGCGTTTGAGGCGCATGGAGAAGGCGGACAGGTCGGAAGGACGGCCCAAGCAAGGCCCCCGAGGGGATTCTAGCCGCGCCAGCCGCCTTTGTCAAGCGAGGCCCCCTAGCGCGCATGACCCGCAGTGCCGACCCGCCGCCGATATTTTGTCGGCGCCTGCGGTCCGTCCCGCACTTACGCCGTACAATAAGGATGTCATGAAACGCAACAGTCCCTGGAAAATCGTCGGCATCCTCCTGGCGCTGGTCGTACTGATCGGCACTCTGGTTGCCATGAACCGCATGAGCGATAACGCGTCCGCGGGCGTGACCACCGGCGTGGAGCACGACCACGACGGCGACGGCAAGCCCGACCACTAACGCGTCCCCCGCTGCCCCTTCGCAGATAGTGTCACCCACACATTAACTTTGACATCGGCGGGCGGCGGGGATACAATGGGGCATGTCCAGCCGCCCGCCCTTCTTCTCGCTCTACGCGCACGGGTTCGTGCGCGTTGCCGTGGCCGTGCCCGCCGTGAAGGTCGCCGACCCGCGGCACAACGCCGAGCGCACCCTCGCCCTCGCGCGGGAGGCGGCGGCGAACCACGCTGCCGTGGTCCTGTTCCCCGAACTGGGCCTTTCGGCGTACTCCTGCGACGACCTCTTCCACCAGGACGCCCTGCTCGACGCCGTGCGGGAGTCCCTGGAGATGCTGAAGACCGCCAGCCACGACCTTGCGCCGGTGCTACTGGTGGGCCTGCCCCTGCGCCTGGAGAACAGGCTCTTTAACTGCGCCGCGGTGCTGCACAAGGGGCGCATCCTGGGCCTCGTGCCCAAGTCCTACCTGCCGAACTACCGCGAGTTCTACGAGAAGCGGCAGTTCGCCGCCGCGCGGGATGCGGTGGCGCGGGAGGTGACACTCTTCGGGGAGATTGTCCCGTTCGGCCCGGACCTGATCTTCGAGGCGTCGAACGTGCCGGGGCTGGCGCTGCACGCGGAGATCTGCGAGGACGTGTGGACGCCCATTCCGCCCTCCACCTGGGCGGCACTCGGCGGCGCAACGGTGCTGGCCAACCTCTCGGCCAGCAACATCACGATCGGCAAGGCCGACTACCGTAAGGCGCTCTGCGCGCAGCAGTCCGCCAAGGGGGTTGCCGCCTACCTCTACTCGGCGGCAGGACCGGGTGAGTCCACTACCGACCTCGCCTGGGACGGTCATGCGCTCATCTACGAGAATGGCGAACTGCTGCGCGAGTCCGAGCGGTTCGCCAGCGAGGAGCACGTTATCTACGGCGACGTGGACCTGGAGCGGTTGGTGCAGGAGCGGATGCGCCTTACCTCGTTCCAGGATGCCGCCGCGGACCACCGCGAGCGTGTGCGCGCCCTGCGCCGCATCCCCTTCGCCTTCGACATACCGGCCGCTCCCGTGAAGCTCGACCGCGCGGTGGCCCGCTTTCCCTATGTCCCGTCGGCCGCCGCCCTGCGGGACGAGCGCTGCTACGAGGCGTACAACATCCAGGTCCACGGCCTGATGAAGCGGCTCTCGGCCACCGGCATCCCGAAGATCGTGATCGGCGTTTCCGGGGGCCTGGACTCCACGCACGCCCTGATCGTGGCGGCGCACACGGTGGACCGGCTCGGCCTGCCGCGCGAGAACATTCTGGCCTACACCATGCCGGGCTTCGCCACCAGCGACCGCACGCTGAAGAACGCTCTGGCGCTGATGGAGTCGCTGGGTGTGACCGGACGCACCATTGATATCCGCCCGTCCTGCCTCCAGATGCTCAAGGACCTCGGGCACCCCTTTGCGGAGGGGAAACCGGTCTACGATGTGACGTTCGAGAATGTCCAGGCCGGGGAGCGCACGAGCCACCTGTTCCGGCTGGCGAACCATCACAACGGTCTGGTGCTGGGCACCGGGGACCTGTCGGAACTGGCGCTCGGCTGGGCCACCTACGGCGTCGGCGACCACATGAGCCACTACAATGTGAACGCCAGCGTGCCCAAGACCCTGATCCAGTACCTGCTGCGCTGGATCATCGGCACCCGCCAGTTCGACGAGCAAACGTGCGCGGTGCTGCAGTCGATCCTCGACACGGAGATTTCGCCGGAGTTGGTGCCGCACGCCGAGGGCGGCGACGGGGGCGACAAGCCCGCGCAGAGCACCGAGGAGAAGATCGGTCCCTACGTCCTGCAGGACTTCCACCTCTACTACACGACCCGGTTTGGTTTCCGCCCCAGCAAGGTCGCGTATCTGTGCCACCACGCCTGGGGGGACGCCACCTCGGGCGAATGGCCGGACGGTTACCCGGAGGAGAAGAAGACGGCCTACGATCTGGCGACCATCAAGAAGTGGCTGGAAACGTTCCTGTTCCGCTTCTTCCAGATCAGCCAGTTCAAGCGCTCCTGCATTCCGAACGGCCCGAAGGTGGGCTCTGGCGGCTCACTCTCCCCGCGCGGCGACTGGCGCGCTCCCTCCGACTCCGAGTCCGCCATCTGGCTGGAGGAGCTAAAGCGCAACGTGCCGGAGGGATAAAACCGCCAAGACGCCAAGACGCCAAGACGCCAAGGGCGCCCTTGGCGTCTTGGCGGTTATACCCTAATTCGCGATGATAGGCGAGTGGGCGAGGACGATCAGGGCGGTGAGGGTGAGAAACGCCCAGACGGTCATTACGGCGAAGACGCCGTAGAGGAGTTGTTCGCGGGGGGACAGTGGTGGCTCCTCGGGCACGATGGGCGCCGGTTCGGAGGCGCCGCTGTCCGACTCTTCCCAGTAGCGAGAAGGCCAGACCTTGCCAGGCAGGAAGAACATGAGGTGCTCGCGCCACGTCGGCAGAGCGTCGTGATGGCCGGTGGCGAGGACGTGGCGAGGCGAGGCGGCGTTATGGAACGGCGGGAGCGGATGCATCGGGCGGGCGAGCCTTCTTCCCAAACAAAAATGGCGACCTGCGCTCCCCTACCGGAGTCGCCGTCGCCCTGATCACACGCCTGTTACCAAACTTATGTCTTTATTATAGCACGTCCGGGGACAAAAACGCCACCCTCTCCGGAAATGCGACGTTACCACCCTCTGCCGCAAACAACGCACGCCCGATGCTGCACAGCCCCAAGTAAGCGCCCTGTGAGGCATGGAAGCGCCGTATTTCGGCGCTTCCATGCCTCACAACTGTATCTTATATATTCAGGCGTGGTGGGTGAAGTTCGCAAACAGCGTGTCGTCCTGCATCCACGAGGGCTCCGGCAACTGCGGTGACTGCTCGATTACCACCGTTGTCCCGGTCGGGCGGGTCCACAGGTACAGGCGGTCGCAGGTGTTCAGCATCAGATAGAACCCGTGACCGAACGTACCGCGCGTGGAGAACCCGCGTCCGAGCGTGGCTCGGTGCAGATTGTACAGTTCGATGCCCGTGCCGCCATCCTCCACCCAGACCTGCACCCGCGGGTTCGCCGCCCCGAGCGGTGTGGCGCGCACCGTCACGACGCCGCCCCCGCCGCCGTGGACCACCGCGTTCATCCCCGCCTCGCCTACCGCAGTCACCAGATCCTGCCAGCGTTCATCCGAGAAGCCGCGCTCGACGGCCGCCTTGCGCACCGCCTCCCGCGCCACCTTCAGGTTGGTCCCGGACACAGCGAACGTCCCTGCGACAACCGGAAGGCCCACAGGCAGGTCCCGTTCATCGTCGCACAGTTGCAGCCGTCCCTCGGTGACGCTGTTCAGGATCTCACGCAGGAACTGACGCATCCGCCCGGCCGCACGCCGCTCCGCTGCCAGCGCCGCCTCCTGCGCCCGCTTCCGCTCCGTGATGTCCACAACAATGATACCGATGCCGAGCGGCGTCTCGCCGGGTGTCCCTTCGTAGACCGGATAGTAGCTCGCCAGGAATGCCCGCCCCTCCTCGGGCGAAGCATCGGAGAGGTCCGACAACTCCAGGTTGACCAGTGGCTTCCCGGTCTCGAGCACCCGCTCCAGCAGGGGCAACAGCCGGCGCGGGAAGCGCGGGAGCAGGTCTGCCAGGCGCCGGCCCAGGTGCCGCTCCGCGGCGATCCCATGAACCGCCGCGAGCGCTGCGTTCACGCGCACGAACCGCAGGTCCGTGTCCAGCAGGGCGATTCCTAGCGGGGCGTTGTGGAGCAGCGTCTCCAGCAGCGCCGTATCCAGCGCATCCCGCCCCGCGAGCAGGGGAGAGGCGCCCAAAGCACCCTCCTCCTCCGATTCCGGGTAGAAGGGGGAGGATGCGGGCGCGCGAGTCAGGACACCCAATGCATCTCGGTTTTCCTGCGGCATAACATCCTTCTCCCGGGTAGGGGGAGTCTCCCCGGAATCGCGCCCCTTCCCGCGGGGGGCAGTTCCCGAAGAGCTGCGCGGCTCTCCCCGCAAGGGCTCGCGGTGCGGACCCGCGGCTGCCGCCGGGGCGTCCGCAACCCCCTCCTTGTTCCGGTTTGTCTGCTTGATCTCCTGTAGTATGTGCCGCATTTTCTGTTATCCTTGAGTTATTTTTTGCCTTTACTACTCCCAAAACGGAAACGAGCGCAACGCGAAAGGGCGTTGCGCTAGACAGCCTGCCTTCTGCCAACTTTTCGTTACGTTCGTACCATGCCGCCAGGGTCGCCCGGCTACATCTTCCGTACTGTCCTCGTTTTACCCGCCGCGCGGGCTCCGGTTAAACACCGCCCGACGACCGCCTTACTAAACAAATGTCGTCAGGAAAATCGTCCACCTACCTGTGCGCCGCCCTGGCGGCACGGGTCTTGCGTGTAGGGACATAGTTGGAGAAGACGAGATAAGCCTGATGAGTATGAGCCCCACACCGCCCACGCCCCCCCTGCCGATGCCAGACCCGGTCGCCGACCCGGCCCGACTGGCCGCGCTGTCGCGCACCGGCCTCCTGGAGAGCTGGCCCGACGAGGCGTTCGACAGGCTCACTCGCCTGGCGCAGCGCGTACTCAAGGCGTCCGTGGTGCTGGTATCGCTGCTGGATGCGGACCGGCAGGTCTTCCTGAGCGCCCGGGGGCTGACCGGGGCGCTCGCCGACACCCGCTCCCTCCCTATTTCACACCTTCCCTGCCGGCATGTGGTCGCCGGGCGGGCGCCGCTCGCCATCGCCGACACTGCCACGGACCCGCGCTTCCATGAACACCCGGCGGTACGGGAGTACGGCATCCGCGCCTATCTCGGCGTGCCCCTCATCACCGCGGAGGGACACGCCCTGGGCGCCTTCTGCGCGCTGGATCTCCAGCCGCGCACCTGGAGTTCAGAGGAGACGGAGACGCTGCGCGACCTGTCGGCTGCGTTCATGACGGAGGTCGAGCGGCGCCTTCACCTGCGCGACGTTCAGGAAAGTCGGGCGCGGTTTGCGCGGGCCATTCACGGCTCCCGAGACGGCCTCTGGGAGTGGCATCCCGGCACCGATACCCTGTACCTCTCTCCACGCTCCAAAGCGTTCCTCGGCTACGAGGACCATGAAATCGCCAACTCCCGGACCGCGTGGCGTGCCCTGATCCACCCTGACGACCTGGAAAAGACCGTGGAGAAGGTGGACCTGTATCGGGAGAGCGAGAGCGACGCGATGCATGCCGAGTTCCGGATGCGCCACCGGGACGGCGGTTACCGGTGGATTCGTCTGCGCGGCGTGGCCTTCCGGGATGAGACGGGGCGGGTGCTCTGCCTGTCCGGTTCGCACACCGACATCACGGAGCGCAAGAAGGCGGAGCAGGAGATCGAACACGCTACGCGCTTCATCCAGCGGGTGACCGACGCGGCCCCTCTCCTCATTTACGTCCTGGATCTGACGGAGGGCCGCAACGTCTACATCAACCACTCCGGCGCCCGACGGATGGGGTACACGCCGGAAGAGATCGCCGCGATGGGCGGCGGGATGCTGGCCGCCATCCTCCATCCGGACGACCTGGCGGACTACCCTGCCTTCCGTCAGAAGTTCCTGACGCTGCAAGACGGGGAGTACAACACATGGGAGTTCCGCGTCCGGATTGCGGACGGCACTTACCGCTGGTTGCGGAGCCGGAACACCATCTTTTCCCGGAACCAGGAGGGCGTCCCCGCGCAGATCATCGGCGTGGCGGAGGACGTGACCGAACTGCGCGAAGCGGAAGCGATGGGCCAGCAGATGATGGAGGAGATGCGCGCCGCCCGGGACGCTGCCCTGGCCTCCAATCAGGCCAAGAGCACCTTCCTGGCCAACATGAGCCACGAGATCCGGACCCCGATGAACGGGATTCTGGGGATGACGTCCCTGCTCCTGGACACAGAGTTGAATGAGGAGCAGCACGAGTACGCGCGTGTCATCCAGAGCAGCGCGGAATCGCTCTTGAACGTCCTGAACGACATCCTCGACCTTTCTCGGATCGAGTCCGGCAAACTTGAGATACAGAGCATACCGTTCGATGTCCGTGCGACCGTTGAGGAGGTGGTCCGCCTGCTTGCGCCGCGGGCGCGCCAGAAGGGCCTGGACCTGATCTGCGACCTCCCGCAGGCTGGCAATGGCGGGGCTGCCGCCGCGCGGCCCCTCCCCCCCGTCCTGCGCGGCGATCCCCTTCGCCTGCGGCAGATTCTCCTGAACCTGGGCGGGAACGCGATCAAGTTCACCGAGCGCGGGTGGGTTATCTTCCGTGGGGGTGTCGTTGAGGAGACAGCAACCTACGTGCGGCTGCGCCTGATGGTGTGCGACACGGGCATCGGCATCCCCCATGATCGCCAGGAGGCCATCTTTGAACGGTTCTGCCAGGCGGACGACTCCACGACCCGTCGCTACGGGGGGACGGGGCTCGGTCTGACAATCTCGCGCCAGATCGCGCGCCTCATGGGCGGGGATGTGACGGTGCAGAGCGAGCCAGGCGCCGGCTGCGACTTCACCGTCGAGGTGCTGCTGGAGAAGGATGCCACCACCATCGCGGCGCTTCCGCCGCGCTCCCCTCTCCTGCTCCCCAGCGCGGGGCGCGATCTGCTGGCGCTCCCCGCCGCAGGGCGCCCGGGACCCTCTAAAGATGCCAGTGTAACCGGCGCAGGCGGGATGCTTCGGGGCGGATTACGCGTACTATTAGCAGAAGACAATCCGGTGAACCGAAGGGTCGCCGTTTCGCTGCTAGAAAAGTGGGCCTGCCGCGTAACGACAGTGGAGACCGGCGTGGAGGCGGCGGCACGCTTCGACGAACGTGTAGGAACACCCGAAGCGTTCAACCTGGTTCTGATGGATATGCAAATGCCTGACATGGATGGATTGACCGCAACCATGAAGATACGAGAAACCGAGCGCCGCCTCCCCGGCGGCGCCCATACCCCCGTAATCGCCCTCACCGCGCATGCGATGGCGGGCGATCGGGACCGCTGCCTGGAGGCCGGCATGGACGACTATGTCGCCAAGCCCGTGCGCCCGGCGGATCTGCTCGCTGCCCTGGTGCGTCAGACGCCCGGCGCGCCCGAGGGGGATGTCCCCGCCGCTATGGACGCTCCCGATCTGCCCGCCGCTCCCGCTGCTCCCGCTGCGATTACCACCAGCGAAGTGCCCTCCCTGGAGGTCGAACGCCTTCGGGAGTCCTGCGGGGACGACGAGGAGATCATCGACGCGGTGATCGAGGACTACCGCGCCAAGACGCCGCCCCTGATTGCCCGCCTGGCGGAGGCGGTCGGGGCGGGGGACCCGGAGGCGGTGCGCTTCGCGGCCCATACGCTCAAGGGCAGCAGCCGCACCGTGGGCGCGGAGCGCCTGGCGGACCTGTGCGAGCGCCTTGAGGGCGACGGGCGGATGGGCGACCTGACCCGCGCCCCCGCGCTTCTGGCCCAGATCCAGGCGGAGTGGCCGCGCGTGGAAGCGGCATTCCTGGTGCTGGTCACGGCCGCGAAGGCCGAATAAGGCCCAACCGGGAAAATCGGTACCGCGCCGGGAAGACGCCGCAGCCTCCTCCCGGCGCGGGACGAATCAAAGGCGGGCCGCAACGACGGCCAGTGCCGAAAGAATCGAAGAATGAAGATACTGATCGCCGAGGACGACTCTACCTCGGCTCTCGTGTTGCGTAAGGCCCTGGAGAAGATGGGCCACGAGGTGGTGGTCGCGGAGGACGGCGAGATCGCGTGGCAGGTCATCGCCCACGACGACGCCTTCGAGCACCGCCTGATTATCTCCGACTGGATGATGCCGGAGGTAGACGGATTGGAGTTCGCGCGCCGCCTGCGCGCCACCCGCACCCCGCACGAACCGTACCGCTACCTGATTCTTCTCACGGCGCGTGGGCGCGCCGAAGACCGCCGCATGGGCCTGGAGGCCGGTGCGGACGACTTCATGACCAAGCCGCTGGACATTGGCGACCTGGTCGCGCGTCTGGAGGTGGCCCAGCGCATCCTGGCGCTTCAGCAGGATGTCGAGGCGCGCGGCAACATGGTGGCGCGCCTTCAGGGGCAGTTGGAGCAGGCCGCTCCCCTCGGTGAGGTACTCATCTCCCAGGGGGTAATCACCCCGTCGCAGCTTCGGCAGGCGCTGGATCAGCAGAGCGAGAAGCCGCGTAAGCTGGGCGCCATCCTGATCGAGAACGGCTGGGTGGACGAGGAGGATATCACCCGCGCGCGCAGTGTGCAGGTGGATCTGCCCTACATCGCCGTGAGCGAGGAGACCCCGGACCCCCTGCTCCTCGCGCTCGTTCCCGAGGAGATTGCGCGCAAGCACGGCATCCTGCCGCTCTCCGTGCGTGAGGATGCCACGGGCGGCGAGGCCGTCCGGGTCGCGGTGCTGAACCCCTGGAACATCGAGGGGCTTGACCAGGTCCGCGCGCTGACAAAGCGGCGCGTGGAGCCTCTGCTCGCCAGCGAGGGGGCGCTGGCCGCGTCCATTGATCGAGCCTACCGCGGCGTGGGCACGAATCTGGGCGATGAATTTGTGGATGCCACCGGCGAGGCGGGCGAGGCGGCGGGCGGCGACCTGCGCGACGCCAGCGTCGAGGACTTTGACACCACCTCCGCCGACGCCAACGCGGTGGACCAGGCGCCGGTCATCCGGCTCATCAACACGGTGCTGACCGACGCTATCCGCCGGCGCGCGTCCGACATCCACATCGAGCCGTACCGCAAGGACTTCGAGATCCGCTACCGTATCGACGGCGAACTGCACGTCATCCGCTCGCTGCCACGCCAGTTCCTCGCGGCCACCGCCTCACGCCTGAAGATCATGGCCGAGCTGGACATCGCCGAGCGACGTCTCCCGCAGGACGGGCGCATCTCCCTGCGCGTGGACGGGCGCGGGGTGGACCTGCGCATCTCCACGCTGCCGAACCAGTACGGCGAGCGCGTGGTGCTGCGCGTCCTAGACCGCGCCGCCACCAACATGAGCCTGGATCAGCTCGCCTTCTCGCAGACGAACCAGCGCTACTGGGAGACGCTCATCCACCGGCCCTATGGCATCATCCTGGTCACCGGCCCCACCGGCTCCGGCAAGACCACCACACTGTATGCCACCCTGAACGCACTGAAGTCCCCTGCGGTCAACATCATGACCTGCGAGGACCCGATCGAGTATGAGCTGGACCGCATCAGCCAGAGCAACGTCAACGAAAAGGCCGGCCTGACGTTCGCGCGGCAGCTGCGCGCCATCCTGCGCCAGGACCCGGACGTGGTTCTGGTCGGCGAGATTCGGGACACAGAGACTGCGGAGACTGCCTTCCGCGCCGCGCTCACCGGGCACCTCGTCCTTTCCACCCTCCACTGCAACGAGGCGCCCGGTGCGCCAACGCGCCTAGCGGATATGGGCGTACCCGCGTTCCTGATCTCGTCGGCTATCATCGGTGTTACCGCGCAGCGCCTGGTCCGCCGCCTCTGCCCCGACTGCCGAGAGCCCTACGAACCGGACGCCCGACAGCGGGACCTCCTGTATGCCATGAATGAAGGCCGCCCGCTGACCGTCCCCACCCTGTACCGCGCGAAGGGCTGCCCGAAGTGTGACAACCTGGGCTATCGGGGGCGCATGGGGGTACACGAGATCCTCATGTTCGACGACCGCCTGCAGGCGCTGGTGATGCAGGGCGCCGACACCAAGACGCTCCGCAGCGCCGCGGTGGAGTCGGGCATGATCCCCATGATCGAGGACGGCCTCGCGAAGGCCGCGCAGGGGCTCACCTCTCTGGAGGAGTTGCAGAAGCGCGTCGGCGGCGGCTTCGCCCTGCAATAGCCGCAAAAAAAAGCCCCCCTCGGCGCGGACACCGCGCCGGAGGGGGAAAGCGGGCGCATCGTTGCGCCCTTGGGAGTGAGGCTGTAGGAAGTCGCTCGGGGAACGCGCCGCTACGCGTCGCGCTTCACCCTCTGAAGCCGGGTGATGCGCCCGGTGGGCACCCACTCCGCCACCAGGATATCCCCGTTCTTCAGGAACATCGCGTCGTGCGGGTGGATGAACTTCCCCGGGATGTACTCGCTGCGCGGGCGCCCCCGCAGGTTCGTCGGGTCGCCATCGCCGAGTTGGGCCACCACCTTGTTGTCGCGGTCCAGCAGCGTGATAACGCTGCTCAGGTCGGGCACCAGCACCAGGTCGCCACGGATATCCAGGTGGCAGGGGCGCCGCATCCCGTTGGTAACAAACTTCACGTGCTTGCCGTCCAGAGTGAAGTACTGCAGGCGGCTGTTCGCCCGATCGGCCACCACCAGAAACGGCTCGCTCCCGCGGCTATCCAGCCAGATGCCGTGCGCCTGACTCACCTTGCCGGGCTCGCTGCCCTTGCCGCCGAAGACCCGCACGAAGTCGCCGTTCTTGTCGAACTGCGTGATCCAGTCCGAGCCGTAGCCGTCGGTCACGTACAGGCTGCCATCCGGGCCGAACGCTACATTGGTGGGCGTGAAGGGCGTCTGGTCCGTGTAGACCCCCGCCTGCTTCGGGATCGCCGTCTCCCAGAGGACTTCGCCCGTCAGCGTGGTCTTGACCACCACCTTGTGCGCCACATCGCAGTGATACAGATACTCCTTGCCGTCCGCCTCGCGGCGCAGGTCCAAGCCATGCGCGCCCCCCTTGAAGCGCGCCCCCCACGAGGTCAGAAACTTCCCATCGGCGTCGAACACGCAGATGGCGTCGTCGCTCTTGCTGCTCGGGTGGACCGTGTGGGCCACATAGATGCGGCCCTGAGAGTCCTGCGCCAGTCCGTGCGTGTCGCCGAAGGCGATTGAGTCCGGTGGAGTAAGCCAGTCGTGCTGGCAGACGTACGTATGCTCCCCGCGGCCCACGAACACCGGGGCCTTTTCATCCGAAATCAGTTCTTCGAGTGTGATCGTCATTTCTCTCGGTGCGTACTCTTCCGCAGGGGCGGGCGCGGCAGCGAGCGCCGCCGCCGCCACGCCGCCCAGAGCGGTGGCCGCCGCAATGCGGCCGGCCTGGTTCAACAGAGTGCGGCGCGACACTGCAACGCGATCCCCGTCCTCGTTGCGCGGGGAGTTCGGTACCTGGTTCAGCGAATCGGACATCGGTCTGTGACGCTCCTGGGTTGGGGTGCTGCTTGCTTGCCGCGGCCCCGCATGATCTCCTGATAACTTCCCGCCCCGTTGCGGGTTCTCCTGTCTTCCATCCGTGATCTCCCTTTCACCCGTCGCCTTCGGTACCTACATCACCAGTATGCCGCCCCACCGTGGTCGAAACCGTAGTCGCTTCCCGAGAAATTTCGTGGTCGAAAACTTCCTTCGCCACCGAAAGCAACGGCGGCGCGGCGCGGGCGCTAACAGAAAATCGCCCCAACTCTGCCGCCGCTTGAGGAGGGCGACAAACGCGGCGGGAAGGGCCTTTCGTGTGGTATTCCTGATACCAGTACACGGGCGGGCGGCATACAGGCGCCGCCCGCGTCGCCCCGGACTGCCGTGGACGCTGCCGGGGCGGAGAAAGGTATCCCTATGTCCCTCTCCGGGCATAAAATCTCCCGGCGCGCCGCGCTGGCCGCTGCCGCCGTGACCGCTCTCTCGCTCGTTTCCGGCCTCGCCGCCTTCGCCCGCCCCCATCAGGACGCCGCCGCTCCGGCGCCGGCAGCGGCAGCCCCGCTACCCGCCGCGCCGAAGGGGGTGAAGCATGTCTTCATCATCAGCTTCGACGGTGGCAAGCCGGAGGTGATGAAGCAGAGCAAGATGCCGAACCTGTTCCGCATGGTCAAGGAGGGCGCGGTTAACTGGGAGGCGCAGACCATCTTCCCCAGCATCACGCTCGTGTCGCACACCTCCATGCTCACCGGAGTCAGCCCCGAGAAGCACAAGATCTCCTGGAACGACTGGCGCCCCGAAAAGGGTCTGGTCCCGGTCCCCACCGTCTTCAGCCTGGCCAAGGAGCAGAAGCTCCGCACGGCCTCCTTCGCGGGCAAGCCCAAGTTCCACCACCTGCACCTGCCGGGCTCCTGCGACACCTTCTCCGTGCCCGCCTACGCGGCGAAGACGGTGGCGAAGGTCGCGGCTACCCATATTGAGGCCACCAAGCCGAACCTGTGCTTCATCCACTTCGCCGACTCGGACGGTGCAGGGCATAAGTACGGCTGGGGGACCGAGGAGCAGAAGAAGGCGTTCGCGGACGAGGACGAGGCACTGAAGACGATTCGTGACGCGATCAAGCGCGCGGGCATCGAGAAGGAGAGCGTGGTGATTATGAGCGCCGACCACGGCGGCCACGACAAGACCCACGGCACCCGCATGCCCGAAGACATGACCATCCCCTGGATCGCCTGGGGCGCCGGGGTCAAGCCGGGCACGATTATCACCGCACCGGTCACCACCTATGACACCACCGCGACCGCGCTCTGGCTGCTGGGTGTGCCGCTTCCGGCAGAGTTCGACGGCAAGCCGGTCACGACCGCATTCATGGTGGACTGAAACGCCGTATGGGGCCGGCCGGGATATCGTCCCGACCGGCCTTTTCCGCTATTGCGGCACATATCCGCCGTTCCGCGGATTCGCGGGCGCCGCTCCCCCTCTACAATTCGGGCAGGAAACATCAGCCTTTCCCGAAGGAGCGCCGAAACCGCTATGTACCGCCATATCCTCGCCCTGATCGACTGCAGCGACGACGCTCGCCGCGAAGCCCTACAGATTGTCCGCCAGTTCGCCTCCGAGCCCACCATCCGCATCACCATCGCCGCCAGCATGACTCCTGCCCCGTCCCCGGAGATCCGTCAGAAGAAGGTGGAGCACGCGCAGAGCGCCCTCCGCACCATCGGCGACCTGATTCTGCGCGAGGGCATCTATACCCGCCGCCGACTGTTGGAGGCGGAGGACGTTGTGGACGCCGTACTGGCCGAAGTCGCGAAGCGCAGTGAGGGCTATGACCTGATCGTGCTGGGCGCCCACCAGACCCAGGTGGAGTTCGATGACCAGCCGTGCCGCGGGAGCCTGGCAGACCGCATCGCACAGCGATCTCCGCTGCCTGTTATGATCCTGCCGGAACCGCGCTAGGCGGGGCGGCGTCCCCTGCTCCCCCTCCCTCCCAGAAGTGCCGGGGAGGGAGGACGCGCCGCTGCGTCCAACCCTGAGGGGAGATGCCTGGAAAGCCGGAAAGTTTCGGCGGCGTGCCGCTGATCGACCTGAGTGCGGATACCGCGCGCCAGACCGTCGTGGACCGTGAGCCGGGGCAGTACCTGGGGCACCCGACCACGGCGCTGCTGGAGGACGGCCGCACCCTGCTGATCGTGTACCCCAAGGGGCACGGGCGCGGCCCGATCCAGTACCGCCGCAGCACAGACGGCGGGAAGACATGGAGCGGGCGGCTGTCCACCCCGAAGAGTTGGGAGACGTCGCAGGAGACGCCCACCCTGCACCGGGTCGTGGACCCGACGACCGGTGCGAAGCGGCTGCTCCTGTTCTCCGGCCTGTACCCCATCCGGATGGCCCGCTCGGAGGACGACGGCAAGACCTGGACCGAACTCGAACCCATTGGGGACTACGGCGGCATCGTCGCCATGGCGAGCCTGGTCCGCCTGAACGACGGCGCCTGCCGCGCATTTTTCCACGACGACGGCCGCTTCTTCCGCAATAGCGGCAAGGCCAGCCGCTTTACCGTCTACTCCACCCTTTCGCGCGACGGCGGCCTGACCTGGAGCGAGCCAGTGGTCGCTGCGGCCCCCCCACGGGCGCACCTCTGCGAGCCGGGCGTGGTGCGCTCGCCCGACGGTCGAGAACTGGCGATGCTGCTGCGCGAAAACAGCCGCACGCTCCGCTCGCACGTCTGCTTCTCCCGCGACGAGGGCGCCACCTGGACGGAGCCGCGCGAACTTCCCGCCGCGCTCACCGGCGACCGGCACGTCTGCGCCTACGCGAAGGACGGGCGCCTGCTGGTGACGCTGCGCGACATGGCGCAGGACAGCCCCACGAAGGGCGACTGGCTGCTCTGGGTCGGACGCTACGAGGACCTGGCCGCGGGGAAGCCCGGCGAAAAGCGCCTGCGCCTCCTGGACAACAAAAACTCCTGGGACAGCGCGTACGCGGGCCTGGAGGTGCTGCCGTCGGGCGACATCGTGACCACCACGTACGGCCACTGGGCGGAGAACGAGCCGCCCTACATCGTCAGCGT
Source organism: uncultured Armatimonadota bacterium (assembly GCA_937902745.1). Taxonomy (GTDB): domain Bacteria; phylum Armatimonadota; class Armatimonadia; order Armatimonadales; family Armatimonadaceae; genus CALEKU01. The sequence continues at coordinate 21,116 of CALEKU010000041.1, forward strand.
TCGCCTGCGTCCCGGCGAATTCTGACGCTTACCCTCTGTCTATCCCACACGATCAAGGAAGAGACCTGTGAACATATCCATCGCCGGGTTCAGCGTCCACGGCCTGCTGGCCGAGAAAAAGATCGACATCTTCGGCTACCTGGAGTCGTGCCGCTACCGCTATGATCTGCGGACCGCCGACATCTGGAACGGCCTGCTGCCCTCCATCGAGGAGGATTTCCTGCGCAAGGTGCGCCAGGGCATCGAGGAGCGGGAGTTGACGCTGGTCAACTACCACGTGGACGGCTGCCACCTGTGGGAGGAGGACCCGGACGTGCGCGAGCGGCACTACCGCCTGGCGCTGGACCACCTGCGGGCGGCGGCGCTGCTGGGGGCAAAGACGGTCCGCTTCGACACAGGCGGGAAGATCCAGCCGATGACACCGGAGCAGCTGGACTACGTGGCCGGGCGCTACCGCGAGTACTGCGCGTTCGGCCAGGAGCACGGCTTCAAGGTCGGCCCGGAGACACACTGGGGCTTCTCGCTGACCGCGGACAACATGGAGGCCATCGCGAAGGCGGTGGACCACCCCGCCTACGGCATCCTGCTCCATATCGGCCACTGGGAGGACGGCGACCCGGACGCCGCGGATAAGCGCCTCGCTCCCTACGCCGTCCATACGCACGTGGACGCGAGAATCACGCAAACCGTCCTGGCGGAGAAGATGCAGATGCTGCTGGATGCCGGCTACACAGGCTGCTGGGGTGTGGAGCACCACTCCGCCAAGAACGAGTACGCGGAGATCGCGGTGCAGCTCGCGATGGTGCGGCGGGTGCTGGCACGTACGCTCTGGGAGCGGCAGGACGCCGAAACGCAGGCGGCAAAGACCGCCCGCGAGCGCAACCCGCTGCTCACCGAACAGCAGGAGCGCGGCGGGTAAGCGCGCATAAGCACAGACAGCGGGGGCAGGATGGCCCCACCCCCGCTGCCGCCGGAGTCAGTTCTTCCCCTCCCCCTTCACGTCCACCGTGACGACCTCGCCGTAGCGCTCCTCGCTGCCGGCGACCCGGCGCTTCGCCTCCGCGCGGTACGGCACCTGGGTGCGGGCGACGGCCGCGCCGAAGCGCGCGGCGAGCGTGACGTCCCCCTCGAACTTGCCGTTCATCCCCTTTGTTGCGCCGCCCGCCACCGCGGCGTTCGCCTCGTCCGTCTCCTGCTCCACCTTCAGCATCGCCCGGTCGGCGCTCCACCGGACCGTGGCAGAACCGTACTTGATGCGGCTGCCCGGCGCCTGCCCCGGCGCAAACTTCGGGTCGTCGCCGAGTTTGCCCTCCCAGCGAAAGGCGCTGGCCGCCACCCCGACCGCCGTCTCCGCTGATGGGGCCTCGCCGCCCGTGGGAAGCGCGATCTCCACCTCGACCGTGGTCTTCCCCTTGGAGACCGACTGCGATTCGGTGACATGGGAAAAGCCCGAAGAGCGGGAAGTCGTCAGCGTCTCCTTCCGCAGCGACTCACGGAGCGACGCCTTGCGGAAGTTCGCCGTCACGCTCCCCAAGTCGTCGGCGGCGGGGGCCGTGGCGGGCGCCGGCGTTTGTCGGGAGACCGGCACGGCGGAGGCGGCGCCGGCGGCGAGAACGACGGTCAGGGCGAGAGTGAGAGTGGGCGCGCTGCTGCTGCGAATCACACGGCGGTTCATGGCGTTCCTCCTTTAGTCCGTCGCCGGATAGAACGCGCCCGCGCTTCCCGCCGTGACCGACCGCTACGCCTTTTTCGGCAGCACCAGCAGCGTCACGGACGGCGCCGGGACGGTCAGCGTCACCGTCGCGTTCGGGAAGCGCAAATCCGCCCCCTTCTCGATTGCGTTCTTTTCAGTGAGCTGGTACACCTGCGCGACGCCCGCCGGGGCGAAGTTCGCCAGTTGCAGGGAAATGCGCCGCTCGCCCGAGGACGCCTTGGCAACGACCATAACGGTCAGCGCGCCGGTCTTCGAATCCTGGGCGGCAAAGGCGGAAACGTCGTCCGGGTCCGGCGCGACGCAGGAAACCGACGTATCGCCGAACGTGCTCTTCTTGCCGTCGTAGTTGCGGTACAGTTGGAAGACCTTGAAGGTGGGGGTCTTCGGGTCCGGGGCTACCCACCGGTTCGCGACGTCCAGCCCCTCGCGTCCGAAGATGCCGAGGATATCCGCCTGGGCGGTCGCGCCGTTCATGTGCCCCTCGGCGCCCCAGCTATACTCAGTGATGCCGATCGGTGTGCCGGGGTACTGCTCCGCCACCCACTCCTTCATGCGGGGAATCAGACGGACCGTATCGTTGATCCAGGTCTCGTCCTTGTAATGCGGGTCCCACAGCGAGCGGGTGGAGCGGTTGCGGCGCGCCTGCATCTCCGGCGACGTGTCCTCACTGAACTCCCCACCCTGCGGATAGATGTGCAGCGTGAACAGGTCCAGAAGGCGCTTGCCGGTGCGCTTCTCTTCGGCCGCGAACTGCTTCAGATACCACGGCGCCATGTCCATACCGCCGTGCGTCCTCCGATCCGGCAGAAGCAGCTTATTCCAGCTGTTCTTCGCCGCCCACCAGGCATCGTAGCCGCTGTAGAGGTAGCCGGTCCATCCCCACTCCTCCGGCCCGGCCACCTTCGCGGTCGGGTCCACGGACTTTATCATCGCGGCTGTGTCGCGCGAAAGGGTCCAGAGTTCGTCCATGCGGATGCCCTCGGGCCGAACGTCGCGGTGCGTGCCGTGCCAGATGCCGGGCTCGTTGTCGAGCAGGTACCAGTCTACGCCGCCGCCCTTGCCCGACGGGCCGAACGTCTTCGTCAGGTGCTCCACCCAGGGGCGCATGAACTCCGGGCCAGCGGGGACGTTGGCATCCTTCGGATCGTTACCGGTGATGGGGGTCTTGCCGTCCGGCTTCATCCCGTTCCCGGCGTCCGGGCAGTACTGGGCGTCGGTCTTCTCCTGCGGCCCGTACTTCCTCACCGAGAACGACCACTTCTTCCCCCGGTCCGGCGCGACGTCCGCCACCCAGCCGATGAGGGGAACCGTGATCATGCTGCGGGCGCCCTGCTCCTTGCTGGAGCGCAGGAACGCGTCAATACGTCCGCTCGGGGTAGGATCGTCTTCGGCGATGCTCTGGAAGAACCAGTCGCCGGCGCGGTTATCGGCGTTGAGCTTCCAGTTGTAGCGGCTCGTGTTGTTCCCGCCGCTGCGGTTCACCGGGCAGTTCATCGCCGCGGCGTTCTTCTCGGCGTAGCTGACGCCGTAGAGGAGCGGGGAGATAGGCCGGCGGCCCGCCTGCGCGTCCACCAGGATCGCCACCTCCCCGCCACCGATGCTGCCCTGCGTGGGTCGGGCCGGGCGGGCGGCGCACGCCAGCGGTGGCGCCAGCGCCGCCAGGCCCAGGGTCAGGAACTGTCGTCGGTTCGGCATCCTCGTCCTCCCACGCAGTTGGGCTCCGGTCGCCGCCTACGGCTTTACGACCTCGCCTGTCCGGGCGGACGTGAGAGCGGCATCCAGCACGCTCATCACCCGATACATCTCCGCGTGGGTCACCGGGGGCGGCGCGCCGTGCAGGAGCGTTTCGGCGATGCGCTCGTAGTAGGTGCGCCACCGGCCCGGCAGGGTCGGCACCACCCGGTCCACATCCGTCCCCTTCAGGCGCCCGTAGTTCTCCTCGGGCTCCACGGCGGCGTCGATGTCCCCCGCCTTCATCGCCTCCTCCTGCGGGTCCAGGCCGAACTTCTGGAACGTCGCCCGGGTGCCCCGCACCAGGAAGCGCGGCTTCGAGATCGCGCTCATCCCGGAGAGGTCACAGACCGCGGTGCGCCCGCCCTCGAACGCGATCACGCAAAGCGCCTCGCTCTCGATGTCGTGGTTCTCGTAGTCGTGGTGCATCCGGCAGTAGACGTGCGCCACCGGCTCGGGGAACAGCGTCAGCGCCTGGTCGATCAGGTGCGCCCCCAGATCGTAGAAGCGCCCACCGCCCATCTCCGCCCGGCCGCGCCAGCCGCCCCACGCGCCGAACCCCTGCCAGGCCATCTCCAGGTAGCGGGCCTCGCCCAGCTCCTCGCCCGACTCCATCAGCGACTTCACCGTGAGGTAGTCGCCGTCGAAGCGCCGATTCTGGAACACCGCCAGCAGGCGCTGGTGCCGGTTCGCGGCCTCCAGCATCCGGCGACACTCGGCAAGCGACAGGCACATCACCTTGTCGCTGACCACATGCTTCCCCGCCTCCAGTGCGGCCACGGCGAGGTCACAGTGGGTGCTGTTGGGCGTCGCCAGCACCACCAGGTCTACGTCCGGGTCCGCAAGAGCGTCCTCGAACGTCTCGTACGCCTTCGCGTCCGGGCGCTCCGCGGCGAGGCGGGCGCGCTTCTCGGGATCACGCACCGCCACGCCATGCAGGGTCAGGCCGGGCGCCCGCTCCACCAGATAGCTGTGGAACGAACGCCCGGCGAAGCCGTAGCCGATCACGACCGTGCGGACGCTCTCGCGCCCGGCGGCAGCCAGTGGCTCCAGTGTCGGCTGCGAAAGGCTCTCAGGCAGACTCATGCGGCGTCGTGCCCCCGAATCGGCCGCGCCCAGATGTTCCGGAACCGCACGGGGTTACCGTGATCCTGCAGACGGATGGGCCCCGCGGGCGGGTGTGCCTTGTACTCGGGAAGCGCGCGGTGCGTGGTGCCGCCCATAAGCGGCGTGTGGTTCTGAACCACCACCCCGTTCAGCACCACGGTCACGTACGCGGGCGTCTCCACGGAGCCGTCCTCCTTGAAGCGGGGAGCGGTCCAGAAGATGTCGTAGGTCTGCCACTCGCCGGGCTTGCGGGCGGCGTTCACCAGCGGCGGGAACTGCCCATAGACCGAGCCGACCGTGCCGTCCGGGTAAGTGGGATTCTCGTAGCAGTCCAGCACCTGAATCTCGTAGCGATTCATCAGGAAGACGCCGCTATTGCCACGCCCCTGGCCGTTGCCCTTGACCTCGGCGGGGGTCATGAACTCGACGTGCAGTTGCATATCGCCGAACTCATCGCGGCTGGTGATGTCACCCTTGCCGCCGACCACCTCAACGTAACCGTTCTCTACCTTCCACTCTGCCGCGCCGTTGTTGCGCCCCTTCCAACGAGACAGGTCCTTGCCGTCGAACAGCACCACGGCGTCGCTCGGTGCGCTTGCGCCGCCCGCGGCAGCGGCGGGCGGAGTGACCACGGGCGGCTGCGGGCGCTCGCCGTCGTGGACGTGCCACCGGGTGCCGGGGAGGACGGGGGTATCGCTGTAGCCGAGGTTCTTGGGCGGCTGCTGCGCTTCGGTTTCACTCATACGGGAAGACTCCTTTGCGTCTCCAGTGTAGGCGTCCGGACGGTTCGCCGTCAAGGGGCCGCCAGCGCGGGCGACCGCTCCGGCGGCGCCCAGCCCCGCCACGCCGACCAGGGCTGCCGAGGTACGCAAAAACCGACGCCGATCCATCGCCGCCCCGCCTTCGGGATGCTGTTTTTCGGGAAGTGAGCTCTGGGATGTTTCCATGCCCCCATTGTAGCAGGAGCCGGCCCTCCCGGGAAAGCGGTAAAGCAGGCAAGGTGCCGACGCTACTGTGTCCCAAAACACTCCGGGAAAACCCGGCTCGTCTGCATAGCTCCGCGGAACACTGGTATAATCCCCAGTGTCAGTAGGTGGACCGGCTTTCAGGTTTCTCAGCAGAGGAGCATCACGTGACCGTTGCCGCGAACCCATCCTCGGGGCGGGAGCCAAAGAGGGAACCGCTCACCGAGGCCCCCTCCTCGTTCTACATCGTTGGCGGCACCCTCCCCGCCGATGCGCCCTCCTATGTGCCGCGCCGGGCCGACGAGGAGCTGTTTACCAACCTGCTCGCGGGCGAGTTCTGCTACCTGCTCAACACCCGGCAGATGGGCAAGAGCAGCTTGATGAACCGCGCCGCGATGCGGCTTCGCAGCGAATGCGACGCCGCCGTGGTCGTGCTCGACCTGACCTCGATCGGGCAGAACGTCACGCTCGACCAGTGGTACTCGGGCCTGCTCTCCGAAACGGGCCGCCAGCTCGGCCTGCGCAGGGAGTTCCTGGACTTCTGGAAGCAGAACACCCACATCGCCCCCCTGGACCGGTACTTCGGCGCCCTCACGGAGGTGGCCCTTCCGGCGACCGGCGACCGCCAGATCATCCTCTTCCTGGATGAGGTGGATGCAGTACGCTCGTTGCCCTTCCCCGCCGATGAGTTCTTCGCCGCCGTGCGCGCCTGCTACAACCGTCGCGCCGCCGTGCCGGACTACCGGCGTCTGACCTTCTGCCTGATCGGGGTCGCCACGCCCGCTGACCTCATCACCAACAGCCGGTTGAGCCCCTTCAACGTGGGGTGCCGCATCCGTGTCACCGACTTTACCGACCGCGAAGTCATGCCCCTGGCACGCGGGCTGGGCGCCAACGGCCCGGCGCTCCTGAAGCGCATCCTCTACTGGTCGGGCGGCCACCCCTATATCACGCAGCGACTCTGCCGGGAGGCCCTCGTGACCCGGGCGACATCCGCGGCTCAGGTAGACGCCCTGTGCGAGCGGCTGTTCCTGTCCCGCAACGGCCGGGACACCGATGACCACATCGCGTTCGTCCGCAACCGCCTGCTCCACTCCGACGCCGACCTGGCCGCCCTGCTGGACCTCTACGCGAAGGTGTGGCGCGGGGGGCGCATCCCCGACGATGAAACCGACCCACGCTGCGCCATCCTGCGCCTTTCCGGCGTGGTCGAGGCCTATGACGGCTTCCTGAAGGTGCGCAACCGCATCTACGCGCGCGTCTTCGACCACAAGTGGATTCAGGCGCACCTCCCCGACGCGGAGCGCCGCCGCCAGGGAGCCGCGTTCCGTGGCGGTGTTCTCCGCACCTCGCTCGTCGCGAGCGTCTTCCTCATCGCCACCGGTTCGCTCGCCGGGTGGGCCCTGCGCGAAAAAGGCCGCGCCGAGACGGCGCTCCGCCAGGCAGAGACTCTGGAAAGAGAGCGAAGGGGCGCCCTGGAGCGTCTCAGCGTCCGCGCCGCCCTGCAATTGGCAGGGGAGGGTGACCCCGCAAGCGCGACCGTGTTCCTGGCGGAAGCACGCAGCCTGAACCTCCTCCCGGACGCAGACCGCCTCCACGGCATGCGTCAGGCCGAGATCCTCAGCCGCATCCCCGGTCTGGTGAACCTCTGGCCGTCGACGTCCTCCGCGGGGGGGCGCCGCTTCCGCGTCTTCGGCTTCACGCAGCCGGGCCGCTTCCTGGCAACCGACGAGGACGCGGAGACCGGGACTGACGGCAAATCCGCCGCCTCGCAGGAGGCCGCGCCCGACCGCACGATCGACTGGGACCCGAGCACGCACCACGCGGAACAACAGACTTCCCTTCCTCGCACGGCCGGCTCCCCCATCGCCCTCTCGCCCGACGGCCGGCTGGTCCTGACGGCAGCCGGGGCTCCGGGCGCGGTCACAGCGCGCGTATGGGACGTTTCCCGCGTGGCGGCTGCCGCCGCGCCCGCCTCCCCGCCGCTCCAGTTCGGCGGGGGCGCGGTCCTGCGGGATGCGTCCTTCAGCCGCGACGGCCGCCGGGTGGCGGTCCGCGACGCGGCCGGCGCCGTCGCCGTCTTCGAAGTGCGCGGCGGGCGCCTGCTCTTCGAGGTACGCGGCGCCCCCGGCCCGGCACTGACGCCGCAGTTGAACGCGGACGGGTCCGTCCTCGCCGTCACCTCCGGACAGGCCTCTGAGTTTCTTCCCGATTCCGCAATACTGTACTCCGTGGACCGCAAAGCGCCCCTGGGGAAGCCGCTCGAGACGGACTGTCGTATCAACGGGATGGCGCTGAGTTCCGACGGGCAAACCGTCGTCCTCGGCACGTCACGGCAAACCCAGCTCTATCAGTGGAGCGCGACCACGGGCGGTTGGGGCACACCGACCCGCTGGATAACGAACTATACGACGGTGGTGTCGATGGCGGAGAACGGTTCGGCCGTGGCCATCGGCAACAGCGAAGGAAAGATCAAAGTCTTTCCGCTGAGCGGCGACGTCCCGGCATCGTCCTCCCCCCCCCTCGAGTTCGGCAACCATCGCGGTGGGGTGAGCGCTCTCGCATTCTCCCCGGACGGGACGCGCATCGTCTCCGGAGGGCGTGACGGGGTGACTCGCATCTGGGAGGCGCAGACGGGCACCCCCGATTCGCCGCCGCTCCGCTCCCTGGATATGGTCACGGCAGCGGCATTCCACCGGGAGGGGCAACAGCTCGCGATCGGGGATGTCACGGGCGCCTGCCGGCTCTGGGACCTGTCCCGCTCCGAAACGCCCGTCCACAGCGCCGTCGCATTGCCGGGAAACATCTTCGTGGAACAGGTGGAGTTCAGCCCGAACAGCGAATTCATCGCTTCGGTGATCAGCGATGGCCGTACGCAGATCGCGAACGCGGATAACGGGCAGGCAGTCTCGCCCCCCCTTCCCTCGCGCCCCTTCAACGACGGCATTCCCGTCCGCTTCGCTGACTTCGCACCAGACAGCAGACGGATCGCGCTGCTTACGGAAGGCGGCGGCGCGGCTGTGTACGACGTGCGGAACGGCAAGCCCCTGCTCCCCGTCCTTCGCCACCCGGGCAGCAAAGCGACGGTCAACCGGGCCGTCTTTTCCGTAAACGGCAGCAGGCTCTACACCGCAGGGAGTGACGGAAAGCTGCTCGTCTGGAACGCCTCCACCGGGGCCGCCGCCGGCCCGCCACTAACGCTCGGCAGCCCGGTAGAGGACGTGGCGGTCTGCTCGGACGAGAAGCGCATAGCAGCGGTCTGCTGGGACGGCGTGTACGTGTGGGACCTCGATGCAAGCGGGAACGTAGCCGCTCGCTCGCGCCGGAGACTGACCGCCCCCGGGCGGACCCCGGGCGACCGCCTGCTGTTTTCCGCCGACGGCCGCTCCCTGCTCTGCTGGGGAAAGGACACGCGCCTCCTGCGCAGCGGACATACGCCGGGGGCGACCAGTCGGTCGCGCGTCGTGGTGTGGGACGTCGCCAGCGGGAGAGAGAGGACGGAGTTCCCGGTCACCACCTTTATCGTAGACGCCGCCCTGAGTCCGGACGGGAGCCGCCTGTTGACCTGTGGACGGGACGGGGCGGCGTACCTGTGGAACGTTGCGGCAGGCGAACAAATGGGCACCCCCCTCCGCCACGAACGCGAGGTGCGCTCCGTCCGCTTCTCACCCGACGGCACCCTGGCGGTAACCGCCGGTCTGGACAGTTTTGTGCGCCTCTGGGACGCGGACACGGGGGTAGCCATCGGGGAGAGGCAGGATATCCCCCGGGTGGAGGGATGTACCTCGCTTGCGGTCTCCCCGAACGGGAAGCACTTCGCGGCCGGGGGCTGGGTGGGCGCCGCCGTCTGGAAGCTCCTGGAGCCGCCGATACCGGCCCAGGCGATGCACCTCGCCACCGTCCTTTCCTGCCAGCGCATCGAGGCGAATACCGGCTCCGTGTCCGTACCCGCCACATCCTCCGAGGTCGAGGCGGCGTGGCGGCACTACAGCATCATCTCCTCCCCGCAGTACCAGGCAAGCCGCCGCGGAAGGCATCTCTCCACCTCTGCCGGAAAGAGGGAGAATCGCCCATGACACACGAAGCGGACCCGGTGCGGCCGGTCCAGATCGCACACGTTCTCTTCCTGGATCTCGTGGGGTACAGCCAGGAGAAGATTCGGACGCAGGGATACCTTCTGGACCGCCTCAACGCCGCCGTCCGCGGCACCGACACCTTCTCGCGCGCGGTGGCGCAGGGCGAGGTCCTGGCAGTGCCAACCGGGGACGGCATGGCCCTGCTGTTCTTCCACGACGTCACCGGGCCCGCGCGCTGCGCGGTGGAGTTGGCGCGGGCGACGCGGAATCAGATGCCGCCCCTGCCCTTCCGTGTCGGCATGCACAGCGGCCTGGTGCAGCGGCAAATCGACATCAGCGGCAAGGAGAACGTGGTCGGCGAGGGCATCAACACGGCGCAGCGCGTGATGGATCTGGGAGATGTGGACCATCTGTTGCTCTCTGCGCAGTACGCCGCGCTCTTGGGCGAGTTCGACGAGTGGTCCCCCTGCGTCACGCTTCTGGGTGAGGCCGAGGTCAAGCACGGGCTGCGCCTGACAATCAGTAGCCTCGCTGGCGACGGGTTCGGGCGCTGCGACCCGCCGGCCCGGTTTGTCGCCGCGCGGACGGACGGCCCCGAGCGAACGGCGGAAACCGGCGCGCCTCCTTCGCGGGGCAAGGTGGCCGTCCTCTATAAGCGGGACGCCCAGCCGGACGAGAACATACTGACGCTGCTGGAGGCAACGCTACATGAAGGCGGGTACGAGGTCCTTCTCGACCGTCACCGCAAGCTCAGTATCGACTGGGCGCGGGAGAGCGAGGAGCGGATTCGCTCGGCGGACGCCGTAATCGCCATTGTCTCGCCGGAGTCGATGCAAAGCGAGATGCTGGAGTGGGAGTTGGAGGCGGCCAACGACCAGCAGCATCGAACCGGCAAGCCCCTGATTCTGCCCGTGAACATCGGGGCCGAGGGGACGGCCCGCAGCGCCATCATGGCCGTCATCGCGCCGCTCAACCAGTTCTACTGGAGCGGCCCCCGGGACGATCAGCGCCTGGTCGCCGAGCTGATGTCAGCGATACGCGAGCCTATCAAGGTGCGCCAGCGGGAGATTAAACTGGAGCCGGTCGGCGGGGCCGTCCCCCCCGACTCTCCGTTCTACGTGGAGCGCTCCTGCGACCAGGAACTCGCGGCGGCGCTCGACGCCCGGGAAAGTATCCTCCTGATCAAGGGCGCACGCCAGATCGGCAAGACGAGCCTGCAGGCGCGCGGCGCGCGAATCGCTCGCCAGAAGGGCTGGCGCGTCGCCCTCACCGACTTCCAGAAGCTCACCGCCGCGCAGATGCAGGACGAAGACGCGTTCTGCCGCCTCCTCGCGGCAACCCTCTCCCGACAGCTCAAGTTCTCCTACGACTTCGCGACGGAGTGGCTGGACCTGTTCGGCGCCAATCTGAACATGGAGCAGTTCCTGCGCGAACTCCTGGACCAGTCGGACGAGCCCTTGGTCTGGTGCATCGACGAGGCGGATAAGCTCTTTTCCGCCCCCTTCGCCGCCGACTTCTTCGGGCTGGTGCGCTCCTGGCACAACTCGCGCTCCACAGAGCCCGGCGGCCCCTGGAGCAAGCTCAGCATCCTCATCGCCTACGCGACCGAGGCGCACCTGTTCATTCAGGACCTCAACCAATCCCCCTTCAACGTCGGCCGGCGGCTGGACCTCGAAGACTTCAACCTCCAGCAGTTGGTGGACCTGAACGGGCGCTACGGCAGCCCCCTCAACAGCTACGCCGAAGCGGAGCAGTTGCATGACCTTATCGGAGGGCAGCCGTTCCTGTCGCGTCAGGCGCTGGACACCCTCGCCACCGGCAAGTGCAGCTTTGCCACCCTCATGGAGCAGGCCCACCGGGACGATGGACCGTTCCATGACCACCTCAAACGCCTCCTGATTGCCGTGGTGCGCCTCCCGGAGGTCACCGACTACGCCCGCACCCTGCTCGCGGACGCCGGGAGCGCCGCCCCGGTCGGGGTAGACCACCCGGCCCACTACCGCCTACTCTCGGCCGGGGTAATCCGTCAGGACCGCGGCGGGCGCGTACGCTTCCGCTGCAAGCTGTATCAGCGCTACCTGGCAACGCACATCCCCCGCTGAGGCGGTGAGCCCCCCTTGCCAAATGGCGCGGAGGATGCCTATCATAAGTTGAGGGCAATGGGGGAGGGCCGTAGCGTGTACGTCGAGAAACTGACCATTCGCAACTTTCGGTGCTTCGAAGAGACGGAACTGGAGCTAAACTACCCGGGCCGCCGCTCCTCGCCACGCCACAAAGCCCCAAACCACCTCGATAACGTCAACCTATTCCTCGGCGATAACGGGTCGGGCAAGTCCGCGGTATTCAAAGCCGTATCGCTCGTATCTCTCAACTACCTGACTCATTCCAGTGGCTTCAAATCCGACTTTCTCGTTCGCCGCTTCCCCTCGGGCAGTACCAACCAGGATGCAAATTCTGCGGTCGTCACGGCCGATTTTCTTCTTGAACCGATAGAGCAGGCCTCCCCTCTGACTAACCGTAGCTCCGTTACAGAGTCCGTTGAAATCAGACGACGTGGCGATATTGAGCAGGTTGTTACGGCTGAGGACACCTTCTCCATCGCCTGGTTGTCGGACGACAGCTCCACGTTTTTTATCGCGGGATACGGCGCAAGCCGCCGGAGTGAAAGGCCGGAGGGATATAGCGAAACCAACCGGACTGTGCGTTACCAGCGTGTTGCGGGACTGTTCGAAGATCACGTGGGATTGGTTCCCTTCACATACGGATACCTCCAACTGCTGAAGCGAAATCGGTTTGCCGAAGCACGGGATACGCTGAACGCCCTGATGCCGGACAGGGTAGACCTGTCGGAAGCAGTAGATGAGCAAGACCGACCGCTTTTCGATGTCAACGGTGTACTGCTTCCCTTTAACGCGCTTTCGGACGGCTATCGAACCTTCATAGGTTGGGTCTGGGACTTGCTGGTACAGATTGCCCGCGTTCAGGACGATGACAAGAAACTGACCGACATGCCCGGTGTCGTCATTGTGGACGAGATCGACCTGTTTTTGCATCCGGAGTGGCAGCGCGTCGTCGTGGAGCAGGTAGCGAAGGCTTTCCCGAAATTGCAGTTCCTCTTCTCCACACACAGTCCTCTGGTCGCCGGAACGCTGGAACCGGAAAACATCTATGTGATGGAAACGGATCACAACGGCGCAGCGGTCGTGCGGCAGTACCAGGAGAACATCTACGGCAAAACAGCCAATCAGGTGCTGACCAGTTCCTACTTCGGGCTGGCTTCTACCCGGGCACCGGGCACGGGAACCCTGAGCGATATGGCGGCGCGTACGTTGGAGCAGGACCCGGAGCGGACGGCGGCGCGAATTCTGGAGGAGATCGGAGCGGAATGATCCGCTACACGGGGACGCTGGCAGAGATCGAAGCCGAGATAGATACAGCCTCCCCAACCTGGCGCGAGCGCGCCGCCGAGCGAACCCAACTCTTTCGGGAGTTGGGATACTACACGGAATCTGTTGCGGGCGAGGATGGCAGGGAGCGGAAACTGCCCCCTTTTTGGTCAGAAGTCAAGCCCGTTTTCATGCGCCTTCAGTACCGCAAGTGCATCTATTGCGAGACGCGGTTAGAAGGCGGCTCTTGGGGGCCCATTCAGTGGGACTTGGAGCATTTCCGCCCCAAAGGCCGAATCCGACGCTGGCCATCTGCTGATTCTGAACTGCACTATCGGTTCGCCACTGGAGACGAGTCCGAACACGGGTACTACCTGCTTTCCTACCACCCCGGGAACTACGCCGCGGCGTGCAAGACCTGCAACACTCTCCTTAAGAGTGACTACTTCCCTATTGCTGGACCACGCAGAGTGGAGGGAGACCATCCCGCCCAGTATGCCGAAGAGAAGCCTTTTCTGGTGTATCCCATAGGTACAGACGACGAAGACCCCCAGGACTTGATCGCCTTCGAGGGCGTTACCGCCGTGCCACGTCACAAGCGTGGTGTGAAGAACCGACGCGCCCGCGTGATGATCGATTTCTTCAGCCTCAACCGAGATCAACTCATGGAAATGCGGGCCGAACATCTTGCGATAACTGTTTGGCCTGTGTGTAAGCTTGCTCGTCAAGGCGATGAAGACGGCTCCGCTGCGTTATCGTTCTTGCTGTCCGAACGCGCCCGCTACGCAAACTGCGCCCGTTGCTTTGTAGATCTATGCCAAACCAATATCAGTAAGGCAGCCAGACATGTTGTCATTTGCAAGGAAATTCTGAAAACCACTAATCCGTAGGTGCAGGCGCCGTGGTTTGCCCGGTGCCGGGGCGCATGATACAATCTCCCGTTGTTGTAGTGGCCCGCGCCGAGGACGGCTCCTTGCCGCCGGTGCGGGCCTTTTCGCGCCCCGCTGCCTTTTCCGCGCATTTCTACGCGGTACGAGGCCCTGTTCAGAAAGTCCCGGAACCGCAGCCATGCTCAGGAACATCGCTATCATCGCTCACGTAGACCACGGCAAAACCACCCTGCTCGACGGCATGCTCCGCCAGGGCGGCGTCTTCCGCGACAACCAGGAGGTCGCCGAGCGCGTCATGGACTCGATGGACCAGGAGCGCGAACGCGGCATCACCATCGTCTCCAAGCACACGGCCATCAAGTACAAGGACCACAAGATCAACGTGGTGGACACCCCTGGTCACGCTGACTTCGGCGGCGAGGTGGAGCGTGTCCTCCTGGTGGTGGACGGCGTGCTGCTGCTCGTGGACGCGGTGGACGGACCGATGCCTCAGACCCGCTTCGTGCTGGAGAAGGCGCTGCAGGCCGGTCACAAGGCGGTGGTGGTGGTCAACAAGATCGACCGCGCCGACGCCCGCCCCGACTGGGTCATCAATGAGACGTTCGACCTGTTTGTGACCCTGGGCGCAAACGACGAGCAGTTGGAGTTCCCCATCGTCTACGCCAACGCCCTGGAGGGCAAGGCGACCACGGACCTGGAGAAGGAGCCGGCGGTGAACCTGCAACCGCTCTTCGAGACGATCCTCCAGCACATCCCCGCGCCGAAGACCACCGGGAGCGTGACCGACGGGACTCAGACCCTGATCTCCACCATCGACGGTGACCCCTACCTGGGACGGCTCGGCATCGGCAAGGTGTTCAGCGGGACCCTGAAGCCGAACCAGATGGTGACGGTGTTCCGGCGGGATCAGACCAGCTACCAGAGCCGCCTGCAGAGCGTATTCGTGTACGAGGGGCTGAAGCGCGTTCCGGTCGAGGCGGCCACCCCGGGCGACATCATCGCGGTAACGGGCCTGCCGGAGATTACTATCGGCGAGACGATTGCGGCGGGCGACAAACCGACCCCGCTGCCCGCGCCGAAGGTGGACGAGCCGACGCTACAGATGACGTTCGGGGTGAACACCTCCCCCTTCGCCGGGCGCGAGGGGCAGTTCTCCACAAGCCGTAAGCTGCGCGAGCGTCTGTTCAAAGAGTTGGAAACGAACGTCTCGCTGCGTGTGGAGGAGACCGACTCGCCGGACCAGTTCGTGGTCTTCGGCCGCGGGGAGTTGCACCTGGCCGTCCTGATCGAGACGATGCGGCGCGAGGGGTATGAACTCCAGGTCTCGATGCCCGAAGTCCTGACGCGCGTGGGTGAGGACGGGCGCAAGGAAGAGCCGTATGAGCGGGTCCTGATCTCGGTGCCCGAGGAGTACCAGGGCGCGGTGATGGAGGCGCTCGGAACCCGGCGCGCCGAGCTGCAGGACATGCGGCCGGGCGAGCGCGGTGGCCAGCGCCTGGAGTTTGTCATCCCCACGCGCGGCCTGCTGGGCTTCCGGAACGCGTTCCTGACGCTTACCCGCGGCACGGGCGTCCTGTCCACCCTGTTCGAGGGCTATGGCCCGTGGACGGGGGCGATTCAGCGGGCGCGCCAGGGCTCGCTGGTGGCGTCCGAAACGGGCACGACCACGCCCTTTGGCCTGTCCAACGCCGAGGAGCGGGGGCAGCTCTTCGTCGGTCCCGGCGTCCCCGTGTACGAAGGGATGATCGTGGGCAAGCACCAGCGCGAGGGTGACCTGGAGGTCAACGTCTGCAAGACCAAGCAGCTGACCAACATGCGCTCCTCGACGTCGGACATGGCGATCCGCCTGACCCCGCCGACCGATATGAGTCTGGACAAGTGCCTGGAGTACATCGGCCCGGATGACCTGCTGGAGGTCACCCCAAAGAGCGTCCGCATGCGCAAGCGCGAGCTGGATGCCAAGATGCGCAAGCGCGCCCAGGAGCGGGAGCGAGAAGCGGTCGCGCGGTAAACGCCGACACGTAACGAAAAGCCCGGGGCCGCCGCAGAAAACTACGGCGGCCCCGGGCTTTTTCGCGAGCGCGCTTTCAGACGATCTGGACGTCGTGGCTGCCGCGCGCCACCTCGCCAATCAGGGCGGCGCGCTCCCCGGCGGCGTTCAGCGCCGCCACCAGGGCGACTCCCTGCTCGGCGGGGACGATCAGCACCATCCCGATGCCCATGTTGAAGGTGCGGAACATCTCATTGACCGGAACATTGCCGACCTTCTGGATGAAGTTGAAGATCGGCAGCGGCTCCCACACGCGCCGCTCCACCACCGCCGAACACTCGGGAGGCAGGGCGCGCGGGATGTTGTCGTAGAAGCCACCGCCCGTGATGTGCGCCATCGCGTGGATGTCGAAGCGCTCCAGAAGCGGCAGAATAGCACTGGCGTAGCACCGGTGCGGGGCCAGCAGCGCCTCGCCCACCGTCGTACCCAACTCCGGGACGTAGGAATCGACCGACAGGCGCGCCCGCTCGAACAGGACGTGGCGCGCGAGGCTGTAGCCGTTCGTGTGCAGGCCGTCGGACGCCAGTCCGACCAGAACGTCCCCCGGGGCGACGCGGCGCCCATCGATGATACGGTTCCGGTCCACCAGCCCCACGATGAAGCCCGCCAGATCGTACTCCCCGTCGGCGTACATCCCCGGCATCTCCGCCGTCTCGCCGCCAATCAGGGCGCAGCCCGTGGTGCGGCAGCCCTCGGCAACCCCCTTGACCACGTCCGCCGCAACGGTGGGCGATAGCCGCCCCGTCCCGAAGTAGTCGAGGAAGAAGAGAGGCCGGGCGCCCTGAACAAGGATGTCGTTGACGCAGTGCCAGACCAGGTCGCGCCCGATGGTGTCGTGCCGGTTCGCCAGGACCGCGACCTTGATCTTGGTGCCCACCCCGTCCGCGGACGAGACCAGTACAGGGTCCGGAACCGCGTCTTTGTCGAACGCGAACATGCCGCCGAACGCCCCAACGTCGGCCAGGACGTTCGGCGTGAATGTGGAGCGGATGTGCTCCTTCATGCGCAGAACGGCCTCGTTGCCCGCGTTGATGTCAACGCCCGCTTCGGCATAGGTGCTCGGTGTCGGCAGAATGTCTTGGCTCATGTTCTCACTCTATCACGCTCCCGCGCCGCGAAACGGCGGGTACAGCGGCATCTCTTCCAGACCCGGTAACCAACGGCCTCCCAGCGCGCCCCGCAGTTGGCGCGCAGTGTCTGCGATCGCCGGGAGACCCGCCCCGCCGGCCCGCTCGGAGAGGCTGACAAGGTTTTCCAGGCGCACCAGATGCCGCTGCCGCACGGTGGCGAGTCCCCAGCGCGAATCCTCTTCCAGATACTTCTCCCACCCCCAGGTTACGGTGGAAAGCGCCCAGTAGGCGCAGGCCCGCAGCATCTCGCGCGCGAACACGGCGTCGTCGGACGCCTCCGGGCAGCCGCGCGCCAGCTCCTCCCGGTAGGCTGCCTCCAGGTCGTCGACCACCTCTGCCGGCAGCCGGTTGACGCACCAGCAGGTCGGGAACGGCACCCGCAGGTAGGAGGCATCCAGAAGCGCGTGGCGGAAGCCGGAGAACTCGAAGTCAAAGAGGCGCAGCGAGCCGTCCGGCATGAGTTTGTGGTTATCCGGGCAGGTATCGCAGGGCGCGAACGCCAGGAACGGCCCGGGGTCGTCCAGCGACGCCTGCACCGCCGCCACCTCCTCATCAAAGCCCGACGCGGGCGCCACGCCTACCGCGTCACAGAGGCGCCGGAAGACTTCCACCTGCTCACGCAGCCAGTGCCCTCCCTCCCGCTCGCGCGCCGTCTCCCGCCCCCCAAGGGAAAGGCGCAAACGCGTGAACTCCGCCTCGCGCTCCGCCCCCGCCGTCGCCGCGTGCAGGCGCCCGAGGGTGCGGGCGTAGGTCCGCAGCGCCGTTTCCAGCGCCGGGCGGTCGTCGCCCTGCATACGGTCGGCCATGCTGTCCGGCGCGCCCAGGTCTTCGAGCAGGATCAGTCCCTCCGCGCGGCTTCCGCCCAGCACGCGCGCGGCGAACGGCGGCTCATCCCCAAGACTGCCCAGGAACGCGCCGCTCGCCCACTCGTTGTAGAAGCGCCAGGCGTGCGCCCCCGGCGCGTCGTCCTCCGGGTCGAACGCCTTCTCCGCGTCCCCGACGTTTGCCTTGGCGATCACGGTCGCGGGGGCGTCCTCCGGCCCGTCCGCCACCCGGAACCGTGCCGCGCGGTTGCGCCCCCCGTCCCGCAGTACGTCCGCCGTCTCCAATCGCACCGGCTTGCCGCGAAGCGCCCCGGACAGTACGCGCTCCGCGGCAAGCCGCAGGGGCGTCGGGTCGTACTTCTCACCCTGGTCTTCGCTCATGGCGCTCCTATCCCGGGATCAGCCGGAACGTCTTGACCTCGTGGGGACGGTAGGCGAAGGCGATATCGCCGCCGCCGCGGACCTCCACCGGCTGTGGGTTCCCTTCCATCAGGTCTACCGCGAACGCCTCCGCGACATCGAAGCCGACGGTCAGCGTCGCCGTACCGCGCGTATTGAATGCCTCATACAGGCGCACGATGACCCCGTTGCCGTCCTCCGCGCGCTTGATCGCGTCGATCACGATTCCCTGGTCGTTCACCGTCGCCAGTTCGTAGCGCGCCGGCAGGTCGCGCTGCTGCTGCTGCTGCGCGCCGCGGCCGGTAGGCCGGGGTACGAAGCGGGTAATCAGCGGGTAGTTCAACGCAAACGCCTCGTCCACGGTCTCGGAACGCCAGTCGCCGGTGTGCGGCAGCAGGGAGTACGTAAGAGGGTGCCGTTCCCGCCCCGCCTCCGCCTGTAGCGGCGCTCCGTCCGTGAGGAGTGTCAGGCGCAGGACGTTATCCCAAACGTCGCACGCGCAGGCGCCATTATTCAGGATACTGACGCCGTAGTCCCCCTCGGACAGGTCCAGCCACCGGTGCGCCGCGGCGTCCGGCGGGGACGCCTCACCGGGGATATCCCGATGCGTGGGCCGCTCGACCGCCCCGTGCGCCATCTCGAACGTTGCGCGGAATGCGTTTACCGCGACCGGGAACTCCGCCGTGAGCCGCATCCCCCTCTCCCGCCAATCGGCCTCCGTGTGGAACTCCAGGCGAGGCGAGTGGGCATAGAGATAAATCCGCTGCGTCACCGTGGACTCCCGGAACCGGCGGCTGATCTCCAGCCCCGCCCGCACCGGCCCCTTCTCCACGATCTTCACCTGCACGTCGGACGCCGCGTCGCGTAGCGGGTGCGCCCGCTCCCCCCAGGCGACCAGGGCGTTTCCGGTCCGACCGGGCGCGAGAACCTCACGCTCGGTGACCGAGTCCTGGTCCTCCTCGTCGGCGTAGATCTTGTGGACCAGTGAGACGAGCTCTCCGCGCGCATCGAAGGCCGCGCGCACGAATTCGTTTTCCAGGGTGACGGCGAGGGTATTGCCCCCGGGGGCAAGCGCCACCCGCACGCTGGACTCCTCCGCCGGGCCGCCAGGCTTGCCCACCGTGAGCGTCTGATAGCCCAGGGCGCCGACCTCGTTGAGCAGGACCAGATACTCCCGCCCGCCTCCGGGGGAGACGCCCAGAAGTTGCGCCGGGAGCGGGGCGTCGTTCTCGTCGGCGAACTCCACCGCCTTGATGTGTGTGGGCGGCACCGTCACCCGCGCCACGTCGGACGGGCGCAGGGTATCGGTCGGGTTGAACACCACCACGGCATCCCCGGAAAGCGTTACCTTCGCCGCCACGGCGTCCAGCGCGGCGTCCGTCACAGCCCGCGCCTTGGCCAGTACGCCTTCGAGTTCCCCGGCCGCCCGCGCCGCGTCCTCCGGCGAACCGGCGCCCGAGAGCACATCACGCGTCTGGCTGCGCAGCAGGGTGAGCCAGGCAGCGTCCAGGCGCTCCTTTGGGTACGCCACCCCGGCCTCGCGCTCCGCCAGCACTGAGAAGACCTCGGCGTTACGCAGAGCGACCTCGCAGAGCCGGTTCAGGCGCGCAACACGCCCCGAAGGGCCAGCCACACCCCGCTCTCCCTCCGGCAGAAGTTCACCGACCCGGCGGGGCAGCCGGGAGTCGCCCTCCACCCGCCCGGCGAGACGGGTCAAGAACGGCTCCACCGCGCCAAACGAGCAGCGCGGCAGCCCCGGCACAGCCCTCAGGCGACGCGCCACCTCCAGCATCCGGCGGGTTGGCCCGCTGCCCCCTCCGACGAGGCGCAGCAGTTCGTGGCTCAGCGGCTTCTGCCGGTACGCATCCCAGGTCTCTTTGACCCTGGCGGGCGTCAGATCGCCACTGGAGGGCGCGCGGTGGGCCAGCACTTCCGTGCCGTCGATGCCGCGCCAGGTGAATGTGTCCGCAGGCGGACTTCCGGAAGAGCCGGTGGTCAGGAACGCCCGAATCCCAAAGCCCGCGAGTATCTGGGGCAGGGCGGCGGAGGCGCCGGCCCCGGCGGTATCCAGGAAGGCCGTCGCCCGCCGCCCGAACTCCTGTTCGAGGAACCGCTGCCCGTGGAAGAACTGCCGTAGGAGCGACTCCCCCGAGGGAACGTGGAGATCGGGCTCGACCCAGACGCCACCGGTTGGCTCGAAGCGCCCCTCCGCCGCGCGGGCCTTGAGCCTCTCCCACAGACCAGGAGACAACTCCCGGACGTGCGCGAGTTGTTGCGGCGACGCCTGCGTAAAGTGGTACTCGGGGTACTCCGCCATCCACCGCGCCGCGGTCGCGAGTGCCCGCGGCACCAGGTCGAGAGGCGCGTGGCCCGCGCACAACACCTCCGGGTCGCGCTCCGGGTCCGCCTCCGTAAACCGGTCGAAGAAGCCCTCACGCAGCGCCGCCCGGGCGGCGGGCAGACTGGCGAGAAATGCGTCGCCGCTGTCCAGGGCGTCAACCGCGGCGTCCAGGGCAGTCATAAGCGCCACATGTTCCGGCGTCCCCGCCGCCAGAACATCCGCCAGTTCGATCGCGGTCAGGAGGTCGTAGTACAGTCCTTCGGCGGTTCGATCTAATCGAACCAGTTCTGCGGCGCGAAACTCCCCGCTTCCCTCTGCCAGGGGATGACACTCAACTGCAAAATCGTGGGTCTCGCCACCCGTCGCAGGGTCGTGGAGCAGGACATCGTCGTGGCCCTCATCAAGCGCCTGGTACGGCGCGTCGTCCAGATAGAGGAGCGGCGTGCAGTTCCCAAAGTCGAACCGGAGCGCCACCCGCTCCCCCGCCCACTCCGCCGGCACAGCGACGCTCCCCCGAAACCAGACCGTCTCCTCACCGTCGCGCTGATCCCACGTATGGCCAACGCCCGCCTCTGCCCCCCCTTCGTCGCCTTCGGGCTCCGAAGCCGAGCGGAACTGTAGCGGCCCCAGCGACCGGCTCTCCCGGTACACTGCCGCCTGGATGTTGCTCAGGCGCTCTTCTGCACGCTCCCTGTCGAAATACTGCACACCTTCTCCTTCACCGCCGCCCGTTGTTGCCGCCCCCTGGCCGCCGTGGACTGAAGTCCCGGCTTCTGTGATTCAAGCCCGCCTCCGCGGGCTCCG